>DOBT01000095.1:324-4292 GCA_003503675.1 Cyanobacteria bacterium UBA8530 | reverse complement strand
CCCGAGATGATGGGTATGACCAAGATCACGCGGCCCACGGTACTGAGGTATAAAGGCACGAAACCCGAGGACTGGGGCGTCTCCGGCTTCGTCCTGATCGCCGAAAGCCACATCGCCATCCACACCTTTCCCGAGAAGGGATTCTTCAGCCTTGACATCTTCTCCTGCTGCGACTTCGACGCCGACCACGCCGTCAAGTACGTCACCGAGAAGTTCGGAGCCACCCACTTCGACAAGAACCTCATCACCCGCGGTCGGGAATTCCCCCGCTCACTGGGAAGAGCGGTCAAAATCATCGAGGGCGATCGTCAGAAACTCACCGTCGGCGCCGTCTAAGAGCCCGAAATTCAAAGGGGCGCTCCCTAAAGGAGCGCCCCTTTTCTCATGCCTTTCTCCTCTTCGGCTGATTTCTCGGTCCCTCGTAGCGGCTATGCTTTCCTTGTCCCCCGAAAAATCGGTTCATGAGGAGGGAAAGGATGCGAAGAAGGGTATTGCTGGCCTTGTTCCTTTTAGCGGGATGCGGCCTGGTTCCGAACGCCAGCCCTTTCAAGAACCAGCTTTCCCAAACCGTCACCTTCGAGCAGCCGGCCTCTTTCGATAACCCGGCGGCCGGAAGCGGCTACTTCGGCGGGAGCTGGCAAGTCAAGGACGGCTCCTACCAACAAGCCCAGTCGAGCATCAACAACTTCATCACCATCCGCCGCTACAAGGGCGGAGGATGGGGCAGCAACGGGGAGGCCCCCGCCCACTACCGAACCGACGTCGAGATCAGGGCCTACCAGGAAGCCGACTCCCCGCAGCTTCTCGGCTACCCCGTGGGGATCCTCTCCTTCATCCCCTATTTCCGGGACGCCACCCACTACGTCGTCCTGGTGGCCACCCCGACCAACACCGGAGGCACCAAGGTCGAGGCCTGGGCGGTCAACGGCTATGCCCCGGGCGGCAGCTCCTGGCCCGAAGAGGCCTGCCTGGTGTCCAAGTGGCTCGATGCCCCCATGAGCGTCGGGACCCCCCTGGTGCTGGGAGCCGAAGTGGATACCAAGACTCAGAGCCTGAAGGTCTCGATCAACGGCGAGGAGCAGGAAAAGGTGCACACGCCCCTGCTCAGTGGTGGAAAGCACTGGGTCGCCCTGGTTTCCAACGGCAACTACGTCCAGTTCGACAACCTGCGCCTCTTCAAGTAGGTGAAAGATGAAGAAAATTTTCTTCCTCTCGCTGCTCCTCCTGGGCTGCGGCCTGGACCCCAACGGGAAGGTCGACCCTCCCAGCAAGGCGATCGTCTCCCCGACCCCGCCCCTGGAGGAAATCGTTTCGGCGCCCGAGTCCCTGCCTCCCGAAGCCCCTCTCCCCGAAGGGGCCAGGTTGATCAACGGAAATGACTTCAGCCAGTTCTCCGATCCGATTCCCCCCGGGAAGGAGCATTTCTTCAAGGGAAACTGGCAGATCGACCAGAACACCTTCGAGCAATCCGAACTCGGCTCGGGACAGGCCCTTTCCATTCGGCGCTGGCAGGGAAGCCTCCCCTCCCATTACTTCATGGAGGTCGCCTGTTGGCCGACCCGCTTCATCGGCAGGACCCCCGAGCGGATCGAAAAATCGGTCGGGGTGATGGCCATCATGCCCTACTACCGCGACGATACCCACTACCTCATCATGTCGGCCCGCTCCAAGGACCTCGAGGCCTGGGCGGCGGAAGGCTTTCTGCCCGGGGTGGTATGGCCCGACACCAACAAGATGTTCGGGATGGCTTTGGAGCCCCCCATCGGAATCGGGGGTGCCATCTCGATAGGGGCCGACGTCGACCTTTCGACCAACACCGTGAAGGTCTTCCTCAACGGCCAGGAAAGGGGCAAGTTCAAGCTGAAGCCGGAGTTCGTGAAAGGCGACTATTCCCTGGCCCTGGCCAGCAACGGCAGCAAGGTCCGCTTCGGAAGACTGCGAATCTATAGCCTGCCGGGAGCCCTTCCCGTGGAAGAAGCGACCCCGTCGACGGCGATCTGAAATGTTACAATGGGAAGCGCGAGCGACGATGCTTGCGCTTTTTTTCAAGGCTGAAAGGATTCCACATGGATCAAGCACTCTTCGATAGACTGGTGGACAGGCTCAAGAGCGGAGCCCTTTCCGGGCGAACCAACCTGGTCGCCGGAAACCTCGAGCCTCCCGGTTCCATCCCCGTCCTTCCCCCGACCGGACATCCCGAGCGCCTGCGTCTGGAGGAGAAAGGAAAGGAAGCCTGTCGAAGAAAGCAACTCGGAGCCGTCATCCTGGCGGGAGGAATGGCCACCCGCTTCGATTTCGATCAACCGAAGGGGCTCTTTCCCATCCTCGACGGAAAAAGCTTCCTGCAACTCAAGCTGGAATCCATTCAGAGGGATTGCCCCGCAATCCCCATCCACATCATGACCTCCTTCCACACCGACGAGGCCATCCGAAGAAACCTGTCCGAGAAGGACTATTTCGGGATCGACCCGGAAAAGATCCGGATCTTCCGGCAGAACCGCTTCCCCCGCCTGAAAAAAAACGAAGAGATCTCGCTCTGCCTCGACGAAAAAGGCGAGATCGACTACGCCGCCCCCGGACACGGCGACTTCGCCGAGTGCCTGCGCCGAAACAGCCTGCTCCGGCGATTCCTCGCCGAGGGCGGAAAATACCTGCTTTTTTCCAACGTGGACAACCTCGGGGCCACCGTCGATTTCGCCATCATCGGCTGGCACATCGAATCGGGTCGCCCCATGACCGTGGAAGTCGCGGCCAAGGCCCCCGGCGACAAGGGTGGGGCTCCGGCCAGGGTGGAGGGCCGCCTGCGCCTGGTGGAAGGTTTCTCCTTCCCCGAGAGCTTCGATCAGGAGAAGATAGAGGTCTTCAACACCGCCAGCTACGTTTTTTCCGGAGAAGCCCTGGACCGCGAGTTCGACCTCCCCTGGTACGTGGTCGAGAAGCAGGTCAAGGAAGAGAAGATCCTCCAACTGGAGCACCTGGCGGGGGACCTCAGCATCTTCCTGGACGCGGGCTTCCTCCTGGTCGAGCGCGAGCAACGCTTCCTGCCCGTCAAGAGCCTGGAAGACGTCCCCGCGGTACAAAAAATATTGCGTCGAAAGCTCGCCCTTTAGTACGGGCTAGTACGAAGGCGCCATCTTCCGGATCAGATGGTTGAAGGAATCCGCGACGTAGAGGATTCCTCTAGCATCCACCGCGATTCCGACGGGGTTGTAGAAGGTAGCGAAGGCTCCCGTCCCGTCGGAATGCCCCTGGGTACTTCCGGCCAGGGTGGTCACCACGCCGACCGGCGTGATCTTCCGGATCAGATGGTTGAAGGAATCCGCGACAAAGAGGTTTCCGGAAGAATCCACCGCGATGCCGGTGGGGACGGTGAAGGAAGCTGCGCTTCCCGTTCCGTCGGCATGACCGGGGGTACTTCCGGCCAGGGTGGTCACCTCGCCGGCCGGGCTGATCTTCCGGATCAAGCAGTTGGGAGAATCCGAGACGTAGAGGTATCCCCTCGCATCCACCGCGATGCCCATGGGGCCGACGAAGGAGGCGGCGCCTCCCGTCCCGTCCGCATGACCACCGTTCGTATTTCCGGCAAGGGTGGTCACCTCGCCGAGCGGGCTGATCTTCCGGATCCGGTGGTTCAAGGTGTCCGCGACAAAGACGTTTCCGGAAGCATCCACCGCGACTCCCTGCGGATTGAAGAAGGAAGCGGAATTTCCCTTCCCGTCGGCATAACCGGCGATACTCCCGGCCAGGGTCGTCACCTCGCCGGCCGGGCTGATCTTCCGGATCCGGTGGTTGAAGGTATCGGCGACGAAGACGTTTCCGGAAGCATCCACCGCGCAGGAGGCAGGGCGCGAGAAGGAAGCGGTGTTTCCCTTGCCGTCGGCATAACCGTCGGTGCTCCCGGCCAGGGTCGTCACCTCGCCGGCCGGGCTGATCTTCCGGATCAGGTGGTTGAAGGTATCGGCGACGAA
>DOBT01000095.1:0-166 GCA_003503675.1 Cyanobacteria bacterium UBA8530 | reverse complement strand
GGGTGAGTTGGGCGAAGGTCAGGGAGGCGGTGGAATCCTCTGACCTGGAGGACTGCAGGGTGAGGTCGAGTCGAGCCTGGGTGCTGCGGGCGGGGATGACGTCGTCCAGGGAGACCTGGATGGCCCCTCTGTCCGGCATCAAAACGTTCTGATTGGTGGCCGTTTT
>DOBT01000252.1 GCA_003503675.1 Cyanobacteria bacterium UBA8530 | reverse complement strand
CGACATCGACCGCTTCAAGGAAATCAACGACACGCTGGGGCACGACACCGGCGATCGCCTGCTCCAGGCCGTCGCCCACCGCCTCTCCGTCGACGTCCGCCTGGGCGACACGATGGCGCGCACCAGCGGGGACGAGTTCTTCTTCGTGTTCTCCGGCATCGAGAACCAGGAAGCGGCCCAGTCGGCGGCGAGTCGCATCCAGGACGCCTTCGGCATCCCCTTCCTGGTGGACGGCAACGAGTTCTACATCACCCCTTCCATCGGGGTCAGCCGCTACCCCCATGACGGCGACAATGCCGAGAACATGATCAAGAGCGCGGAGATGGCCATGTACTCGGCCAAGGAGCTGGGCAAGAACAACCACCAGTTCTTCACCCCCGGGCTGGGAACCGCCGCCGCGGACAAGCGGACGCTCGAATACCAGCTCAGAAAAGCCATCGAAAGGGAAGAGTTCGAGGTCTATTACCAGCCCCAGGTGGAATTGAGAACGGGGAGGCTGATCGGCTGCGAGGCGCTGCTGCGCTGGCGGCATCCCGAGAAAGGGGTCCTCGCCCCGGCCCACTTCATGGGGGTGGCCGAGGAGAACGGCTTCATCGTTCCCATCGGGGAATGGGTCCTGCGGAAGGCCTGCGCCCAGAACAAGGCCTGGCAAGACGAGGGGCTTCCCTTTATCCGCATGGCGGTCAACCTTTCGGCCAGGCAGTTCCACCTCAGCCAGAAGATTCAAAAGGACCTGATCACCACGGTTACCGAGGCCCTGGCGGAATCGAAGCTATCCCCCACCTACCTGGAGCTGGAAATCACGGAAAGCATGGTCATGGATAACGTGGACAGGGTATCGGTCATTCTNNACCGGCTACTCTTCGCTCGCCTACCTGAAGAAGTTCCCGATCGACGCCCTCAAGGTGGATCGCGCCTTCGTCAAGGACGTGATCGAGGACCCTGACGACGCGGCCATCGTCGAAGCCATCCTGGCCCTGGCCCGCTCCCTCAAGCTGCACGCCATCGCGGAAGGGGTGGAAAAGGAAAGCCAGCTGAAATTTTTGCACGCGCTCGGCTGCGACGAGGTGCAGGGNNTATTACTTCTCCAAGCCGATCCCGGCCGATTCCTTCCGTAACTTCCTGCTTCGCCCGGTGATGTGGCAGCAGTGAAGTCCGGTGATCGACGAGGATGAACACCCTCTAGGGCGTCGAACCGATCGACACCTTGCGGATGCGCTGGTTCAGGGGGTCTGAAACGTAGAGGTCGCCTCGGGCGTCGATCGCGAGCTTATCGGCGCTCTTGAACCAGGCCGCTTCCGCTTTCCCGTCCTTGAAGCCGTAGCTTCCGTTGCCGGCCAGCGTGGAAACCCGGCCATCCGGGGTGATTTTCCGAACCCGGTGGTTCCAGGTGTCTCCGACGTAGACGATGCCCTCTTTGCTGACGGCCAGACCGACGGGGCCGTTGAACCGGGCTTCCCGCCCATCCAGGAAACCCGATTCCCCGGTGCCGGCCAGGGTGGAAACGAGACCGCCCGGCGAGATCTTTCGGATCCTCTGGTTCCAGCTATCGGCCACGTAGACGTTTCCCGCTCCGTCGACCGCCACCCCCTGGGGATGGTTGAATTTCGCCGCAACCCCGGCCCCGTCCTGGTAGCCCGAGGCGCCGTTGCCGGCCAGGGTGGAGACCAGGCCGTCCGGGCGGATCTTTCTGATCCTCTGGTTCCAGGTGTCCGCCACGTAGGCGTTGCCCGCCGTATCGACGGCGATTCCCTGCGGGGTATCGAACTTGGCGGCTTTTCCCTGTCCCTCGCCATAGCCGGATTCTCCTCCCGCCAGGGTTCTGACCGTGCCATCGGGGCTGATCGACCTGATGGCGTGGTTTTTCTGGTCCGCGACGAGCAGGTTGCCCGAGGCATCGAAGGCGAGGTCATTCGGCTGGTTGAAAGCGGCCGCCGAGGCGATGCCCTCCAGATAACCCGCTTCCCTGCCTCCTGCCAAGGTGGTCACCTCTCCGTCGGGAGCGATTTTTCCGATGCGGTTGTTTCGGGAATCCGCGAAGAAGAGGTTTCCCTGCTGGTCCAGCGCGACTCCCTCCGGACAGTTGAACCTCGCCTCGAGGGAAAGACCGTCGAGGTAACCCGCTTCTCCNNAACACCTCGGATTCCGGGCTTTCGGTGGGGGCCGCGGTCGGCGCCTCGGTGGGACTGTCCAGGGGTTCCGCGTTCCAACCGGCGGACACGTCCGAATAGAAGCTGTTGCCGGGCGCGAGGATCTTGGGCGGAATGCAACCCACGGCGATCGCGCAGATCGAGAGCAAAATGAAGCCTTCTTTTTTCATCTTTTCTCCCACAAGATACGCTCCCCCTTGCCGTCGTCGATCAGCATGGGAACCTGTTCCCTGCCCATGCGCCTGGCCTGCCGCGCCACTTGGTCGAGCAGGTAGTTCTGCAGACCTCCCACCGTGACTTTGTCTCCCCCTTCGCGCAACCCCTTCAAGAGATAGTAGGTGAATAAACCATGCCGCTTCTCGGGAAAGGCCGAACTGAGCTGGTTGGGGCCGCTTGCCGCAAAAACCGTCACGTTGGCGGGAACGTTCGGAGTGTTCGACTGAATGAAAAGGGGGCGGGAATTGGCCAGCAGGGCCGTGGGCTTTTCGCTTCGGCCATCCTGGCCGGAGAAGCAGGCGTCGAGGATGACCGTCGTACTCTTGGCTCCGGTCTTCCCCAGCGCCTGGTACATGGCCGGAGCGGGGTAACAGGTCACCTGAGGGTAGTTCGGATCTCCGTCGTAGGGGATCAAATACGGGGTGCCCGATTGGGGATCCGGCGCGCCGTGTCCCGCATAGTAGACGTAGACTTCCGATTTCCCCGGCTCCACCAGCCGCTTGATTTTTTCCTCGATGGCGACCTGAATATTGGCCTTGGTCGCCTCGTCGTTCAGGAGAAAAAGCAGGTTCTCCGGCGGGATGCCGAGGAGGTCGGTGAAATAGCTTCTGGTGGTTTGGGCGTCCCGGCCGGCGAAATTTACGCCGGGCAGTTTCTTGTTGTAGCGCTCGATGCCGATCACCACCGCGACGGCGTGGGGATTCGGGGTGGCGGTTTTTTCGAGGGGCTTGTCGACGTCGACGGTCAATTCGGGGGCGAAGGAGCGGCCGGTAGGATCGAGCGCATTGAAGGCGAAATCATCGATCCGCGCGCTGCTCTGCTCGAGAACCACGGCGATTCCCTCTTCGATCGAAGTGGTTTTTTCGAACAACCTCACGCTCAGGGGCAAAGTTTGGGGGCCGTCGTAGGAATTCTTGACGAAGAGGGAGAAGGTGGCGATGGCATAGCCCCCCGCGGGGATGTTCCCGAGGGAAAAAGAATTGGGCCCCCCCGCGACCAGTCCGGAGTGAGTCATCAAAAGGGAGGCATTGACTTCGCGCGCCGGGATCAGGCCCTTGTTGCGCACCAGGGCCTGGATATCCACCTGCTCTCCACGGCGGGGGACGCCGCTTCCGCCCGGATTGACCCCGACTTGCTCGATGCAGAGCGAGACGGGTTGCTTCTTTCGGGTCTGGAAGGCGATGCGCGCCTGAGGGGCATCGAACTGGTTCTGGTCTTCGACGGCTACGAGCAGAGAAAAATTTCCCTCGAGCAGGTCTTTGGAGGCCTCGATGGGGAGATAAACTTCTTTCGAGCCGCCAGCCGGGATGTCCCCGATCGAGACGCGCTCGGGGAAACTCAATTCTTCGCAAGAGCCGGACAAGGTGACGCGCGCGGAGACCCCCCGAGCGATTCCTTTTCCCGCGTTCGAAACCTTGAGGAGGAGGGTTCCGCCCTCCTCGGCATGGATGGCATTGTCGCCGATCGGTTCTTCGAGGGCGATGGTGGTGGACAATTTGGGAGAAGCCCCCTTCTCGACCGCTGCCGGCAAGAAGTCGTTTCGTTGAGCGAGCGAGATGCGGTAGGGGTTTCTCACCGTGACTCCACTGATCGAAGGGAAGGGAACCAGGGCCTCGTAATGGTCCCGGGACACCCGTCTGATTCCGTTTACCTGGAAGGTTTCCTGGTTGCTTTCGATGGCGAGCGAGGCGGGGGTCTGTTTGTTGATCTCACCGCCCAAGAAGCCACAGAGCGCATCGATGGCGATCCCGCAGAGGGCGTAGGCCCCGATGACCTTGATGGCCTCGTTGGTGCTTCCGTAGGAATTGGTCAAATTGGCGAGGTCGCCCAAAAGAAGAGCGTCGACCGCGTAGCCCAAGCTTCCGATGACATTGAATCTCTTCGATTTTTCCGGGGCTTTTATGAGGATGAGCGTGCCGCTTTCGGAGGGATGGAGGGAGACCTCGACGGGAGCGGGGCGCTCGAAGGCGGCGTTCAGGGTCGTCGCGCAGCCGGAAAAAAGCAGCGAAGAGGCCAAGAGAATGGCGAATCGCGATGAGCGCATTTTACTTCCCCTTTCCCTCCATCATTTCGAACTGTGGACGCGGTACTCCTCGGTGGCCTCGGCTCGTTCTGCCGCGGGGATGGAAAGCAACCATCGGTAGAAATCGGCCATGGAAAGGCTTCCGTTTTTTTCGTCGACCCTCGGCAAATCGAGCTTGCTGCGGGTCGCGATGACCTTCACCGCTTCGACGTCCATTTCATGGCCTTCGAGAGGGGCCGGCCGGATGGAGAAGGGATCGTCGGCTTTCGGAAGCTCCAAGCCGACGTTCTTCGCGATGGCGAGTTCTTGCCGGTAGCCGTTGGGATAGATCACGTAGACCCTGTCGTTCGCCGCCAGGTTGAAAACCGAGAGGTAGCCGTCTTGGGTGGAGCGGATGTCCATTTTCAGGGGGGCGCCCTCGTTGAAGTTGTGCCGGTTCAGCTTCAGCGAGACCTTGAAGTTCGGGTCGGGCGGGTTGTCTTTCGCCACCCTGGCCCGGAGGCGCACCTTGATGAAGATGATGGGGGAATCTTCCGGCTTGACCTTGACGTTTTCCGTGCTGTAGCGGAGGTCCTTCTCTTCGACGACTCGCCCCCAGGTGATGGCCTTGGTTTCCCGAAAAAGTTTCAGCGAGCCTTCCCCCGATCTCCCGAAGTAGGCCTCGTCGCTGACTTCGATGCCAACGACCTGCTCGATCGCTCTCGAGCGGGCCTGGTTCAGGGCCTTCACTTTGGCTTTTTCGGGCGTGAGGTTGCCGGTGATTTCCGCTTTTCCTTCGACTTCGACCCAGGTGGCGTCCAGGGCGAAAGAAGGGGGCGAGAGGAAAAGCAGCATCAAGGCGATGAGAGTCGGCCGAAAAAACATGGATTGCCCCCTTCCGACCCCCGGCTCAATCAAGCTTCGCCCGAACCTTCTCGAGCAGTTCCTTGGCCTTGGCGTCGGACTTGATCTGCTCGACGTTGGCGAGGTCCTGATAAGCCTGGTTCTTGGCTCGATCGTAATCGGCCTTGTTGATCTTCACTTTCAGCCAAACGTTGTAGCCGTTGGCGACCCCGTCGTCGATCACGGTTTCGGTGCGCTGCCAGTAGCGTTCCACCGGCATGACTCCCCTCACCTGGACTCGATCGGTGATGCCGGAGATGGCGGACTGGATGGCCTGGCCGATTCTGCTTTCGGGATCCAGTAACCGGTTTTANNCGGTTGGTGCCTTCGGTGGCGGAGTTGAACTCGCCCTGGAAGACTTCCCGGATGGAGCTCGCGATGACCCTTTTGGCCTGATATTCCGCCTGCTCTTCACCCAGGCCGAGATCCCTCACGCCCTGGACGGCCCCCACGAAGACGATGTCCTTGCTGTCTTCCAGGCTTCTCTTCTCGAGCCAGTCGGGCTTGTCCGAAGCCGAACTCTCGACGATTCTGGTCGAGCCCTTCACGCGCTCGTTGCCACCGGCGCATCCCGACAGGAGCAGTGCGGCCGACATGGTCAGGAGGAAAAGTTTCTTCATGAGCGCTCTCCTTTTTGCGTGAGGGAAAAATTAGGGCAAGCTTCGCTTTCGCCTGCTTGCCCTAATTATACCCTTGTTTATCTTTTTCTTATCCTTATCAA
>DOBT01000045.1 GCA_003503675.1 Cyanobacteria bacterium UBA8530 | reverse complement strand
ATGCCTAGCCCGATTCCGAGGAATAGATAAACGAGGATCGCTCCCAGGGCAAGTTCGAGGGTTGCCGGAAGGCGTGAGAGGATGGCCGGGAACACGTCGACCCCGCTCGAAAAGGATTTTCCCAGGTCGCCGTGCAGGACACCGCCCAGATAATGCAGAAACTGCAGGAAGGCGGGGTCGGAGAGATGAAGCTGCTGCCTGATTCTTTCCACCGTGGCCGGATCGGCCTGCGCCCCCGCCANNCGCGGATGTCGACGTTCAGGGGGAAATAAAGAGGAACGATCGGCGATTGCTCGAGGACTCCCCGTTCCGCCTGCCGGTACAACTTGTTCACTTCACGGGACTCGACCGTGCGGGCGGCCCGATCCAGGAGGGCGTCCACCTTCTTGCTCGAGAAGAAGGTGGTGTTCACGGCGTTGATCTCCCGGATCCCCCGGCTGTGGAACAGGGAGGCTAGAAAGTTGCTCGGATCGGGATANNCTCGGATCGGGGTAATCGGAGGTCCAGTTCCCGCTGAAGATCGCGGCGTTCTTCCGCCTCCCGACCCCGGTGAGAAGGGTGGGAAAGGCCAGGGGCTTCAGGGTCAGCTCGATTCCGACTGAGCGAAGGTCTTGCTGGACGGACTCGGCGACCTTGAGGGTGACGGGATTGCTGGAGCACCAATAACTGGTCTTGAATCCCTTCGGAAAGCCGGCCTCTTTCAAGAGTTGCTTTGCCTTCGGAGGATCGAAGGAATAGCCTTTATCGAAAGCGGCTCCCCGGATGGACGGGGGAAGGACGCCCTGGGCGATCTGAGCGCGCCCATTGACCAGGCGCAGGATTTTTCGCTTGTCGATGGCGTGGGCGACCGCCCGGCGTACCGCGAGCTTATCGAAGGGCTTTACCTCGGTGTTGAGGCCGATGTAATGAAGGCTCGGGTCGGGCGCCGAATAAATTTGGTCTTTCCGGGTCGGATCCGCGCGGAAGCGGAGGTAGTCCGTGGCCGCGAGAGGGCGGTTGATCCCCATTATGTCGATCTCACCCCGCTCGAACTTCATGGACTCCACCTGCTCGGTCAGTCCCAACAGATACTCCACCCGATCGAGATGGGGTCTTCCCGGCTTGAAATAATCCTTGTTGCGCTCCCACAGGATACGCTGGCCCGGAACCCAGGAAGCAAGACGGAAGGGCCCCGTCCCGATGGGATGCCTTCCCGAATCGAGTTTGCCCGCCGGGATCACCGAGGTGAAGGGAAGGGCCAGGATGGAGAGGAAAGCGGCGTTGGGAGCTTCCAGGTCGATGACCAGGGTATGGGGATCGGGCGTCGACAATCCCGACAGGGAAGTCCTCTTCCCGGAAAGCAGGTCTTGCGCCCCGCGGATGTCGGAATAAAAAGCCGCGCCCGGCGATTTGGTTTCGGGAAGGAGAAGACGCTCGATCGAATAGCGGACGTCCTTGGAAGTCATGTTCCGCCCGTCGTGAAAACGAACCCCCCGGCGCAGGGAAAAACGGTAGCGCTTTCCACCCTGCTCAACCTTCCAACCGGTGGCGAGGTCACCCTTCATCGTCCCCTGGGAATCGTAGGTCAAGAGCCCGTTGAAAAGGAGACGTTCGGCCCCCATGGTGGGGATGTCGTATCCCAGGGCAGGATCGAGGGAGCGCAAGTCATCCTGTAAAGCCAGATGAAGGGTTCCGCCGTTAATGGGCGCAGCGAAGGCGGGCGCAGAGAGAGCGAGAAACGAGCAGACGAGAAATACTTTCCTTCTTTTATCGGTCATCGGGGTGATTCTGACTCCTTGTCGCATTTCAAAGGCGAGGAAACAAACGAACTTCCTTATCGATCGATGAGGACGCAAAAGGACTTCCGGAAGGAAGATCTTTTTTCTTCCACCGAAAGGCGCTTCGCTTCCTCCTCCCCCAAGACCAGATCCGTCTTGAGGGGCCCGCTGGCGCGGATGGCGCGTAAAACGAGGGGACGGGGACCGCTCCGGAGACCGGCGGCTTCCAGGGAAGAAAAGTAGTTGATCCCTTCGCTTCCGGGACCGATGGCCCCCCCGTAAAGCTCCCTGCCCCCGAGATCGAGAACGGAAGGGTTCAGGGAGGGACGGCAGCCCAAACCCCGCGCATCGACGATGAGGCCGGTGCGGCTTCCTCGCGAAGAAGGGCGGCCTTCTGCTTTCCGAATCAGGATCGGGGGCAGGGCCTGGGCCAGAGAGCGCCGACCGAAAAGAGGCAGGGAAAGTTCGACGTGGGCCGAGCCGTCGGAAAGAAACCTGGGCTCTCCGATTGAAGCCCCCTTGACGGCCGCTTCGAGGCGAATCCGGGCGCTTTCGCTTCCACCGAGAGCCTTCTGATTGGAAATTCGGATTTTATCGGTCAACCCCAGAAGCTTCCGGAAGGCGTCGGCGATGGCGGAACGCCGGGCGAGTTGCTGGCCCTGTAAGGGCAAAACGCCTTCGGGACGGTTTCCGATCCCCTTGACCTGGAGTTCCCCCCGGGTCCAATCGATTTGACCGAGCGGGAGGTCTTCGACGATGGCTTCCTCGGCGTGCAGGGGGCCGGATAGCGCCAAGAGAAAGAAGAGAACTCGCAGAAGGGCGCGAAATCCGTTCGAAGCCATTCCTGCCTTGTTTTTCCTTTTCACCAAATCCTCGCCTCTCGCCGTCGAACATAGATAGTCTAAAGGATAGCATAGATTGGGGAGAGGGGGCGGCGGAAAAGGTTAGCCTTGATTTAGAGACTCCTTATTTTATTCTTTACCGATTTTTCGAGGGAAGGGGGGATAACCACATTGAGGATTCCAAGGTGACGCTTTGAAGGAGGTTCCCCATGGCCATACAGAATATCGCCCCCAGCCAATCTCGCTTCAGCGCCCTTGCCGCCAACAACGATCAGACTTCCGGCATGCGGATGATGGTTCCCGTCATCAAGACCATCGAAGATTTGAAGGGCGCCAAGAAGGTCGTCGATACCTTCACCGAGACCGCTCGTAGCGCCAGGGCGGCCAGAGCCGCTCAAGCCGCTCTCGAGGGCGGCGTCACCTCGGGCGGTTCCGCCGTCAACTCCATCGGCTCCACCATTTCCGGCGGACTGAAGTCCCTGCCCCATCTCCTCAAGTCCAACTTCCTCTTCGCCGCCATCGGCTCCGCCGTCACCGGCGCCATCGACCTCTTCAAGGGCGAAAAGCCCGCCAAGGTCGCCGCCAACTTCATGGCCGACACCGTCGCCTACACCGGCATCGGCGCCACCGCCACCATGGTCGGCGGGATGGTCGGCTCCATCGTCCCCGGTATCGGAACCATCGTCGGAATCGCCGTCGGAGCCCTGGTCGGCCTCGGACTCGGCAAACTCTACGAAGGCAATGTCCGCTCCAAGTTCTCCAACCTCTTCGCCGAGAACGTCGTCGCCAAGCTCATCCCCGAGCAAACCGCCCCCGCCCTGCCCGCCGCCCAGTAAAAAAAATAAATCTCCTCGACGGCATCGTGATAATCCTCGAGAGTCCCGGGAAATTCCCGGGACTTTTCTTGTGTAAAAAGGTTAGCCTTGATTTAGAGACTCCTTATTTTATTCTTTACCGATTTTTCGGGAGAGGGGGCGATAACAACATTGAGGATTCCAAGGTGACGCTNNATCGAGGACGATTTTTTCCGCGCGCAAGGTGGTCAGGATGTTATCAAAGCGCTTGTTGGCCGTGGGGTGGGTGTTGCCATCGGCGGCGTTCTTCAATTCGAGCCAGTCCTCCGAGCCGGGAGAACCGGAAAGGAGGGAATCCTCCGCCTCCTCGGGAGAAAGGACGAGGTTATCGGAAAGGAGCACCTCTCTGTGGGGGGTGGTTTCCCACACGCTCGGGAAATCGAACAAGAGCTTCCCCGCTGTTTCCTGGACCTCTTTTTGAGCGATGTTGCCGGGTGACTTGGCGTAGTCGGCCAGATAGCGGCCGAGGTCGCTTTCGTTTCTGATGCCGAGGTGGGCGTTGAAGTCGCCCATAATCAGGATTTCGTGTCCCTGGTTGCGCAGGTCGAGCGCGAAGCGATGGAGTTGGCGGAGGTTCTCGGCGTTGATGCGGGCATCCCCGAGGGCGAGGTGGACGCAGAGGACCTCGACCGGGCGATCGCCGATCACCGCTTCGGCCAGGAGAATGCCGCGATCCTCGTTCAACTCGCCCCAGTTGCCCCTGCGCTCGCAGGCTCGCGCCCGCTCCTCCGGCTCCAGGACGAAAAGGCTGTGTTCGCTGTAGGAGAGGGGATAGCGGGAGAGGATGGCCTTGCCGTTGACGAAGCGGAAGCCATGGCGAAGGTCCTTGGCCTGGCCGAAGAAGACTCCCCGGTAGCCGAGTTCCGCAGCGAGCCGACGGGCCCCTTCCTCGCTGACTTCCTGGAGCGCCAGGATGTCCGGCTGATGGAAGGATATCGCCGAAGCAACACCCTCGAGGTCCTTGGGGCCATCGAAGACGTTGTAGGTCATCGCCCGAAGCTCTCCCGACGGGACGCACGGGGCTTCTTCCAAAGAAACGATCATGGAGCCCTCCCGTTCCTATTCTATCGAGCCCTCTTGCCGATGCAACAAGGGAACGAGCCTCGTCAGGGCTATAAAGAATAGCCAGGCCGTGAGGGCCCCGGCGGCGTCGATCAGGACGTCCTCGGGGGCGCCCGCCCGGTGGGGAATGAAGGCCTGGTGGATTTCGTCGGTGCAGGCGTAGGCGATCGCCAGAAAAAGGGAGAGGAAGGAACTTTTCAGGTTCCAGCGCCAGAGAAAGAAAAGAAGGAAGTATTCGCTGAAGTGAGCCAACTTCCGAATGAGGAAATGCAGGGAATCGTAGAATTCCCAACGAGGAAGGATTCCGAAGACGCCCAGGAGGGTCTGCAAAAGGTTGGATGAGTGATCTCCCGAGGAGGAGTCCGCGGAAAGGAGGAAGATCAAGACCAGCCAGGCCATCAGAACGACGATTCTCCCCTTTTTCGGGAAGCGAACAAGGACTTCGAGCACGAATTGACCCCTTCTCTCCCCCATGCTAAGATCTCCCGGCGGGGACCGGCATTTTAACACAGGAGACAGGCATGATCATCGTCATGGACGCCAAAGCGACCGAGGATCAGATCGACAAGGTGATTTCGAATCTCGAGGGCTTCGGCTTCAAGACCCACCTCTCTCGCGGCGCCGAAAGGACCATCATCGGGGCCATCGGAGACAGGAGGCAGCTTCCCCTCGACGTCCTGACCTGTCTTCCCGGCGTCCTCGACATCGTGCCCATCCGCCGCCCCTTCAAGCTCGTCAGCCGGGAGTTCCAACAGGAAGCGACCCTCATCGAGGTGGGGCNNGTGATGGCCGGCCCCTGCTCGGTGGAAAGCCGGGAGCAGATCCTGGAGGTCGCCGAGCGCGCCAAGGCGGCCGGCGCCACCGTCCTGCGGGGCGGGGCCTTCAAGCCTCGCACCTCCCCCTACGCCTTCCAGGGACTGGGCGAAGAAGGCCTGAGATACCTGGCCGAGGCCCGCGAAAAGACCGGCCTCCCGATCATCACCGAGGTCATGGACTCCGAGCAACTCGAGGTCGTCGCCGCCTACGCCGACATCCTCCAGATCGGTGCCCGCAACATGCAGAACTTCACCCTGCTGCGCAAGGTCGGAAAGACCAAAAAGCCGATCATGCTGAAGAGGGGACAATCGGCCACCATCGAGGAGTTCCTGATGTCGGCCGAATACGTCATGTCCGAGGGCAACGGGCAGGTGATCCTGTGCGAACGGGGGATAAGGACGATCGAGACCGACTTCACCCGCAACACCCTCGACCTGAGCGCCGTCCCCGTGATCAAGCGCCTCAGTCACCTTCCCGTGGTGGTGGACCCCTCCCATGGCACCGGCCGCTCCTACCTGGTCTCCCCCATGGCCAAGGCGGCTCTGGTGGCCGGAGCTGACGGCCTGATGATCGAAATCCATCCCAAACCGGAGGAGGCCCTGTCCGATGGTCCGCAATCCCTGACCCTGGAAGAGTTCGACACCCTCATGGGGGAACTGCGGGCGCTACAGGGGGTCCTGCACTGCTTCAACCCCGCTCTCGCGAAAGAAAACTGAGATGAAGACCATCTCGATCATCGGGCTCGGTCTCATCGGGGGCTCTCTGGGAATGAGGCTGTACCCTCACCACCACATCCTGGGTCACGACCTCATGAAGCGCTCGATGGAAGAGGCCGTCGAGCGAAAGGCCATCCACGAGGCGCTTTCTTTCAACGATGCCGTCGCCAAGGCCGACCTGGTCATCCTCGCGGCCCCCCTTTCGAAGATCCCCGAACTGGTGGAACGCGCCGCTCCTTTCCTCAAACCGGGCGCCGTGCTCACCGACGTCGGCTCCACCAAAAGCAAGATCTGCGCGGCCATGAGAACCCACCTGAAACCCGGCCAGTTCGTCGGAGGCCATCCCATGGCCGGCACCGAGCACCGCGGCATCAAAAACGCGCAGATCGATCTCTTCGACGAAAAAACTTTCGCCCTCACTCCCGAGAGCCCCGAGGAGGAAGAGGCCGCCAAAAAAGTGAAAGAACTTTTCAAGGCGATCCCGCTCACCTGGGTTTCCCTTTCGGCCGACGAACATGACTTGACGGTGGCCTACACCAGCCACCTCCCTTATTTGATGTCGGTGCTGATCGCCCGCGCCAGCATGGGGGCGACGAAAAACCTGCCGCATCTGCGGGAGATGATGGGCAGCGGCTTCAAGGACACCACTCGCCTGGCCGGGCAGAATCCCACCCTGGGGCGGGACCTCTGCCTGTCGAACAACCAGAACCTCCAGACGGCGATCGCCCAGCTGCGCTACTCCCTCTCTCAAGTCGAATGGCTGCTCGAGAACGAAAGCCGTTCCGCTCTCGAATTGCTCCTGGAAGAAACGGCCGGCTGGCGTACCGTCTTGTTCGAAGAATGAAGAGAGAGGTTCATCCCGGGCGGCTGAGGGGGAAGATTTCCCTGCCCGGCGACAAGTCGATTTCCCACCGGGCCCTCATCCTGAACGCGCTGGCCCATGGGAAGGCGAGGATTTCGAATTTCCTGGATGGCGAGGATTGCCTGGGCACCCTGCGCTGCCTGCGGCAACTGGGCGTTTCCGTCGAAAAAATCGCTCCCCGCGCGGTGATCCTCGAGGGAAGGGGCCTGGAAAAGCTGAAGGAACCCGAGGACGTCCTCTACGTGGGGAACTCGGGGACCACCATCCGTCTCCTGATGGGGGTTCTTTCCGGACTGCCGGGCTCGAGCGTCCTGACCGGCGACGCGAGCATCCTTCGCCGCCCCATGGGGCGCGTCGCGGTCCCTCTCCAGCTCATGGGGGCCAGGATCATCGGCCGCAAGGGCGGTACCTTGGCGCCGATAGCCATCCAGGGCGGCTCATTGACCTCCCTCCGCTACGAGACCCCCGTCGCCAGCGCCCAACTCAAGTCGGCCATCCTGCTCGCCGGGCTCTTCGCCGAGGGCATCACGGAAGTGATCGAGCCTCTCCAGTCGCGCGACCACACCGAAAGGATGCTCCGGTCGATGGGGGCTCGCTTGTGGACGAACGGCAACCTGGTGGCCGTCGAAGGAAGGCCGCGCTTGCAGGCCCAGGACATCGACGTTCCCGGCGACATCTCCTCCGCGGCCTTCTGGCTGGTGGGCGCCACCATCCTTCCTTCTTCGGAACTCTTGCTCGAGAACGTCGGGCTGAACCCCACCCGCAGCGGCATCCTCGACGCCTTGAGAGAGATGGGGGCAAAAATAGAAGTTTCGAACCCGCGTTCGGTTTGCGGGGAGCCGGTGGCCGATCTTCTCGTCGAGAGCGCCGAACTGGAGGGGATCTCGATAGGGGGAGAATTGATTCCCAGGCTCATCGACGAGATTCCGATTTTGGCCCTGGCGGCGGCTTGCGCCCGGGGACGCACGATCATCCGGGATGCCGGGGAGTTGAGGCTGAAGGAATCGGATCGCCTCGAAGCCACGGCGACCTTGTTGAAACGCCTGGGAGCGAAGATCGAGGTCATGCCCGACGGCTTGATCATCGACGGCCCGACCGCCTGGTTGGGTGGAAACACCGAATCCTTCGGGGATCATCGCCTGGCGATGACCATGGCGATCGCCGGCTTGCTCGCACCCGTTTCCATCGAGGGGACGGAGTGCACCGAAACTTCTTATCCCGGTTTCTGGGAAACCCTGGAGGAGGTGCGAAAATGACCATCTACGGCTTTCTTCGCCTCACCTTCGCCCCCCTCTTCAAGGCCCTCTTCCGGCTCGAGGTCTCTTCGATCTATCGGGGGAACGGAAAAGGGATGATCGTCATCTCCAACCACTGCTCCAACCTCGACCCCATCGCCCTGGGTCTGGCCATCGAGCCTCCCTTGTCCTTCATGGCCAAGATCGAGATGTTCAAGAACCCCTTGATCGCGTCCTTCATCTCTGCCTGCGGAGCCTTTCCGGTTCAGAGAGGCGGAGGGGGACGTCCGGCCATCGACGCGGCGGTCGCCCAGGCCAGGGCCGGAAAAATGGTCGCCATGTTCCCCGAGGGGACCCGCAGTCGGGACGGGGAAATGGCTCCCTTCAAGGCAGGAGCCGCCATCATCGCCCTGGAAGCCGGGGTCCCCATCCTCCCGGTCTTCATCCAGGGCAGCTTTGGTGTTCTTCCCCGCGGCCGTTTTTTTCCGCGATGGGGGAGCCGCCTCTCGGTGAGAATCGGCATGCCCATCGACCCCGCCCCCTTTCTCGACGGCCCGGACGGGATCGTCCTTTTGACCGAACGCTGTCGGGAAGCCCTGGAGGAATTGAAGTCATGAACGAGGTGATTCTCGCGAAAAAAGCCGGCTTCTGCCCGGGAGTCAAAAGGGCCGTCGAGCTGGCCTTGAAGGCGCGCGAGGAGAACGAGGGTCCGGTCTACCTTTACGGCGAACTGGCCCATAACCGGAGCTTGATCGAACACCTCTCCGAAAAAGGTTTGACCACCGTCGACGACTGGAGAAATCTCGCCCCTTCCACCATCCTGATCCGCTCCCATGGTCTCGCGCCCTCCGAAAAAAAGCAGCTTCTGGAAAGCGGATGGAAGGTGATCGACGCGACCTGTCCCTGTGTTTCCCGCATCCACGACCACGCCAAGAGACTGCATGAGGAAGGTTTCCCGCTCGCCGTGATCGGCGAGGTCGACCATCCCGAGGTGCAGGGATTCCTGAAGGGCGACTACGGGGAAGCTCGAGTATTTGCCGATCCGGACGGCATTTCGGGGCTTCCCAAACTGGGGGTGGTCGTCCAATCCACCTTTTCTCCCGAGAAGGCGGGGGCGATTATAGGCCGACTCTTCCTCGAGACCCGCGAGTTGCGTGCCTTCCAAACGCTTTGCGGGGCGACTGCCGAGCGAATCAAAGCCGCCTTGCAACTTGCTTCGGAGGTTGATATGATGGTAGTGGTTGGAGGAGCGAAGAGCTCCAACACGCGGCAACTTACCGAAGCTTGCAGGGGAACGGTTCCCGTTTACCAAATCGAATCCGTCGAGGACATTCAGGAGGACTGGCTTAAAGGTTTGAAACGGATAGGTGTCGCCGCCGGCGCATCAACTCCGGAATGGCTGATACAGCAGACGATCCAGTTCATCGCGAAGATGACCCCATAAAAGCATTTGGTAAGTGCCCGCCTGCCGCCGGGAAAGCCTTCCCAGCCGGAGGCCTTTCGCTATTTTCCGGGTTTTTGTTATAATCACGTCGTTACCCTCAATCGCTCGATAGATTTTTGAAAGAACAGGTTTTTTCTGAATGATGGAAATGGAACACACCGTCGACAACGCAGATGAGAGCATGGAAGAGTTCATCGATTACGATAAGACCTTCGTCAGCCATGCTCAGGGCGACATCGTGACCGGCAAGGTCGTTCGCGTCTCCCCGGACGAGATCCTCGTCGATGTCGGCGGCAAATCCGAAGGGGTCATTCCCATCAAGGAATTGTCCAATATCCCGGTCTCCAATCCCAAGGACATCATCAAGGAAGGCGACGTGCTCGAGCTCTTCGTCTTGCGCGAAGAGAACGAAGACGGCCAGCTGACGCTTTCCAAGCGCCGGGTGGACCAGGCCCGCGGCTGGGTCGTGGCGACCAAGGACTTCGAGGAAGAGAACATCATCAACGCCAAGGTGACCGGAGTCGTCAAGGGCGGCGTGATCGTCGACGCCTACAAGCTGAGGGGATTCGTTCCCGCTTCCCAGCTCAAGACCCGGGGCGCCCACGAAGAACTCGTCGGCACCGAGCTTCCCCTCAAGATCATCGAAGTCGANNCGGCGCCTTCATCGACCTCGGCGGCATCGACGGACTGCTTCCCATCTCCGAGATTTCCTGGCAGCGGATCCAGCACCCCTCCAACGTCCTCAACATCGGCGACGACCTCACCCTGAAGGTCCTCAAGGTGGATCGCGAAGCGAACAAGATTTCGCTCTCGCTCAAGCAGCTCCAGGAAGATCCCTGGACCAGCCTTTCCGACCGCTTCCATGAGGGGCAGATCATCCAGGGTAAGGTTACCAAGCTGGCCACCTTCGGCGCCTTCGTCGAAATCGAGCCCGGCGTGGAAGCCCTGCTCCCCACCGCCGAGATGTCCGAGCGCCAGGTGCGTCCCGAGGACGTCGTCGAAGTCGGCCAGGAAATCACCACCCTGATCAAGCGTTTCCGCCCCGAAGAGAAGCGCATCAGCCTTTCCCTGCGTGACCTCGAAGGCAAGGACAATTCTGGCGACGCCGAATAAGAAAAACCAAAAACCGCTCGTCAAATCGGTTGAGCCCGAAAGCTTGGCCGAGAAGGCGGGAGTCAAAAATGGAGATATCCTCGTTTCCATCAACGGCGAGTCTTTATCGGACCTGATTGACTACCGCTACGGGATATCCGAAGAAACCCTCGACCTGCTCCTCCAACGGGGGGAGCAGGTTTTTTCCCTGACCATCGAGAAGGACCCGGACGAAGACCTCGGAATTTCCTTCGAGGAAGCGGTGTTCGACAAGATCCGCCCCTGCGCCAACCACTGCCTCTTCTGCTTCGTGGATCAGCAGCCCGCCGAAATGCGCGCCACCCTCAACGTCAAGGACGACGACTATCGCTTGTCCTTTCTCCAGGGAACCTTCATCACCCTGACCAATCTGGTCAAAAAGGACTTCGANNCCCGGCCTCAACGACGGCCCCGAACTGGAAAGGACGATTCAGGAATTATCCGAATACCTGCCTCACCTGCAGTCCATTTCGGTCGTTCCGGTCGGCTTGACCCGCTACCGGGAAAAAAAGGAACTTTCCAACCTGCGGCCTCCGGATCGGGAATGGGCGAAAAAAGTCATCAAGCAGGCGCTGCCCTGGCAAAGGAAGTTCAGGAAGGAAGAGGACGACGTCCTCTTGCGGCTTTCCGACGAGTTCTATTTGTTGGCAGAAGAAGCCTTCCCGGGAATGGCCCATTACGGCGACTTCCTGCAGCTCGAAGACGGCATCGGACCTTCCCGCCTCTTCCTTCATGAGTGGAAGAGACAGTCCTTGCCGAAGAAATGTTTTCGGAGCGCGACCCTGGTGACCGGAAGGGCCGCGGCAAAAACCCTGAAAGAAGTGGTCGCTCAACTCAACCTCATCGAGGGGTTGGAGCTCGAACTGGCCGTGCTCCCGAGTCTTTTTTGGGGGGAGAGGATCACCGTCACGGGCTTGCTGACGGGGAGCGATCTGCTTTCCGGATTATCGGGGAACGAAAAAAAGGAAATTTGGCTGCCTTCTCTCCTCTTGAGGGAAGGACGCTTCCTCGATGGCTTGACCCTCGAAGAGGTGGAGGATCAACTAAAAAAAAGAATTCATGTCCTTCCGGCCCATGCGGACGGCCTGGCCGCTCATCTCTGGGCGATCGCCGAAGAAAAAAATTAATTTGGGCCAAGGCGCCCCCCGTTCACCCCTCCCCCCGCTTCCAATCAACCGACCCCCCCTTATTTAGGCCCCCTTCTCCGCTAAGAAGAAGGGAAGCTTCGGTTGCAAAGGAGGGCGGGCGAGACTATCCTTTTCCGGCTAACCTCGGTTGGAATCTCCGGAATCCGTACGGAAACTCGGAGGAAAAAAGTCCGCCTCCGCGTTTCGCTTTGAAAAAGGAGGGATTCTGATGCGTTCTCGTCAACTGGGCATCCTCGGGGTGGTCCTGGCCATGAGCGTCACGGCCTGCGCAACCCCGCTCGCCGATCAGCGTTCGATCAATACGGGCAATCCCGCCGTGACCGTCAGCCGGGAAGAATCCGACGTCACCAAGGTCGCCCCTCTCTCCAAGGATGAAGAAACCAAGCTCGATGAGATGCAGAATGACTCGATGACCGAGGACGAGGTCGTCCAAAAGCTGCCCCAGAAGATTTCCCAGCAGGATGCCGAGAAGATGCTGATCAAGATCGATCAGGACAAGGTCGTCGAGCAACCGGCGGATGATTCCGCGGTCACCTCCGAAGAGCCCGCCACGGTGAGCTCCGAAGAACCTTCCGCCTACACCACCCAGCAAAGATGGGGCATGAGGGGACGTCCTTTCTTCCGCAGCCGCTTCTTCGGCCATCGCTTCTTCAACAACCGGTTCCTCTTCTCGAGCCTCGGCTTCCCCGGCGCCCTCAGCTATTACCCGATAGGCGCCAACTACTATCCCTACTACCTCTACAATAATGCCTACTACCCGTATTACATCCCTTATGCCAACTACAACGTCTATCCCTATCTGACCTACACCGGCTCCATCTATCGCCCGTATCTCTTCTCCTCACGCCGCTTCCTGTTCAGGCATCGCTGGCTCAGGTAATCGAACAAACCTCTAAAAAAGAAGCGGCCCGAAGTTTTTACTTCGGGCCGCCTTTTTTAAAGGGAAGAAAGCAACTCTTTCATATCGAGTTCGGAGTAGGGCCATCTTTTCTTTTTCCATCGAAGCTCCAGGCCGACCCAAAAGCGGGTCAAGGCAAAAAAGCCGTAATGCTTGCGGGCCATGAGCAGCCGGCCCCGGTAGAGGTGGTAGAGGGTGAGGGGTTTCACGGAGGCGATTTCGCTGCTCTTCTTCTCGTGGTGGATCACGCGGGCCCCGGGGGTGAAAAAGCTTTGCCAGCCGGCTTTTTTCAGACGCATCCCCAAATCGACGTCCTCGTAGTAGAAGAAGANNCCCCTCGAGCGCCTCCCGGCGCAGGAGGATGCAGGCCCCCACCAGCCAGGAAACCTTCCTGGGGCGGGTGCGGGACCAGTAGTGGGGGCTCAGGATACTGGCGGGCAATTGATGCTCCGCACCGGAGGAATCGAGAAGGGTGCAACCAACGGCCCCGGCCCGGGGGTGGGCCTCGGCGAAAGCCACCAGGTGTTCGAGTGCGCCCGGCAGGACTTCGGTATCGTTGTTCAAAAGGAGGAGATAGCGTCCCCTGGCCTTGGCGATCACCTGGTTGTTCGCCTTCGAGAAACCCAAGTTTTCCGCGTTTCGGATCCTCTCCACCGCGGGGAAAGAAGCCTCGACCGCTTCCAGGCTTTCGTCGAGGGAGGCGTTGTCGACCACCCAAGTTTCGACCGAGAGCTTGGTTTTGGCCAGGCTCTCGGCGATGGACTCGAGGCATCGGATCAAGTATTTTTTCTGGTTGAAGGAAACGATGACGATCGAGAGGTCGAAATCAGACACGCCTCCTAGTAGACCTTTTTTTTGATGAAGGACGGCCGCTTCAAGGCGAGACGGATCAGGCGATCGAAGAGTTCGGGCAGCATGATGCCGGCGGCACGGGCCTCTTGCGGCAGCAGGCTGTTTTCGGTCAAGCCGGGGATGGTGTTGGTTTCCAGGACCTCGATGCGTTCCCCGATCACCATGTCGGTCCGCGAGAGGCCATAGCAACCGAGCGCGCGGTGGGCGCTCAAGGCGAGTTCCTGAACCCGTTTCGTCAGCTCGGACGAGAGGCGTGCCGGCACGATTTCCTCCGAGGCTCCCGGAGTGTACTTGGCTTCGTAATCGAAGAAGGACTTGTGAGGGATGATCTCGATCACCGGAAGGGCCTCGAGGATCTCGCCACCGATGACTCCGCAGCTGACCTCGGTCCCCGAAACGAATTTCTCGACCAGGATCTCTCCGGAGAGAGCGGCGGCCGCTTCCCAGGCTTTCAGGAACTCTTCTTCGTTCTTGACGATCTCGACCCCGACGGAAGAGCCCTGGTCCTCGGCCTTTACCACGAGCGGGTAGCCCAATTCGGCCGCCTTCGGGAGCACGGTGCGGACATCGGAACTCTCNNGTAGAAGGTCAAGGAGGGGGGAGTAGGGATTCCGGACTGCAGGTAAACCTGCTTGGTGCGGGACTTGTTCATGGCCAGGGCGCTCGCCATGACGCCGCTGCCGATATAGGGAAGGCCCAGGAGTTCGAGCGCGCCCTGAATGGTGCCGTCCTCCCCGCCCCGGCCATGCAGGGCCAGGAAGGCGACGTCGAAGTCGCGCGTAAGCGAAGAAAGCTCGCGTTTTCCGCCGGGCAAGAGGTCCAGAAGATCGATCAATTTACCCTGGTAGCGTTCCGGATCGAGGTTACGGAGCACCATGGCCCCGGAACGCAGGGAAACCTCGCGCTCGCTCGATAAACCACCCGCCAGAACGACCACTCGAATCTTCGCCATTTGTTCCTCTCTATCGCCCATTTTCTTCGCTTTGAACCAGGCGTTTCCCGAATCCCAACAAGGACTCCACCTCACCCATGGTGGGGGATTCCGCGTAGATACGCAAAACCGGCTCGGTTCCCGAGGCTCTGAAGAGCAACCACCCGCCGTTCCCCAGGGAGAATTTTATCCCATCGAGTTCGGAGACATCGGTGACGGAGATCCCTTCGATGGAAGAAGGGCGATCGATCGATAGTTTTTTCAACACCCTTTCCTTGAGGAGGTTGTCCCGCAGGTGGAGGTCGATGCGCGAGTACTGGTGGGCGCCGTATTCCGAGTCGAGTTCGGAAACGAGCTCTCCCAGGCTTTTTCCGTGGGTGGCCATGATCTCGAGGAGGAGCAGGCCGCAGAGGACGCCGTCCCGCTCGGGCATGTGGTTCTTGATGCCGATGCCCCCGGATTCCTCCCCGCCGATCAGGATGTCTTCGGAGCGCATCAGGTCGCAGATGTACTTGAAGCCGATGGGGGTCTCGTAGAGGGGCAAGCCGTAGCGGCTGGTCATCTTTTCGACCAGGCGGGTGGTGGAGACGGTCTTGATGACCCCTCCGCCCCAGCGCTTCACCTCGACGAGGTGGCGCAAAAGGAGCGCCAGAATGCGATGGGAGGAGATGAAGGAACCGTCCCGGTCGATGGCGCCGATGCGATCGGCATCCCCGTCGAAGGCCAGGCCCACCGCCAGGGGATTGGAGATCCGCTTCACCTCCGCGGACAAGAGCAGCAAGTTCTGGGGGATGGGCTCGGGGTTGATGCCGCCGAAATAGGGATCCCGGCGGTCGTTGATCTCCCTCAGGAAGGAATCCGACTTGCCCAGGATGGCGGGAAGGTAGCCCGCTCCGGCCCCGAACATGGAGTCCGCGATCACCGCCAGGGGGGCGGCCAGGATGCGCTCGATATCGACCAGGTGGGCCAGCTGCGCGAAATAGTCGGGGCGGGGATCGAAGAACTGGATGGGCTGCGCGGGGCTTTCTTCGAACAACCGATCGACCCGAGGAAGGAAGGACTCGATGCGCGCGGTGATTTTGGGCGAGGCCGAGCCGGCATAATCGGCCTTGACCTTGAAGCCGTTGTACTTGGGGGGATTGTGACTGGCGGTGATCATGACCGCGCCGAGCGCCCCGTGTTGCTTTACCGCCCAGGAAATGGAAGGGGTGGAAGAGGCGCGCTCGGAGAGGAGGACCTTGAAGCCCTGGCCGGCCGCGACCTGGGCGGCCAGTCGAGCGAAGCGATCGGACATGAAGCGGGTGTCGAAACCCACGATCAGGGGAACCGACGAAAAGGTGGAGGGGTTCTCCTCCTTCAGGTAGAGACAAAGGGCCTGGGAGACCGTCCGCACGTTGTCGAGGGTGAATTCGTCCGCGATGATTCCGCGCCAACCGTCGGTGCCGAACCGGATCGGGCATTCCTTGGCCTGGGAGATCCGTCTTTCCACCGTAACGTCCATGTTCGCTCCTTTGAATCGAGGGTGAGATCCAGGGCCATTATAGCCGATCTCACCCGAGCCGAAGCGGAAAAACGGCCGATTTCCATGGGCGTTTCGCTGAAAATCGAAAGCAGGCTAGAAAGGCAGGAAGGTCCTCTCGCGTCCGGGGAAGAGGTCGTGGGCTATCACCCTGATCCCGGCCGGGGGCGGAACCGAGAGGGCCTGGTCTCCGGCCGTCGCCACCAGGAGGCGGGTTACCGCGGTCAGGAAAGCGAAGTTCACCGTCGCGTAGGTATCACCCGCTCGGTGATAGAAGGGCGTGGTGTCTCCCCCGGTCCACTCCTCGCAGAGACCCACCGAGGGGAAACCGGCCGCCCGAAAGGCGTCGTGATCGGTGGAGCCGGCGTTGGTCCGGAAAAGGGGGGACTTGAGGGAATGGCTCTTGGCGGATTGTTGGTAGTAGGCCCAGAGAACCCCGTCGGGCCGCTCGACCTCGATCACCCCGTCCCCGTCCCCGTCGAAGCCGACCATGTCCAGGGTATGGACGGCCAAAACGTTCAAAGCCCTTTTCTTCAATTCCCTGGCCATGGCCGTGCTCCCGAGCAACCCCTTTTCTTCCTCGTCGAAGAAGGCGAAAAGAAGATTGACCTTGCGGCCGGATAGGCCGGCAAGAACCCTCGCGGATTCCAGCACGGCGGCGGTCGCCGAGCCGTTGTCGTCGGCCCCGGCGCAGCGGACGGTGTCGTAGTGAGCCCCAATCAAAACGTAATCAAGGGAAGGGGAGGCGGCAGGAAGGGTGAAGAGAAGGTTTTCGCCCGTCTTGTAGGCTTGCCGCTCAAGCGTGCAACCGAGTATCCCGAAGGCGTCGACCAGAAAGTCGCGGACCTTCCTCTTGGCCTCGGCGCTCGCCCTCTCGCTGAGCGAAGTCCCGTCGGGCAGCGGCTCTTTCCCGCTCAAAACCGCGAGAGTGCGCTCGAGATTCGCTTGAACCACGTTTCCTTCGATACCCTTGGCGGAGAAAGCGTTTTTTTCTTTTTCGAGGGAAAGGGGCTGGAAGCTCGTGCAACCGGCGAGCAAGAGGCTGAGCGCCAGGACTGCGAAAGAACGGTTTCTCATTGGCTTCTCCTCGCGAAAAGAAAAATACTATCCCCCTTCATCATAGCAAGAAAAGCGCTGAAGGTTAAGCCTTATTTAAGGAATAAAACGAGTTCCCCGGAAGAATGACTCAACGACATCATGAGGGGATGATATAATCGATCTCGTCGCAGCGCTTCCCTCGAGCCATTCGGAAAGAAGTATGATTTTTCACGGCATCGAAACACCGTTCCTGCTCCTGATCCTGGCCTTTTCGGTTACCGGAGGCTATCGCCGCAAGGACGCCCCCCCGGGCCAATCCGAAAAAGGCGGCAAAAAAACGCTGTTCTTCCTCACCCTCGCGGTCCTGGCCGCAGGGGGACTGTTCTCCTGGCAGGTCATCCGGATGCTGCACCCCCCGGAAAGCGAACCGGTCGTGGAAGCGATCGTGACCCCGCTCCCCGTCACCCCGATTCCGAGCCCGCTGGCGACCCAGGTCGAAACCGCTCCGAGCGGGAATTCCTTTTCGAGCGACGAAACGACCCGGTTCGGAATCAGGCGCTCCCTGGCGCCGATTGGCCTGGACCTCGATCTCATGGTCTCGATCAAGAACGGCGTGGTCACCCTTTCGGGACGCCCCTTCACTTCGGAGCAGATCCTGGATACCGCCAAGAACACCGACCTGGTCGCCTTTCTTTCGAAAAGGGGCTACCGCAAATTGACCTTCCAGGGAAACGATCAGAGCTACTACGAGATCAAACTCGCTCCCTAGTTTCCCGGCCTCTTTCGAATTCCCACGCCCTCCGCATGCCAATCACATCAACAGAGGTGTCCGTGAAAGAAAATCCCATTTCGACCCTCCTCAAAGTCAAGCGAGACGGAAATCCCCTGCGCGAGCACGGCCACGTTTCCCCCCTCATCGGGAAGCTGGGGCCCCTCGATCCGGAGGCCCTCGACCGCTTCGTCGCCATCGCCTCCCCGCGGTTGCCGCGTCCCCGGGGTCCCGTCCTGGTCATCGGCTTGACCGAATCCTCCCTGGTTCTCGCCTGGTGGCTGGCCAAACGACTTCCCGAAGCCACCCTGGCCTTCTCCAGCCGGGAAGGAGCCGGAAGACCCTCGGCGCGGAGCTTCAAGGAACCCCATTCCCATGCCCCCGACCACTCCTTGATCATCCCCCCCCGGCGCTTCGGCGAGGTCGTCATCGTCGAGGACGAAATCACCACCGGAACGACCCTCAAGAATTTGATCCTTTCTCTCGGGGATCTCTGCGACCACTTCGTCATCTTGACCCTTTCGGACCTCCGCGAAGGAGAGAATGCGGGACTCTTGGAAAAGGACGAAAAAGGACTGTTCGTCTCGGTGATCGACCTCTCGCTCTCCGGCGAAGCGAAGGAAAACGATTTCGACCTCCGCGCCCCCTCCGAAGCGAAGAAAACCCCTTTCAACCCCTTCGGACGTTCCGAGAGCACCTTTCTTTCGGTTCTCGGGGGGTTGAGGAGGATCGAGGATCTGGGATGCATCTACGCCATCGGGGAATGCCTCGACCTGCCTCTGGCCTTCCATGACGAGAAAGCCGTTCCGATCCACCATGTCACCCGCAGTCCCTGGCTGGTGGACGGCGAGGCCATCCTGGGGAGGCTCGAACTGGAAGGGAATCCCCGCCACTTCCTCTACAACTGGCAGAAGCCGAATCCCCCGGTCGCCGCCATCGTCGGCAACGAGAGCACCGCGGATATCGCCGAGGCCCTCCGCTGCTTTCTCGCTTCCAACGGAATCCAGACCCACGTCCTGAACGCGTCGTGATTCCGAATCCCTGGCCCGCTCTCCGGGTCTTCGCCCAACTCGCCGAGGAATTGGACCCCTTCGATTCCACCAACAAAGGTTTCTTCCGGGGAGAGGAGGCCTTTCTCCCGACGGTGCAGGGCTGGCGGAGGTGGTCCAAACCTTCCCCCGAACCGGAACTCGGCGAAGACTTCCAAAGGATTCTGCTTTCTTCCATCCAAAGGGAAGGTCCGAAGATTTCCTGGCTCATCGAAGAATTGGCCGATCAGGTCCAAAAAAGCCTGAAGAAACCGCCCCTTCTGGTGGCCGTCCTGAGAGCGGGGGTGCCGATCGGAGCCCTTCTGGCCCAATCCCTTTCCCGACGTTTCAATGAGTCAGTTCCCTTCGCCGCCCTTTCCCTCTTCGCCGGGCTGGGGTGGGACGACGCCGCTCTCGAGGCCATCCTGAGGGAATACCCGGATCGCTCCCTCTGGTTCGTGGACGGCTGGACCAGCGGCGGAGGGGTGGCCGGGGAATTGAAGGCTTCCCATCTGAGGTGGCTGAAGGAAGGCCGCAAGGATTTCACCCATGGAGCGGGGCCGAATCTCGCCGTTCTCTGCGATCCGGGGGGATTCGCCCGGGCGAGCGCCACCCGCGCGGACTTCTTCGTTCCGAGTTCTTGTTTCACCGCCCCCGCCACCCTCGGCTTCTCCCGCGGCTTCGCCCTATCCGAAAAAGAGATGTTCCGGGTTTACCGTTATCCCGAACGCCACCTCGAAAGCGAAACGGTTTCGGCCTGGCTCTCGATCGAAAAAAATTCTTCTCCCTTCCTTTTCGAACCGGCTCTCCAAAGAAAAGCCCCCCCTGACGGCTGGCGCCTTCACGTCAACGAGGTCGCCCGGGCGCTCATCAACCGCTCCCCGAAGCAAATTCTTTTGCTTCGGGAAAGAGAAGAAGCCGAAAAAAGTCTCGCGCCCTTGCTCGCCCTTTGCGAGAAAAGAAAGATCCCCCTCTCCTTCGGGAGAAGGGAAGTGGAGGAATGGGGGGCGATCGCCGCCGCCCGCATGTCATGAAAAAAAAAGACGGTTTCCTGGTCCTCGATCTCGACGGGACCTTGCTGCACACCGATGAAGCGCCCGACTCCATCGTGGTCCCGGGGAGGACCCGCCCTTCCTTCCTGGCGGGCGAAACGGCGGAAATCCTCTTCGATATCGCTTCGTCCCTCGCTATCGTCCTGGCCACCGGTCGCTCCCTTGCGGGAACGATAAAGGTGATCGAAGGCCTGGGCGATCGCGGCGTCCCGATTTTCGGATTGGTCCTGGAAGACGGCGCCCTTTTCGGAAAAAAAGAAATCCTTCCGGTCGAACCCAGAAACTGGGAGACTCTCCGAGAAGAGCTCGACCAAGTAGCCTTGCCGAATTTTCTTTGGCAGGAGGATTTCACCGCCTGCCTGGTCGCCCGCTGCGAAAACCGCGAAGAAGCGATGATTCTCGAGCCCCTGCTCTTCGAAGAAGCCAAAAAGATCGAGAGCGGCCTGCGCTGCCACCGGGACGGCCGAAAGGTGTATCTCTCGGGAGAAAAATCCGACAAGTGGACGGCCCTGCAAAAGCTGCTGGGGCCCAACGCCGCCTCTTCGGCGGGGATCGGCGACGGCCTCAACGACCTCTGCTGGCTCTCTAAAATAAAACTCCCCTGCACCTTGCAGGGGAGCGAAAAANNATCGCCGAGCTGCTCCGATTCTTAGAGGTGGGCCTTCATGGCCGGGAGCAGGTCCTGGAAGGTCTTGCCTGAGGCGTTCTCCCCGATGGCGTGCATCTTCCATTCTCCGCCGTGGCGGTAGACCTTGGCCATGATCTGGGCGGTGTGGTCCCCCGAGCAGCTGAGGTCGTACTTGGCGATCTCCTTGTTGGAGGACTGCTCCACCATGCGGCAGAAGGCGTTCTCGATCTGGCTGAAGTTCTGGCCCGTGAAGGAATTGACCACGAAGACCAGGGACTTCACGGTCGCCGGGACCTTGGGCAAATCGACGACGATCTGCTCGTCGTCACCGTCGCCGGCCCCGGTGCGGTTGTCGCCGGTATGGACGATGCTGCCGTCCTTGCTCTTCAACTGCCTGAACCAGACGGAATCGATCATGTCGTTGGCCTCGTCGAAGAGGACGCAGGAAGCGTCGAGATCGATTTCCTGACTGCCCCCGAAGAGCTTGCCCATCATGCCGCCCTTTTTCTTGGCGTCCCAGCCGAGCCCCATGACCACCTTGGCCAACGCTCCGCCGGCTTCCTTCTCCAGGGAAATTTTTTGACCTTTGGTCAGATTGACGGTCAAAGCAAGCCTCCTAAACGCTGACGCCGAAGCTCTTGGCCATGGGACCGAGCCCCCCGGCGAAACCCTGGCCGATGGCCTTGAATTTCCATTCNNTTCGGCTTCGTGGATCGTCACTCCGACCACCATGCGCTCGACCTCCGCGGGGACCTTCTCGAGGTCGACCTTGATGGCCTCGTCGTCGCCGTCGCCGGCCCCGGTGCGGTTGTCGCCGGTGTGCTCGACGCTGCCGTCGGAAGACTTGGTGTTGTTGTAGAAGATGAAGTCGCCGTCGGCGCGGACCTTGCCGTCGCCCTTGAGCATGAACATGCTGGCGTCGAGGTCGAAAGCGGCCCCGTCGGTGGCGCGAGCGTCCCAGCCCAGGCCGATGAGAATCTTCTTCAGGCCCGGTTCGGTTTTGGTGAGGGATACGTTTCCGCCCTTGGCGAGCGATACTGGCATTTCCTTTTCTCCTTTACAAAAATTTTTTCTTACCGGCAATGGCCCATCCTAGCATGGGCTTGCTCGGTCGTCAAAAAGCCGGCTCAATCCTCCTCGAAACGACACCAGGAATTGGGTCCCTCGTGAACGGTGACGGCCGAGAGGGAGATCCGGGGCACTTCCCGCAGGGCCTCTCGAAAGCGTCCGAAAAGATAGCGGGACAATCCCTCGGTGGTGGTGTGGACCCCTTCGGGAAGGGATTCGTTGAGGAGGCTGTGGTCGGGGAGGATTTCCTTCAGCTTGGCGATCTCGTTGAAATCGAGCAGGATGCCCAGGCGATCGAGGTCTTCCCCGCAGACCTCGACGTCGACGAAATAGGTGTGGCCGTGGAGGTTGCGGCACTTGCCGGGATAATCCGGAATCCGGTGGGCCGCTTCGAACTGTAGCCTTTTGGTCAATCGATACATGCGTGATTCTCCCTCAAACGATCCAACCAGTTTAGCATGCGGCTGGAAGTACACGTTTGCGGCGATCGATTCGAAAGGTCGATGAAAAAGGACCATCGACGTCCCGAGAAGCCCATTATTTCGCCAACAGGGCCAACTTCTCGGCGCGCGGGAGCTTTTTGACCCGATTTTCGAAACGCAGGGCCTCTCCCTTGGTTTGAAAGGGAAAGGCGATGGCCAGGCTCACGGGGAGGCGGGAACGGGTGTACTTGGCGCCTTTCCCTGCTTGATGGGTCGCCAGACGCCTTTGGACATCGGTGGTGTAGCCGGTGTAGAGGGAATCGTCGGAGCAACGGAGCAGGTAGACGAAGTGCGACGAATTATTCAGGCGTTTCCCCCCTGCGACCAGGCGACGGTCCGGGTGATCCCTTCGGAGAAGGAAAAACGGGGGTGGTAGCCGAGGGAAGCCCTGGCGCGTCCGATGTCGGCGCAGGAGTGGACGATGTCGCCCTCGCGGGGAGGGGCGAAAGCGGGGGTAGCCTGGACTCCCGCCGCTTCCCGCACGGCTTCGAAGGCCTGAAGGATGCTGGTTCTTTTCCCGGTTCCCACGTTGAAGATCAGGGGTTCGGACGATTCGGGCGCCAGGATGGCCAGGAGGTTGGCCAGGGCGACGTCCTCGACGTAGACGAAATCACGGGTGGCTCCCCCGTCCCCGAAGATGGTGGCTTTTTTACCCTGGACCAACGCCTCGATGAAAAGGCTCAGCACCCCCGAGTAGGGGGAGGCCGGGTCCTGGCGGGGACCGAAGACGTTGAAGTAGCGCAGGCAAACGGGCGACATCCCTTGCAGGTGGGAGTAGATCGAGGCGTAGACCTCCCCCAGATACTTCTGGGCCGCGTAGGGCGACAAGGACTGGGCCGCTTCGCCCTCCCCCAGGGGCAGGTTCTGGTTCTCTCCGTAAACGGCGGCCGAGCTCGCGAGCACGACCCGCTTGATCCCCTGGGCGCGGGCGGCTTCCAGAACGTTCAGGGTTCCCGTCGCGTTGATGGCATGAGCGAGCAAGGGACTGCGGATCGATTCGGGCACCGAGACCAGGGCCGCCAGGTGAAGAACGGCCTGGCAGCCTTCCATGGCGGAGTTGAGGGCCTCGGGATCCCTGACATCGCCTTCGAGGAAGCGGAAGCGCCCTCCCAGGGAAGAGAGGTTGTCCAGATGGCCGGTAGAGAGGTTGTCGAGAACGGTGAGCTCGATTCCCCGAGCTCGGAGGACCTCGGCAGAATGTGAACCGATGAAACCGGCTCCTCCGGTGATGAGAACTCGCATCTTGGCTTCGCTCATTTCATTCCCTCGCTTTTTTAAAAGGAGTGTATCACCTGGCAGATCCGCTTGCAACGGCGGACATGCCCCTTCTTTAAATTTCTTATTCAACTTTCGTTAAATTAATGCTACACTGCTTTGATGAAAAAAGCACTGAAAACCCTCTGGATTGGATTGGGGCTCGCCCTCTTGCTGCGCTTGGCGATCGCCCTGCTGCCCTCCGCCTTCGACTTCGACCTCTACTGCTTCAAGGAATGGACCGCGGTCATCGTCAAGGAAGGGGTGGGCGGCCTCTACCTCAGCAAGGCCGTTGAGACGGCCTGCGACTATCCGCCGCTCTACATGCACTTCCTCTGGCTCTGGGGAACGCTCTACCAAAGCCTCTTCGACCCGGCGCTCCACATCATGGGGTGGGGGTTCAACTTCTGGATGAAAATCCCGCCCATCCTGGCGGATATCGGCTGCGCCTATCTCGTTTACCGGATACTCGAAGGCAAGGTCGCAGAGCCCTGGCGGGAACGCGCGACCCTCTTCTTCGCCTTCAATCCGCTCTTCATCCTCGACTCGGCCGCCTGGGGACAGCTCGATCTTGTTTTGACCCTCGGCCTCCTGTTATCGGCCTGGTGCCTGCTCGAGGATCGATTCCTGCTGGCCTGCTTGCTCGCGACCGCCTCGATCCTCCTCAAGCCTCAGGGGATCTTCTTCGCTCCCCTGCTGCTTTTCCACCAGTGGAACCGCCAGCCCCCGTGGCGCTGGGGGGTGGCCGGCCTCTCCTGTCTGGCTCTGAGTTGGGGGGTCTTCGCCGCGGCAGTGCCGAGGTTGGCCACCGGCTGGGCGGTGCTGTGGCAGCCCTTCTTCTTCTTCTTCGATCNNACGGGCGGTTTTCTCCCGGACACCCGGCTCTTCCTGGGGATCTCCCATGCGAGCTGGGGGCTGGGCCTCATGTCCCTGCTTCTTCTCGGACTGTTCCTCTTGCTTCGGAAGAAACGCGATCCCCTCTCCTTTTTCCATGCCGGCGCCGTCCTTCAGATCGGCTGCTTTCTCCTTTTGACCCGGATGCACGAACGCTACATCCTGCCGGGGATCGTCTTCCTGGCCCTGGCCGCCGCCATCCGCCCCGCCCTGAATCGGGTTTACTGGGGCTTCGTCGCCACTTCCTTCCTCAACGTGCTCTGGGTTTTCCTGCTCGTCGACGACTATCGCAGCGGAGTCTTTCTCCTGCTCGGAGCAGGGTTCAAGGCCCTGGTGGTTTTGGCCAACCTCGCCCTCTTCGTTTACTTGCTCAAACCCCTCTTCTCCCGTTCAGGAGGGCAAGAAGTGGTCCCGGCTTTCGGGACCGCAGTTGAACAACAAATCGAGGGTCGATAGCTGAGGGATGAAGCTCTTCGCCCTGAACTGGGGATAAACCGGATGTTCGAAGCCATGGTAGAGCACCCCGATCCCCGAGGAATGGAACAAGCTTTCGTCCAGGTAGTCCCGGCCCGAGGGGCCCGAAAGGTAGGTTTCGGCCTCCACTTTCCGGCAAATGGCGTGTAGCAGTTCGCTCTTGTTTCCCTCGACCCCGAGCGTGGAGGCCCGGAGCAGGGGGGTGGTGATGCCGAGTTCCGAGCGAAAGAAGTCGATGAGAGCGCCGTTGAGATCGACGAGACGCTCGAAAGAAGAAAAGAGAATGGCCTTCAGGGGCTTTTCGTAGCGCTCGAAATGGGGATGACGGCCGTAGTTCTGCTCGATCGACTTCCAGTACTTCCGTCGCCAGGGACCGACTTCCTCGATCCTTTGTTCGCTGATCCGGCCGTACAGGGTCTCTCGTTTGGAG
>DOBT01000136.1 GCA_003503675.1 Cyanobacteria bacterium UBA8530 | reverse complement strand
TTTTCTCGAAGGCTTTTTTGAATTGAGTGGACAATCCATCGGGCGTGGGCATGGCGAGCGCCATGCCGCCCATCAGCAGAGCCGTCGAAGCGATAAGAGGGACAAGACGTTTCAACATCGATCTATCCTCCGCAAGTTTTCCAGATGAAGTCTGCCGCTTCCGAAACCGGTCACCGTTCGGCGCCGGTCTTTGTATGAGAGGTAATCCAAGGGCCGATCTGGGCCTGGACCGTCATGAGAATCGAGAGGTGCTTGGCTCCTTCTAGGACCTCGAGGTGCTTGTCTTGACTGGCCGCTGCCCCGGCCAGGTTGACGACCGCGGTGGGATCGAGAAGCTCGTCTTGCTTCCCAATCCAGAGCCCCAGGGGCATCCGCAGCTCGGCGAGTTGGGAGCGGGGAGAAGCCGGAGTAAGGGCGCCAGCCATGTTCACCGAATTCTCGGTAACCATCCGGGCATCCGCCTTGAGGACGTTCGGTGGGTAGTTAAACTTGATGGCCATGCAATGACCGCCCAGGAGTCCCCCTGACATCGAATTCAGGATGAAGGGCATCACGCTCACCGAGGCGAAGGGATGAGGCAGGTTGGGCCGATCGACTGCCGCGAAGTGGCCGAACTCGGGGGAGATCAACACCATCCCTTCAACGGGACGAGGATGGGGGCCCGTCAAGAAGTTTACGACGGCTCCCACTCCGGACGAGTGTCCGCCCAGAAAAAGGGGTAGGCCGGGATGCCTTGAACGAACGGCGTCCAGGACGGTGCCGATGTCCTCCAAGACTTGAGCCGAACTGGGGGCATCCCCGCGCGGTCCCCCCGACGCGCCGTGGCCACGCAGATCGGGTGTGTAGACGGCAATCCGGTTGCGATCGGCAAGATTTCGCCCGAGCGTTTGGTAGCCCGCGGCACTGTGGGCCCCGCCGCCGTGATAAAGCACGAGGACCGCGACCGGCGCTGAAGGCAAATACTCTCGGAAAGCCAATTCGGTGCCGTCGCTCGCTTTGAGCGTCTGAACCGGCGCCAGCTGAGTTGGGCTGGTAGCTAGCTCGGCAAACGAAAAGGATGAACCATCCGGTTCCGCGCCGAAAGCGCAACAGGGGGTAACCAGGATTCCCAACCCCAGCAACACGGGAATCCATCGCTTCTTTGCAAACAACACCGCGACCTTCGCTTTTGCTCGCCTTAGACTTTGACTCTTTGCCAAAATACAATCAACCAAGCATACTACATCGCCGAGGTCGGCCAGGGCATCCCAGTGCCCGAGTTGTTTCGCCTGAGGCGGCTCACCCACTGCCAGTCGACCCCTTCTCTCGGGTCGAGCTGCGTCTTGGTGAATTTTCCTGGAATTACTTCTTCTTTAATTTGCTTTCGGCTTTTTGTCTATTCTCGGCGACCCTAAATTGAACTATCTTGCTAATTAATTCATAAGGCAGAGGCTTTTCCAGGGGAAACTGTATCGACCCTTTTGCTCCTTTATATTCCGATAATTCATTTTTATATGCTTCGATCCCGCTGGGGGTTGGGTAAAATCCGATGTGGTTTTTGAAAGCAGCAAAATGCACAAGATTTCCATGCAAAGCAAGAGTAGGCATTTGATAGCTTATCTTTTCTTCCGCTTCTGGCGCCGAATCTTTTATGACTTTTCTTAAGGTCTTGAGTATCTCCTGAACCTCCGAAGGGAATTTTGAAATATATTCATCGATGGATCCCGATGAAATTGGCTTTCCTTCCATGGTTTCTCCTTTGATTCATATCGACCTCCATGGCCGGAGTATCCTGCTCACCATACGGCGTTGGTCTTCATAGCCTATATCTTCCTCCTCTGTCAAGGGCGTCACGATCGATCGCCACTTGGAAGAGCGACCGGTCAAGCGGGAATGAAGGCGACGATGGAAAAAGGAGAGGGGCATTTCGGTCGAGTCAGCTATTCATCATCTTTTTAGCCATTATAAGGCCGTCAGAATGGCGATGGCCTGAGCCAACAAAAAAACAAGGCACTGAATATACTTCAGCGCCTTGTCAATGAGGCTCCCGATGATGGAATTGAACCACCGCCTACTGATCCAGAGTCAGCCGTACTACCACTATACGAATCGGGACTGATTTAGCAATCATATCGATTCGAACCCTTCCTGTCAAGAGCTCAGCCGCCTCTTCTTGAACTTGAATTATGGTATAATTGAGTTTCAACTTGGGCGCATTGCCCACAAGGAGGCTCCGTGCAGAAAGAATTGATTCCCCGCAGTCTTAGGGACGAATTGAAGCAGTCTTACCTGGATTACGCGATGAGCGTGATCGTCGGGCGTGCCCTGCCTGACGTCCGCGACGGCTTGAAACCCGTTCATCGCCGCATCCTTTATTCGATGCACGAGAACAACCTCACCTATGACCGAAGGTTCCGCAAGAGCGCGACCGTCGTGGGCGACGTACTCGGTAAATTCCATCCCCATGGCGACTCCTCGGTCTACGATGCCATGGTCCGATTGGCTCAGGACTTCAGCTGCCGCTATCCCTTGATCGACGGTCACGGTAACTTCGGTTCCGTCGACGGAGACCCTGCGGCCGCTTATCGTTACACCGAAGCCCGCCTGGCTCGGATCTCGGGTGAATTGCTCGCCGATATCGACTCCGAAACCGTAAACTACACGCCGAACTACGATGGGACCACCCTGGAGCCCACCGTGCTGCCGGCCCGGTTCCCGAACCTTTTGGTCAACGGCTCGACCGGGATCGCCGTCGGCATGGCGACCAACATCCCGCCCCACAACCTGACCGAGGTGGTCGACGGTACTCTGCAGTTGATCGACAACCCCGAGCTTTCCAACCTCGATCTCCTTCAATACGTCAAGGGACCCGATTTCCCCACCGGCGGGATCATCCTCGGCGAGCGCGGCATCCAGGATGCCTACACCACCGGGCGCGGCTCCATCATCATTCGATCCATCGCCGAGATCGAAGAGTTCAAGAACAACCGCTCCCAGATCATCGTCACCGAGCTGCCCTACCAGGTCAACAAAGCCCGGCTCATCGAGAACATCGCCGACCTCGTCAAGGACAAGAAGCTCGATGGGATCTCCGATCTGCGCGACGAATCCGATCGCACCGGCATGCGCATCGTGATCGAACTCAAGCGAGACGCCGTTCCCCAGGTCGTCCTCAACAACCTCTACAAGCACACCTCCATGCAGACCAGCTACGGCATCATCTTCCTGGCCCTCGTCAACAACCAGCCGCGCATTCTCCAGCTCAGGCAAATCCTTCAGGCCTACATCGACCATCGTTTCGAGGTCATCACCCGCCGGACCATCTTCGAACAAAAGAAGGCCCTCGCCCGTCAGCACATCGTCGAAGGCCTGCTGATTGCCCAGAACAATTTGGACGCCGTGGTCGCGCTGATCCGCCGTTCCGAAAATACCGAGGCGGCCCGCAATGGCCTGATGAGCAACTTCGGCCTCTCCGAGATTCAATCCAACGCCATCCTCGAAATGCAGTTGCGCCGACTCACCGCACTCGAACGGGGCAAGCTCGAGGACGAATCCAGGAGTCTGGCCCTCCGACTGGCCGACCTGGCTTCCATTTTGGCCGACCGCCAAAAGGTCCTCGACATCATCAAAACCGAGCTGCTCGAAATCCGCCAGCGCTACGGCGACGAGCGCAAGACCCGCCTGGAGGTCAATCCCGGCGAAATCACCAACGAAGATCTCATTCCCGACGAGGCCATGGTCATCTTCATGACCGACCAGGGCTACATCAAGCGCCTGGCGACCGACACCTTCGAGAAGCAGCGCCGCGGCGGCCGCGGGGTCGCGGGCATCCAGACGCGCGAGGGCGACTTCATCCGCCACTTCTTCGTGGGATACGCCCACTCGCACGTGCTCTTCTTCTCGAACCGCGGCATCTCCTACTCCCTCAAGGTCTACCAGATCCCCGAGGCGGGTCGCGCCACCCGGGGCAAGGCGATCGTGAACCTCCTGANNCCAGCCACTCCCAGGTACTCTTCTTCACCAACAAGGGGTTGGCCTACTCCCTCAAGGTCTACACCCTGCCCGAGGCGGGGCGCCAGGCCAAGGGCACCAACATCGTCAACCTGCTTCCCCTCTCGCCCGAAGAGGTCGTCACCGCCGTCATTCCCATCGAGGCCTTCGTCGAAGGCCACTTCCTGGTCATGCTTACCCGGAAGGGAACCATCAAACGGACCGACTTGACCGCCTTCTCCGCCATCCGCAAGAGCGGAATCATCGCCCTGGATCTCGACGACGGGGATGAACTGGGTTGGGTCTGCCGCACCAACGGCCGCCAAACCATCATGATCAGCACCGCCGAAGGCATGGCGATCCACTTCCCCGAGGAAGAGTTGCGAACTCTCGGACGCACCGCTCGCGGCGTCAGGGCCATCACCCTGCGCGACGAGGACATGGTGATCGGGATGGCGATCGGCTCCGAGGGAGAGGACGTCCTCTCGGTTACCACCGACGGCTATGGCAAGCGCACCCCCATCACGGACTACCGTTTGCAGGGTAGGGGCGGGCTCGGGCTCATCAACATGAAGCTCAACGCCGCCCGCAACGGCAAGGTGGCCAGCATCCTGATCGTGAACGAGACCGAAGAAGTGGTCATCGTGACCACCAACGGCGTCGTCATCCGTCAAAAGGTCGCAACCGTTCCTCGCTTGGGAAGGATGACCCAGGGATGCCGTCTCCAGCGCCTGGACGACAACGATCGGGTGGTCGGCGTGGCCCCCGTGGTGGCCGAAGAGATGGTGGCGGAAGAGATGGAGGAATAAGTGGGTTTCGACTTCAACTTTGATCCCTTCCAGGTCAGCTACGAACAACCCTATCAGCCAGCGCCCAAGGCGACCTCGGGTCCCATCCTCGGGGCACTGCTGGTGGAAAGCGGGGTCCTCACCCAGGAACAACTGGATGAGGCCCTGGCCGCCCAGACAACAAAGACCTGTCCCCTCGTCCAGGCCTTGATCGAAGGGGGCTTTTGCACCAACGATCAAATCAACACCGCTCTCACCGTACGGCCTAACTACAGCTGAACGGACTTGAAAGCGCTATCCACTTGTGGTAGCTTCTTCTAAAGAAGCAATTGTATTAGGGAAGGATGGAGACCGACTTGCGAGTAGGCAGCCTGACGGATGTTGGCAAAGTCAGGGAAATAAACCAGGACTGTTATTCCATCGACAGCGACAACGGACTCTACGTCGTAGCCGATGGCATGGGCGGACACCTGGCCGGCGAGAAGGCGAGCCGCAGGGCCGTCGAGATCATCTGTCAGGAGATCGCCGCCAGCGGTGAGAATTCCATCAGCTCCCTGCAAAAGGCTATCCAGGAGGCCAATCGCGCGATCGTCACCCAGTCCCTTCAAGACTCTTCCATGCGCGGGATGGGCACCACGGTCACGGCCGTCCTCGCGCAAGAAACGGAACTCTTCGTCGGGCACATCGGCGATAGTCGGGCCTACCTCATTCGACGCGGTCGCATCGAGCAGATCACTGAAGACCATTCCGTCGTGGCCCAGCTATTGCGGGCCAGGGCCATCACCCCTCAAGAAGCCCAGCGCCATCCCTACCGCAACGTCATCACCCGCTGTCTCGGGATGCAGATGGAGATCGAGGCCGATACCCAGCACCTGCCCTGGCAGAAAGGGGATCGTATCCTCCTCTGCACCGACGGCCTTTCCGGATTGGTCAGCGACGAGGAGATGGCTTCCATCTCTTCCGGCAGCGAGGATCCCCAGGAAGCCTGCCAATTGATGGTGGATCTGGCCCTCGACCGGGGCGGCCATGACAACGTCACCGTCTTGATCCTGGCGAACGAGTAACGGCATGGGAGAGTTCTTCGGCCAATACGAAATCCTGGATGTCCTCGGAAGAGGCGGCATGGGCGTGGTTTATCGGGCCAAGGACCACCGTCTCGATCGCACCATCGCCCTCAAGGAACTTCTGCTGGACTCCACCCTCTCCGATACCGAGAAGCAGGACACGACCGAACGCTTCCGACGAGAGGCCGTGGCTTCCGCCCGCCTCACCCACAACAACATCGTCACCGTCTTCGATTACTGCCCCTTCGGTGAGCGGCACTTCATGGCCATGGAGCTTCTCGACGGGAAGAGCCTCGGGGAATGCATCGACAGCAAAACCCATTTCTCCTTCCAGCAGGTCGTCGACATCGGGGTCCAGATCTGCGCCGGCCTCGATTACGCTCATCTCAACGGCATCGTTCATCGAGACATCAAGCCCGACAACATCATGATCCTCGCCAACGGCTCGGTGAAGATCATGGACTTCGGAGTGGCTCGCGTTCGCTCCGATCTCCCCAGCATGACCCAAACCGGAACGACCCTCGGAACGATCGCCTACATCTCGCCCGAGCAGCTTTGCGACTCGAGGCTGGTGGATGGTCGCTCCGATCTCTTCTCCCTGGGGGGGCTGCTCTACGAGTTGCTCACCTTCAAGACCCCCTTCGACGGCGGCAGCCTGGGTGGAACCATCCTCAAGATCATGAACGAGCCGCCCATTCCCCTCCGGCAGCACAACCCCGCGATCCCTCCTCGGCTGGAGCAGGTGATCATCAGGGCCTTGAAAAAGAACCCCGAGGAGCGCTACGCGAGGGCAGCCGAAATGGCGCAGGCCCTGGCCGCATCCCTCAAGGAAACCCAGCCCGTCCTCGTGGCGCCGCCTCAAATGGGCAACGGAGGCGCTTATCCGGCCCCGTCCTATCAGGCCCCGATGAGGCAGACCCCGCCCCCCCCCGAGCGGTCCGGAATGTCCGGTATGGCTGCTGATGCGAAGCGCCTTCCCCAGCAGATCAGAGAAATTCAGTTTCTCCAGACCTTCGGCAAGGCCGGTTTCGGACAGGGTGAATTCCAACAGCCACGCGGACTATACATCGACACCAACCGCAACATCCTGGTGGCCGACACCGAGAACGGACGCATCCAGGTCTTCAATCCTCAAGGTCGTTTCCTGAAGCAAATCCGTCCCGTCCCTTCCCAGGAGAGCTTCCGTTTCCCGCGGGCCCTTTCAGCCAACAACCTCGACATCCTCTACATCGTTGACGACCTGGACTTCCGAATCTACAAGTACGATAGCCACGGGCGGCAACTCGCCATTTGGAAGAGGACCCGTACCGGAGACGACAATCCCGCCATCCCCGGAAGGATCGCCATCGGAACCAACGGCAACATCTTTCTGACCGAACCGAACAACCATCGGGTACTGGTCCACGACGCCAACGAGAAGTCGATCCAGGTCATCGGCAAGCCCGGTGAACTCCAATCCCCCATGGGGCTGGCCCTGGACCCCAAGGGTTTCCTTTATGTCCTCGACTACGGCCTCGCCAGTGTCGTGATCTTCGACAAGCGGGGGATGAAGGTCGCCAACTTCGGCAAGCGAGGCAACGGCCCCGGAGAATTCGCCGTTCCAAGGGATCTCGCCATCGATCGCTTCGGCTTCATCTTCGTCGCGGACACCCTGAACCACCGCATCCAGGTCTTCGATCCCCGCAACCAATGGCTCATGAACCTCGGTCAAAGGGGACAGGGTGAAGGCACCTTCTCGGGCCCCGAGGGGATCGCCATCGGAAACGACGACACCCTCTACGTCACCGACCGCGGCAACGGCCGCGTACAGGCCTTCAAGGTCATCCGCCAATAAGAAGGAATTTTCCGAAGCTCTCTCGGTCTTGCCCACGGGCAAGACCTTTTTTTACGAGAGGCTCTGGATGATTTTCAGGCGGCTCCAGCGTCCCTTCAGGAACCAGAAGACGATCGCCAAGCCCTTGAGGCAGGTGGTCAAGGAGAGAGCCAGCCAGATGCCGTTGGTGCCCATTCCCAAAAATCCTCCCAGGAAGGCGGCGAGGGGAATCCTGGCCAGCGTCAAGGGCATCCTGATCAGCATGGGGGGCAGGGTGTTGCCGGTTCCTCCGAAAGCCCCCTCGGTCATGATCTCCCAGCCGAGGAAGACCTCGAAGATTCCGATGATGCGGAGGTAATCGCAGCCGACGGCGACCACGGCGGGGTCGTTGATGAAGAGGGAGATCAGGGGACCGGGGATGAAGACGAAGGCCAAGGAAGGCAGGATGAGGGCGAGGGTGATGGAGCGGAGGTTCATGCGGTAGGCCCGCATGGCCTGCTCGGGCTGTCCCGCACCGATGCGCTGGGCGATGACCGTGGAGGCCGCCGCCGAGAAACCCATGCAGATGAAATAGGGGATCCCCTCGATGCGGTGGCAGACGTTGAGAGCCGCCAAGGGGGCTGAGCCGAAGGAGACGATGTAGCTGGTGAGCAGGGGATAGACCATGGAAAAGATCATGTCGCTGGCGGTGGGGGGCCAACCCATTTTCACCATGCTCGCCCAGCGGGGAAAATTGAAGGCCTTCGACCAGCCGGAAATTTCGAGGTAGCCGGATTTCACCAGGATGGCCAGGCGGAGCGCCAAGCCGACGATTTCGGCGAAGATCCAGGCGATCGCCGCCCCCTTCACCCCCATGGCCGGCAAGCCGCACCAGCCGAAAATCAGGAAGGGATCGAGGATGGCATTGATGAGCAGGGAGACGAGCAGGGTCCTCGTGCTGAGCTTGGCGTCACCGTAGGCGATCGCGATGTTGCCCGTGACGGTGAAGAGGATGATGGAGGGCAATCCCAGAGTGAAGATGAAGAGGTAGTCGAAGGCGCTTTGCCAGACCTCTCCCTTGAGGGACATCATGTCCAGAAGGAAGGGAAGGAGCGGCAAGAGAACGACGAGCAAAACGAGGGAAAGCAGGAGGGAAAGCACTAGCCCCTCTTTGGCCACTTCCCGACATTCCCCCAGCTCCTTCTTGCCGAAGAACTGGCTTATGAAGGTCGTGGTGCCACGGCTCGTGAGGTTGGTCGAGGAGAAGATCATCCAGGTGATGAAGGAGGCGGCGCCGATCCCGGCCACCACGTCGCGACCGAGCCTTCCCAGCCAGAAGACGTTGACGGTTTCAAAGAGGACGATCGCCATGTTGGATAAGATGACCGGCAGGGCGATGGCGCGGATTTCGGAACGGAGTTCGGATGTATTGGCCATTTTTCCAGTATAGCATTCCGAAAAACATGATACTTTTGGAGGGGTACAAAGAGACCGAAAGAGAGCGATGGCCAATTCAATCGTTTTTTCAGGGATGATCGCCCTTTCGATCCTGAGTGGAGGCTTTCCCGGTGCCGCCTGGGACGAGGCGGGACGGGAAAAGGTCAAGATGCTCTGGATCGGCGGGAACAACGTGCTGGNNTCCCAGGTCGCGGCATTGTTCGATCGCTGCCAGAAGGCCGGCCTCAATTCGGTGGCCCTGGAGGTAAAACCGCCCAGCGGCGCCCTTCTTTTCGGGGGCACTTTCGATCTCCTCGCGGTGGCCGCCGAGGAGGCCGCGGCCCGGAAGCTGAAGCTGAAGGCGGTCGTGAGCCTCTTCTGCGAGGGAATCAAGAAGGAACACCTCGGGCCGGCCTTCGACCATCCGAAGTGGCCCGCCGTGATCTTCGATCAAACCAGCGTCGCTTCCCTGAACGGGCGGGAGCTGGGAGTCACCCGAGGCGAGGCGGTCGGCGGCATTTCGATGATTTCCGGAAACGAAAAAAGCGAAAGATTCTACGAAGCCAAGTCGGACGGAGTGCTGGCCTTGATTGCCAGGAACAAGGTGGACCTCCTCATCGAGAACCCGCACGGTTTCCGTTTTCCCATTCCCAAGGACGGCTTTTTGCTGGTCGGGGATGCCGCCTCTTCCGATGCCATGCGCGGCCTGCGCCTGGGGGATCCGGTCGAACTGAAGAACAAGAAGCAGGTCGTCAGCGAGGTTCAGTACCCCTCGGGAAAATACCTTCGGGTCAACCCCAACCTGCCCGAAATCCAGGAACGCTTGCTCTCAATTCTGAAACAGCTGGCCGCCTACCCGATAACCGGCATCCTGGTCGAGGATGCCGGTTTCGGCAGCCAGAAGGCGGACTTCAGCGATACCAGCCGCCGGATGTTCGAGGCCTCCCAAAAGCGCGAAGTGATCAACTGGCCGACGGACATCCTCGATTACGGCGCGAACGGAGAATTGCTGAAAGGCCCCTCCTTCCAGGCCTGGCAGGACTGGCGCTGCAAGAGCACCAGGGATTTCCTCGAAAAAGCCAAAAAGACGATCGGGGGGAAAAAGATGTCTTTCGGAATCCTGATGGAGGACTCCTATGCTTCTTCGCTCGAGAACGGCTTGAACTGGGGCGGGTTGGCAGGGATCGCGGACGAGTTCGTGGCCCTTCCCCCCGAAAACGAGGGAACGGAGCTTCTTCGGCAAAGGATCGGCAACCTGGCGCTCACGCTGGGGGTTTCCGAACTTTCGGGGAAGGCGATCGCCCCCCGCCTGAAGGAGGCGGAGGGCGTGATGATTCCTTTGGAGCTATTGAGCGATCCTTCCCGCTGGAACCAGCTGGGCGAGACGCTTCAACCGAACTGATTCCTTCACTTGAATAATCGAATCAGGCCATCGATCAGGGTGGCGGCGTCCTTGACGGCGGGGACGATCGATTCCAGCCCCGAGTTCGTGCTCTGGGGCAGATTCAACACTCCCTGACCGGATTGGGACGTGGACGGATAGCTGATCGGAACACTCTGATTGCCGACGTTGCTTTTTCCGTTGATGGCATCGACGATGCCCCCGATGGCGGTGACGGCCGTGGCCGCCACCGCGAGCCCCTGTACGATGGTGGTGCCGGTGGAGGAAGAAGAACTCGACTGGGCCGGAGGCGCGGGCATCTTCAGGGTGGTCAAATTGCCCGGAAGCGGGAAGTTCAATAATACCAAACCATTGAGGCGGGCGACCTGATCGACCAGGCTTTGATAGCGGGCGGCGTCTTTTTGGGGATCGACCTTGTAGACTTCCTGAACCACCTGTCCCACGGTAAGGCGACGGGGATTGCCTTGGGCCAGGGAATAGGAATAGGGGGCGGCAGCGCTGTAATTGTCTACGGCCGCAGTACGCAAGGTGGGGGCCGTCGGCGTTTGTTGGGCGGCTTCCCCTCGGTTGACCCTGGCCTGCAAACCCGAATAGCCTACTTTGATGTCCGTCATCTCATACCTCCTGTTCCATAAGGGAATTATCGGGAGGAAGAGAGGGAGAATCGATAAAATTTCGATTAACTTCGATTCAAATTTAGCCTAGAAACCGAAGCAATTGAAGGCTGTCGCTGCGTTGTCGGCATATTTCCAGTCGGGGGTTCCATTTCCCAGGGAGTCGGTATCGGTGATGAAGGAGTTGTCGCTCCAAACCACGAACTTCCCGTAGCCGAAGGGGGAGGCGGCGGCGACGACCTGGGGACCCTGCGAGTAGGAGGAAATCCGGAAACTCTTTTCGCCGGTCTGGGCCAGGGTCTGGGCCGGGGTGGTCAGATCGAGGCTGCCGGCGGTGAAGAGGGTCGGTCCCTTGGCCAGATGGGCCACCAGGGCGCGCGAGGTGAAAGAAGCGATGGGAATCCATTCGGGACGTTGCTGGTCTTTCGGGTCGTATTCCCGGACGGTGGTGCCGCTGAAGCGGATTCCCGTTCCCTCGAGGAGACGGTTCGCGCCATCCTGATCGAAGAAGGGGTAGCCGCCCCATTCCCCCAAGAGGACCAGGGTTCCGCCCTTTCTCACCCAGTTCCGCGCTTCCAGGGAGGCCTCGGATGAAAAGACGCTCGGGCAGGATAGCACCAGGATTTCGGCCGTCGGGATGCCCTCCTTGAAGGGCATGACCTTGACCTTGTTGTCCAAAAGGTGCTTGCGGACCCCCTCGGTCTGGCCTCCGCCCCAGCGCAGGTCCCAGGCGATGGTCAAAGGCGAAGTCCTCGAAACCAGGGTGAGGTCGTTGACGGTGTCGGCCTGGAACTCCAGCGGCTCGAAGCGCGGCTTGTGAATCATGAGGTTGCGCGAGTAGGCCAGCAGGTTGAAAGAGCCGCTGTCGTCGGTGAGGGTCGAGACGCTGCCGTCGCTGATCACCGCTCCCGCGATCGGAAGGCCCTTGGAGTCCCGGACCGTTCCCTTCACCGGAACGGAAGGGGCGCTGCTCTTGCAGGAAGCGAGAAAGAGCAGGGAAACCAGGATGAGGGGGAAGAGGCGTTCATTCACTGGCATCGTGGCCCACCTTGGCGAGCGAGAGGGCTTCGTTCAGGCGTCCCGTCCCGAAGTAGGGATCGGGACCGATGGGCCCCAGGTCGGTGGTCCAGCTTTCCAGGCGAGCCTTCACTTGTCTGGCACTCAGGTGGGGGGCATCGGCGAAGAGCAGGGCGGCCACTCCGGTCACATGGGGAGCGGCCATCGAGGTTCCGATCATCCCCTGACTTTGATGGACCTCCGAGTTTCCCTTTCTCAGATCGGAAGCGGTCAGGTAGGTGGGCCAGGTCGAATCGACCGGATCGTCGTTGTCGCCCCCCGGGGCGGCCAGGGACAGTTCCGGTCCGTGGTTGGAATAGGACGAGAGCTGGTCGCGTCGGTTGGTCGCGGCCACCGCCACCACCCCCGGAGAAGAGGCCGGGTAGGAAACCCCGATCCCGTCGTTTCCCGCGGAAACCACCAGGAGGACGTCATGGGAGAGGGCGTAGTCGATGGCGTCCTGCAGTTCCCTCGAACGGGTCTTTCCTCCCACCGAAAGGTTGATCACCCTGACCCGGCGTCCGGGCATGTTCTGGTCCCGCCAGTCCACCGCCGATCGGAGCCCCGAGGCGATCGCCCGGTCGTCCCCGACTCCGGAGTTGGGAATGCTCTTGACGGGCAGGATCATGACCCCGCTGCGGCCCACGATGGCCCCCACGATGCCCGATACGTGGGTTCCATGGCCGTTGCCGTCCATTCCGGTGTAGTCGTATGGCCTGCCGCCGAAGGAGTAGCGGTCCTCCCCGACCCGATCGAGCAGGGGAAGAAGCTTGCCCCTCAGCAGGGGATGGTTTTCGTCCACTCCGGTATCCACCACCGCCACCACCACGATCGCCCCCCCCGCACTCTTCGAACGCTCGCTCGACTGAATCAAGCGCAGGTTCCAGTCGTCGGGGGAAGCTTCGACCAGGCGTGCCTGGATGGAAAAGCAGGGGACCTCGGCGGGAAGGCCGCAGCCTCCCAAAAGAGAAATGGCCAGTCCCAGGGCCCAGCGAACAACATTCATGAAAACCTCCCGCTTCTGGGAGGGAGAATAGCGGGCGAGAAAGGAAAGTCATAGGGCTTTGACCTCAGGAAAGTTCGGCGCAAGATACAAAAGGTGATGGCGATCATCGTTCGAATCGATGCTTGTCCCTAGGATGGAAACACGGAGCGGCATCCGAAATAGAGGTGACTTGCCACACAGATTACTTGCTTGCCGCTTGATATTGTAAACAAATCGGATCGGTGATATGATCGAACGGTCGATCGGCTAGGAGTGAATCGGCCCCGTGATCTCGCTCGAAGAAAACTACCTGAATCTAAGGGCAGACATCGCTCAAACGGCCGAAAAAGCCGGAAGGGCGGGGGACGAAATCGGAGTCGTGGTCGTGACCAAGCAGGTCACTTCCGAAGCCGTTCGTTCGGTCTACCGGGTAGGCGCCACCATGGTGGGGGAAAACAGAGTCCAGGAAGCCCTTCGCAAAAGAAGCGAACTTTCGGATCTCCCGCTCGAATGGCACCTGATCGGCCACTTGCAAACCAACAAGGTGAAGCAAGCGGTAGAAGCCTTTTCATTGATTCATTCGGTCGATCGCCTGCCCCTGGCGGAAGCCCTCGCTGTGGCTGCCCAGAAGGCGGGCAAGGTTCAGGAAATCCTCGTCCAAGTCAACGTCTCGGGGGAGGCAAGCAAGTTCGGTTTGCCCCTGGCGGAAGCGTTGGACGGAATCAGGGCTGTCATGGCCTTACCTGGTCTCTCGGTGAAGGGACTGATGACCATCGCCCCCTACGGGGAGCCTGAAGAGGCGCGTCGTCACTTCCGCCGGTTGCGAGAACTCTTCGAGGAGGCCAGGGAAATTCCCGGCTCAGAGTTGACCGTCCTCTCCATGGGGATGAGCAACGACTACCGAGTTGCCATCGAGGAAGGGGCGACCCTTCTGAGAATCGGAACCGCGATATTTGGTGAAAGAAACAAGCAAAATCTTGAGGAGGAATGTTGAATGAGCGCTGAAATCTGGAGCAAGGTGAAGCATTTTGTGGGCTTGAACGAAGACGCCGAAGAGATCTTCGAAGATGAGGAGGAAGTATCCTTGGACAAGCGGACCATCAAGCAGCCGAGCCGTAACATCGTCGGTTTGCCTTCTGCCATCAGCAGTGAAGTCGTCGTCCTGGAGCCCCATTCATTCGAGGAAGCCCTCGGCATCATCGATCACATCCGCTCCCGTCGCGCCGTCATCCTCAACCTCCTCGGCCTCACCGCCGAGCAGTCCCAGCGCCTGGTCGACTTCGTTTCCGGCGCCTGCCATGCCCTCGACGGCCACCAGGAGCGCATCGGCGACAACATCTTCCTCTTCACCCCCTCCAACGTCTCCATCAACGCCCTCCACAACGAGAATTCCTGGCTCGGCAAGCAGCAACCGAAAGACCTCTTCTGGCGCGTGAACTGATGCAAAGCCTCTCCTTCCTCGGCGGCGGGATCGTCGCCGAGGCCTTGATGAAGGGTATCCTGAGCAAGGGGCTCTACAAACCCGAGCAGATCCTGGTGAGCGATCCCCTGGAAAGCCGGAGGGAGCACCTGGCCAGGACCTACGAGGTCGGGGTCACTTCCAACAACCTGGACTGCCTTGCTGCCGAGGCGGTCCTCTTTGCGATCAAGCCCGCTCAGCTGGGCACCGTCCTTTCCGAAGTGAAGGGGCAATGGAGCAAATCCGTCCTGGCCCTCACGGTCGTTGCCGGCGCTCGCCTCGAGCAGTTCGGAAACGCCCTCGGACAGGGGGTTCCCGTCATTCGGGCCATGCCCAACACCCCCTGCATCATCGGCCAGGGCATCGCCGCCATCACCGGCAACGAATGGGTCGACGCCGCTCACCTGGGGCGCGCCAGGGAAATCTTCTCCGCGGTGGGGAAGGTTCTGGAGTTGCCCGAGGACTACTTCGACGCGGTCACCGGCCTTTCGGGTTCCGGACCCGCCTACATCGCCCTGATCATCGAGGGCCTCATCGAAGCCGGAGTCCACCAGGGCCTTCCCCGGCGCATCTCGAGGGAGCTGGTCTGCCAGACCATGGTGGGGACTTCCCTTTTGGTTCAGCAATCGGGAGCGCATCCCGCCGAACTGAAGGACCAGGTCGTCACCCCGGCCGGGACCACCGCCGCCGGTTTGCAGGTCCTGGAAGAGGCCGCCCTGAGGGCCACCCTCTGCCTCGCGGTCTCGGCCGCCACCAAACGTTCCAAGTCACTCGGCGCGAAGAGGAGTAGCTGATGCAGTATCCCGTCTCTCTCTTGCTCAATGCCCTCTACATGATCTACCAAATCTGGACGGTCATGCTCTTCATCTGGGCCATCCTCTCCTGGATCCCCCAGATCAGCCGCGACCATCCCGCCGTCCAGTTTCTCAATCGATTCATCGAACCCGTCGTGCTCCCCTTCCGGCGCCTTCTGCCGATGCCCGGGGGCCTCGACCTCTCTCCCCTCATCGCCTACTTCGTCGTTTCGACCCTCTACCAGATTCTGGATCGCCTCCTTCGAACGGCTTTCCTCCCCTTTTGACCGGCTCAGGCCGGTCTTTTCTTGCGTATACGGGCGCATACCGATGCATACCGGAGGATTCCACCGCATATCCTCGCCAAGGCCATCCATTCCTGCCTTTCTGGGGCTGGTGGAAGAAGGCCGACTTTGTTAAACTTCGAATAAGGGCGAAGTTTTCGCTCGCATGCAAGTTATTTTAGAGGAGTATCAAGGGATGAAGAAAAAAGTCATCATCATGGGAGCGGCCGGTAGGGACTTCCACAACTTCAACACCTTCTACCGCGACAACGACAGCTACGACGTCGTCGCCTTCACCGCCACCCAGATCCCCGACATCGACGGGCGCAAATATCCCGCCGAGTTGGCCGGCAAGCTCTATCCGAACGGCATCGCCATCTTCGCCGAAGAAGACCTTCCCCGCCTGATCAAGGAACTCGAGGCCGACGACGTGGTCTTCGCTTATTCCGACGTTCCCCATGAAGTGGTCATGCACAAGGCCTCCCTGGTGATGGCCTGCGGCGCCAACTTCGTGATGATGGGCGCTCATGACACCATGCTCAAGTCCTCCAAGCCCGTCGTTTCCATCTGCGCCGTCCGCACCGGCTGCGGCAAGTCCCAGACCACCCGCCGCGTCTACCAGGTTCTCCAGAAGATGGGCCTGAAGGTCGTCGCCGTTCGCCACCCGATGCCTTACGGCAACCTGGTCGAGCAGGCCGTCCAGCGCTTCGCGACCATCGAAGACCTCAAGAAGCACAAGTGCACCATCGAGGAAATGGAAGAGTACGAGCCCCACATCGAAGCCGGCAACGTGATCTACTCCGGCGTCGACTACGAGAAAATCCTGCGCCAAGCCGAAGCCGAAGCCGACGTCGTCCTCTGGGACGGCGGCAACAACGA
>DOBT01000209.1 GCA_003503675.1 Cyanobacteria bacterium UBA8530 | reverse complement strand
TCGCATTCAACGGCAGCGCGCGCAAGGACGGCAACACGGCCTTGCTCATCGAAAAGGTTTTCGAAGAGTTGAGAAAAGAGGGGATCGAGACCGAGCGGTTCGATCTGGCCGATCATGCCATTCGCGGCTGCGCGGCCTGTTATCGCTGTGCTCAAACCCAGGACCGTCGCTGCGCCATCGAAAACGACTGCGTCAACGAGGCGATCGCCAAGATGATCGAGGCGGACGGGATCATCCTCGCCTCGCCGACCTACTTCGCCGACATCTCCTCCGAAATGAAGGCCCTGATCGATCGCTGCGGGATGGTGGCGAAAACCAACGGCAGCATCCTCAAGCGCAAGGTGGGGGCAGGGATCGTCGCCGTCCGGCGCGCCGGAGCCATCCATGCCTTCGACTCCCTCAACCACTTCTTTCTCATCGAGGAGATGATCATTCCCGGCTCGAGCTACTGGAACATCGGGATCGGCCGGGAGAAAGGCGAGGTCGAGGGAGACGAGGAAGGCCTCAAGACCATGAAGGCCCTCGGGGAGAACATGGCCTGGCTTCTCAAGCGCCTGGCCTAATTCACCGAGCCGGCCAGTTTAAGATGGCTTTCCCGCAGCGTTTCCATGACCCTGATGTGCTGCGGGCAAGCCTTTTCGCACAAGCCGCACTCCACGCAGTTGGAGGCCCTTTCGTTGGGGGGCATGAAGTTCGAGTAGAATCTCCGGACGCTTTCCGCCGTTCCATAGGTGAAGGTCTCGTTGAAGAGCCCGAAGACCTTGGGAATGTTGACCCCCTGCGGGCAGGGCTGGCAGTAACCGCAAGCGGTGCAGGGGACTTTGATCCTTTCGAGGTAGCGGGCTTGCACGTTTTCGAAAAGGGCGAACTCTTCCCGGCTCAGCGAGTTCGGAGAAGCTTCCGAGGCGATGCGGCAGTTTTCCTCGACCTCTTCCAGGCTTCCCATCCCGCTCAAGGCGAGCGAGACTTCGGGATGGTTCCAGACCCAGCGCAGGGCCCATTCGGCCGGGGAGCGCCTCTTTTCGGAGGAACCCCAGATCGCCCGGATGTCCTCGGGAACCCCTTTGGCCAACTGACCTCCGCGTAGGGGCTCCATGACGATGACCCCCAGGCCCTTTTGGGCGGCGTATTTCAGGCCATCCGTTCCGGCCTGGTTCATTTCGTCCATGTAGTTGTACTGGATCTGGCAGAACTCCCAGTCGTTGGCGTCCACGATGGGCTTGAAGGCCTCGGCCTCGTCGTGGAAGGAGAAACCCGAATGAAGGATTCGCCCGTCGCGCACGGCCCGGTCCAGGAAATCGAGGATCCCCATTCTTTCCAGCTTCTGCCAGGACCCGGCATTCAGGGCATGGACCAGGTAGTAGTCGATGTGATCGGTTTGAAGGCGTTTCAACTGTTCGTTCAGGTACTTGTCGAAGTCGCTCGGGGCCTGAACGGCCCAGGATGGTAGTTTGGTGGCGAGGTGAACCCTTTCCCGGAAGCCGCCAGAAAGGGCCCTGCCCACGAAGGGTTCGCTGTTCCCGCGATGATAGGGATAAGCCGTATCGACGTAGTTGATCCCCTTCTCGATTCCCGCATGCAACATACGGGTTGCCAGGGGCTCGTTTATTCTTCCCTCGTCCCCACCCAGGACCGGCAACCGCATGCAGCCGAAGCCGAGGGCGGAAAGGTTATTTTTTCCCAAGGAGCGGGTCTTCATTTATTTTCTCCGATCGAATCGAGTTCTTTCACCTCCATCATAACCGAAGAACGTTTCAAGGCTTTTGTGAAACCAGGATGCGGCCCCAATTGGCAGGCATCTCGAGGGTGATTTTTCCGCCCTGGACGAAGAAGGAATCTCGGGGATTGAGCCGGTCATGAAATTTTCCGTTCACGGGCAGGGAGAGTTCGAGGCGAACGGGGACCTTCGAGATGTTGACCAGCACGATCGCAGTTTCTTCCTCGGTTTGGCGGGAGAAGGCGAACTGTTCCGAGCAGACCAGGATTTTCTTGAAATCGCCCCGACGCAGGGAGGGGGTTTCCCGCCTGATCCGGGAAAGCTTGGCGATCGCCCCCTCCAGATCGGAATGCGGCCCGCCGCCCGGATAAGGGATGAAGGGCCGCAGAGCCGCCTGTCCCCCGTCCTTGATCTTCCCTCCGATGCCCCATTCGCTGCCCGCATAGATCGCCGGGATTCCCGGCATCCCGAAGAGCAGGACATGCAGGGGATACAGGTGGGCAGAATCCTTCAGCAATTCCCCGATCCGATCGACGTCGTGATTGTCGGCGAAGGAATAGAGGTGAAGGTTTCGATAGACCCCGGATGGGCCGAACTGGCGGTCGAGAGAATGGGCGATTTCGAAGAGGTTGCGGTCGTTGTGGCTGGAGTGGAGGCCCTTGTAGGCCTCGTAGTTGGTGGTGGCGTCGAGCATCTCGGGGTTGGCGAGGAGGTTGTAGTTGCCGAAGACCGCCTCTCCCATCAGCCAGAAATCCGGCTTCAGTCGTCGGCAAAGGCGGGCGAGCTCTTTGAGGAAATCCCGATCGATGCAGTCCGAGGCATCCAGCCTGAGGCCGTCGATGCCGTAGTCGCGGATCCAGCTCTCCACCGCCTGGAAAAGGTGCTGTCTCACTTCCGGGTTGGAAAGGTTCAGTTTCACCAGGTCTTCGGCGCCGTGCCAGTTCTCGTAGGAGAAGGGATCGCCCTGGGAACTCTGCTCTCCGAAGCGGAGGAAGAACCAGCCGCAATAGGGAGAGGATTGTCCGTTCTTTTGCACGTCCCGGAAAGCCCAGAAATCCCTGCCGACATGATGGAAGACCCCGTCGAGGACCAGGCGGATTCCCTTGGCATGAAGGGCCCAACTCAGATCGGCCAGCAGCCGGTCGTCTCCCAGGCGGCGATCGACATGGAAGTAATCGGCCGTGTCGTAGCCATGGGCGGTGGATTCCCAGACGGGACCGAGGTAGAGGGCATCGATGCCGAGGCTCTCCCAGTGGGGGAGCCAGTCGAAGAGCTGAGCGAGGCGGGGTTCGCTGGAGGCGAAGTCATTGCGGGGAGGCGCCCCGCACATCCCCAGGGGATAGACCTGATAAAACACGGCGTCGTGTGCCCACATGATGCGCTCCTTTGCTATTTCTACCGTTAGGTATAGGGAAAAGAAAAAATTAAGAGTAGATGCCGTGCATGAAGTGGTGGAGGATCCTGAAGCAAAGCTCGTCGTCCAACTGGGTCAGGTTGTTGAGAAAAATGGCCGCGTAGGAATTGACGAGCCCCAGGAAGCTGATGGCATAGATGCGGTCGCGCCCCCGCATGTTGCCGTGGTCATCGGCGGCCTTCCGAAAAAGAGCCTCGATCGAATCGTGCTGTCTTTTCAAGGAGGGCAAGATCGTCTTTCCCGCTTCGCTTTCCGGGGGGGCGAACCACAGCGCCAGTTGGAGGCGGTAGAACTCGGGATGAAGGGCCGCCAACTCGAAGAAGGCCTTGACCAGGCGATTGAGGGTCAAGGGAAGGTCGCCATGGTACTCGGCCGCAACCGAGACCCTTTGGTCGAAATCGACTCCCCAGTGATGGAGGATCGCCTCGAGGAGGCCGATCTTGTTGCCGAAGTAATGGTAGAGGGTCGGCTTGGTGATCTCGGCCGCCTCGCAGATCTCTTGTACCCCCACCGCTTCGTAGCCACGGTTGGAGAACAGGCGCAGGGCTTCTTGTAGGATACGCGTTCGATTGTCCATCGTTTTATTATACTCATCGGTACAATAAAAGCAAGCCTTCGTTTTTGATAAAAACNNAAGTTCTTTCAATCGAAAAGCTTTTTCCAGGTTTCTTTCAGTTTTTCCAGTGCGCGACTGGCATAACCGGCCGCCTTTTCCTCGATTGCCTTGGCGACGCCGCCCTGTTCGGCGAAGACTTCGGGCATGAGGGGGTCGAAGCCGACGTAGCCGTAGCGCATCATCAAGAGGCGCGTCTTGAAGGCATCGCTGCCGGGTTCGAGAAGGAAGGCCGTTTGGACGTTCTTTTGGAAGGAATCCAAGGAGAGACGGTTGGGCAGAGGCTTGTCGTTCCATTGCGCCGCTCCATTCCCGAGGATCTGCAAGCCGCGCTCGGGTAGGGAGTCCTTCAGACCCAGCGGGGTCAAGGAGTGGCTGCCCAGACCGACTTGGATCACCGGTTTTCCCTGTTCGTCCTTTAATAATTTGTCCCAGGGAGTCAACATTCCCCCGTGATGCCAGGAGGTGTAAAGGGATTCTGGTTGAAGCTTTCCGTCCTTTCCCGGTCGGAGGTAGACCTGGGCGATGCTCCAGTCCTTGGTATGGTAATCCCCGGCCTTGTTGTGGGGATAATAGAAGGAGTAGGTAAGAACGGTGTAGTCACCCTTGCGCGTAACGGCGAAGCCTCCGCTCAAGGCTTGTCGATCTTCGATCACTCCGTCTCGGTAGTTGCCTCCGACGCCGTTCGGCTTCGAGGGGGCATTGTTGTCCAGATTCCCGTCGCCATCGAAGGCGGGAGCGACCGGAAAGGCATCCTCGCCCGGATCGAAAAGGAAGCGGGGCATGAATTGGAAAGGATCCCAGGCCTTGTCCTGGGGATTCGGAACATCCGTTATCACGGGGGTTCCATCGTTTTCGAAGCGGATGCCCGTGAGGGGAACCTTCTTTTCAAATTTTTCGCGGTACTCGGTCAAGCGGGAGTGTTGATCCAACAAGCCCAGCATGAGGCCGGGACCGGTCGTCGCGGCGGGAATATCCTCGACCAGCACCCGGACTTTTTCGAGCTTCGCGTTGTAGGCCCGCGGATCGGCGACCCGCAGCCCTGCTTCGGAATCGGCTTTATTCTTCGAGGGAAGGCGGGGATTGGGCAAACGCGGAGGCCAAGAGAGATTCACGATAAATCCTTCCTATCCCAGGCCATTCAGAAGGCGCCCAACCAGCTCTGTGACTGAAAAATATTCTTGCACAAATGATCAAGTCGATCAATCCCCCGATAGCTTCCCGGATGGTTCGATTTCTCATTTATTCAGCAGCCTGGTGAGGGACTCCTCCTCTATTTCGAAGTGGCCCTCCTTTCGCCGGAAACGGCATTTTTTGAAAAAGACCGTAGAGGCGACCACCATTCACCCCTACGGCCTTTTTCAAGGCTCACTTTTAGGCTCGGGCCATTGACACTCTTTTAATCACCTGTTTATAATCCCTTAAAGAAAAAAAAGGATATGGAATGAGATCGAACATCAATACTCCAAGCATATCGAACCTATCAAGCTTGTCCGAAACGGCCGGGATGGCGCCGAAGGGCCTTGTCCATCGGGAATGCGCCGAATGGGAATGTCAGCCAAAAGAGGGAGAAGGTTTCTCCCTCTTTTTTTATGAGGAGGCAAAGCGATGATTTCGACCGCCACGGGGTGCGCCGTCTTGGATCGAGTAGCTGTCCGCAATGCGGTCATCAGCCTCTATGACAAGGTCGGGCTCGACGCCTTCGTCCGTAGCCTTTCCACCCTGGCAAACCCTTTGGTTTGCTTCTCGACGGGGGGAACCTTGCAAGAACTGCAGCGCCTATTCGCTCGGCTGGATGAGGGGAATCCTCTCTTCCTCCGCAGCATCGAGGAGCATACCGGCTATCCCGAAATGCCGGGTGGGCTGGTAAAGACCCTCCACCCCCGCATCCACGGCGGATTGCTCTCTGAATCCGGCGACGAGGCCCAGGAAGCGCATCTTCGAGAGCAGGGAATGTGCCCTTTCGACCTCCTGGCCGTGAATCTCTACCCCTTCGAGCGAACCGTCGCCCGGAGCGGGGCGACGCTGGAGGAGGCGCGCCGGCAGGTGGACATCGGCGGGGTGGCGATGTTGAGAGCCGGCGCCAAGAACTTCCTCCGGGTCGCGGTCCTGTGCGATCCGAATGATTACCCCCTCGTTGCCCGAGAGCTTCTGGAAAACGACGGGACGATCGGGTTCTCGACCCGCTGGAGGCTCGCCCAGAAGGCCTTCCGTTACGTGCAGGATTACGACCGGGCCATCAGCGACCACTTCGCTTCCATCCCCCTCGAAGTAGCCAGAAGTCAATACCATGTGCGTTGAGAAAAGCAGATTGCGATGCCTGCAGGCTCCCATCGTGGCTCAAGAGAGGGTTGCCGAGGGGATTTTCGAACTGCGTTTCGCGGCGCCCCGGCTGAGCCACTCGCTCCCCGGTCAGTTCATCCATCTTCTCTGCGGGGATTCCTTCCTGCGGCGCCCCTTCAGCATCCACCGCGCCGAAGGAGAGGAGATCACCATCCTCTACCGCCTGCAGGGAGCCGGCACGAACTGGCTCTCCCGACAAAGAGAAGGGGGGCTGTTGAACGTCCTCGGTCCCCTCGGCTCTTCCTTCGCTTCGCCTCGGGAAAATGAACGAATCCTCTTGGTGGGCGGCGGGATGGGGATCGCCCCGCTGGCTTTCTACGCCGAGCGGCATTCCCACTTCCCGACCGAGATGATCGCGATGGCCGGCTTTCGAAGCGCCTCGCAGGTCGCGGGACTCCAGCCCTTCCATCGGGCCAGGGTCCCGCTTTCTCTTTACAGCGACGACGGATCTTCGGGAGAAAGAAACCGGGTCACGGCCGGCCTGTCCGAGCGGATCTCCGAGTTCGGGGCCAATCGAATCCTGGCCTGCGGCCCGGAGGAAATGATGAAGTCGATCAGCGCGATCGCCGAAAAAATGAACCTCCCCTGCCAGGTTTCCCTGGAACGCAAGATGGCCTGCGGGACGGGGCTCTGCCTCGGTTGCATCGTCCCCGTCGGAAATTCCGAAAACTATCGGCGGGTCTGCGTGGACGGGCCGGTCTTCGATGCGAGGGAGATCCGCTGGTCATGAAAAAAATGAAGGTGAATTTGGGCCCCCTGCAGCTGAACAACCCGATCGCCCTGGCCTCGGGGACCTGCGGTTACGGCCTGGAGATGGCGGGTTTCCTCGAAATCGAGCACCTGGGAGGAATCTTCACCAAGGGCCTGACCTACCGGCCGAGCGCGGGGAACCCGCCCGAGCGCATCGCCGAGGCCCCGATGGGGATGATCAATCGCATCGGGCTGCAAAACGTCGGAGTGGAAGAGTTTCTGAAAAAGCTGCCGCGCCTGGCGAGATACGAAGTGCCGATCATCGCCAACGTCGCGGGCGCGACGGTTCTCGAATATTGCCGCCTGGTCGAGAGGCTGAGCGGCGAAAAAGATCACAAAAATCTGGCCGGGCTGGAGCTGAACGTTTCCTGCCCCAACGTGGAGCACGGGGGGATGGGGTTCGGGACCGATCCTCACGTCCTCGAGCGACTGGTTTCTTTGGTGCGTGCCGAGACGAGATTGCCGTTGATCGTGAAATTGACGCCGAACGTGACCGACGTGGGGGAGCTGGCGAGGGCTGCGGAAGCGGGCGGCGCGGACGTCCTTTCCGCCATCAACACCGTGACGGCGCTCTCGGTCAGACCCCGGATGCTGAAGGGAAAAATCATTGCGGACTTCCTGCGCGGGGGGCTTTCCGGACCGGCCATCAAGCCGATCGCCCTGCGCTGCGTCCACGAGGCTTTCCGGGCGACCAAGCTTCCGATCATCGGGATCGGCGGCATCACGAGCCTGGAAGACGTCCTGGAGTTCATCGCCGCCGGGGCCAGCGCGGTGCAGATCGGGACGGCCAGCCTGGTGAACCCGGGAATCGCCTGCGAACTGGTGAAAGAACTCGAAGCCTGGCTGGTGCAAAGAAAAATCGAGCGTTTTGAGGATATCTTGCCGATGAGGGAGGTTTTTGAAAAATGAGGGCCGTCGAGAAGATCGAGGAAGCGAGTCGGAGAAATCGCTCTTTGCTGTGCATCGGGCTGGATCCCCAATTCGAGAAACTGCCAAAAAATTTGCTTTCCCTGGAGCCCGCGGCGGCCATCGTCGCCTTCAACCGGGCGATCATCGAGGCGACCGAAAATATCGTCTGTGCCTACAAGCCGAATTTGGCCTTTTACGAGCGGCACGGCTCGCAAGGATGGGAGGCCCTGAAAAAGACGATCGAGATCATTCCGTCCGGGATCCCGGTGATCCTGGATGCCAAGCGGGGCGACGTGGGCAATACCGCGCGCTTCTACGCTATGAGCCTCTACGACGAGCTCGGCGGCGACTGCATCACCGTGAACCCCTATCTGGGCCGGGACTCCATCACCCCCTTCATCCGCCAGGAGAAGATGGTCTTTCTCCTGGCGGCGACCTCCAACCCGGGAGCCATCGATTTCCAGGACCGCCGAGACGAAAGGAATGTTCCGCTTTACCTGAGCGTCGCGCGCCTGGGGGCGGAAATGGACGCTTCCTCCGGAACGGTCGGCCTGGTGGCCGGTGCGACCGAGCCCCGCAGGCTCCGCGAAATCAGGGAGGCGGCCGAAGATTGTTGGCTGCTGGTTCCCGGCGTCGGCGCTCAAGNNTATCTTCGAGCCGCTCTGGAGGCCGGCCTGGACAAGAGGAAATCGAGAGTCTTGATCAACGCCTCGCGCTCGATTCTATACGCTTCCGATGGAGAGGACTATGCCGCTGCGGCCCGCAAAAAAGCAGAGGAGTTAAAGGATGAAATCGGCAAAACCAGAAGAAATCTCCGTTTCGTTTAAGGAAAGGCTCCGGGAGACGGGCGCCCTCTTGGAGGGACATTTCCAGCTCTCTTCCGGGCTGCATGCGCCCCGTTACTTTCAATGCGCCCGTTTCCTGCAACATCCGGCTCAAGCCGAGTGGGCCTGCCGGGAACTGGCCAAAAATATCGAAGAGCCGGTAGACGTCGTGCTCGGCCCGGCCCTGGGCGGCATGATCGCGGCCTACGAACTTGGGAGAGCCTTGGGGGTCCGCGCCCTCTTCACCGAGCGCCTCGGGGAAAACATGACCCTGCGCCGCGGTTTCGAAATCGCCCGGGGCGAGCGGGTCCTGGTGGTCGAGGACGTCGTCACGACCGGGCTTTCCGCTCGGGAGGCCGCCGAGTGCGTTCGCGCGGCGGGAGGCGAAATCGCCGCCTTCGCGAGCCTGATCGATCGCAGTGGCGGCAAGGTGGCCTTCGGAGTTCCCTTCTATGCCCTCTTGACCGTCGAAGAAGAGGCCCTGGGCCCCGAATGCTGCCCGCTCTGCACCCTGGGGATCACGCTCGACAAGCCCGGCAGCCGAAAGGTTTCGATGAAATGATGAATGCGGAAGTCTCGAAAAACATTTACCGGACTGCCCTGCTCGAGGATTTTCCTTCCGATATTTCCCTGCNNCGCTACGGCGAGAACCCGCATCAGCCGGCCGCTTATTATGTCCCTGAATCGACGCGGCCCCTTTCCTGGCTGAAGATGGGCAAAGGCGGCCCTTCCTGGATCAACCTGGCCGATATCGATCACGCCTGCCGCATCCTGCGCAACTTCGAGCAACCCGCCGCCCTGATCATGAAGCACCTCAACCCCGCGGGAGTCGCGGTCGGGAAAAAGGAAGAGGAAATGGCCGAGCTATACCGCCGGGCGCGCCACTGCGATGAGCGGTCGAGTTTCGGTGGGGTGGCCGTTTTCAACCGGATGGTGGATGAAGAAACCGCGATCGAGGTGCTCTCGACCTTCATGGAGGCGGTCGCCGCGCCCGGTTTCAGCGACGAGGCACTGGATGTCCTTTCCAGGAAGAAGGACCTGCGCGTCGCGCAGGTTCTTCTTGATTATTCGGGGGCCGCTCTCGATTTGAAGGTGCTCTCCGACGGCTCCTTGCTGGTCCAGACCCCCTACTCCACGCGCATCCGCACGGTCGACGACTTCCTGATCCGCCCCGAAGCGGCCGGAGTGGTTTGCCAAAGAATCCCCACCGAAGAGGAATCCATCGACCTGCTTTTCGCCTGGCAGGTCAACGGCGGGGTGAGATCCAACGGAATCGTCCTCGCCCGGGGGGGCCGGACCCTGGCGATAGGTACCGGGGAGCAAGAGCGAGTGGGCGCCGTCGAGCAAGCGATCGCCAAGGCCCATCAAAAGGGGCACCGCCTCCAGGGCGCGGTGGTCAGCTCGGACGCATTCTTCCCCTTCCCCGACGCCATCGAGGCCCTGGCCGCGGCTGGAATAACGGCCATCATCCAGCCCGGAGGCTCCCTGCGGGACGCCGAGGTCATCCGGGCCTGCAACGAACGCGGGATCGCCATGGTCACCACCGGCGAACGCTGCTTCGCTCATTTTTAAGGGGAGGGTCGACGATGAAGGGAGAAAAAATGAAGATCGAGTCGATCAAAGAACGCCTGGAAGGCTGCCTGGGGAAACTCGATCTGCCGGAACTGGGCGAGGTCGACCGCGGGAAGGTGCGGGACTGCTACGAACTGAAGGGAAGGCGCCTGATCGTGGCCACCGATCGAGTATCGGCCTTCGACCGGGTCTTCGATGAGTTGATCCCCTTCAAAGGACAGGTACTCAACCAACTGGCGGCCTATTTCCTCCGCCAGGCCGAAGAAATCATCCCCACCCACCTGATCGAAACGCCCGACCCCAACGTGACCCTGGCCAAGGAGGCGAAAGTCTTTCCCGTCGAGGTCATCGTCAGAGGCTATTTGACCGGCTCTGCCTGGCGAGATCATGAAAACGAATGCTTCGAGAAAAATTACGGGTTGTCCCTTCCCGCCGGCCTGGTCCGGAATTCCAAGCTTTCAAAAGTCATCGTCACCCCCACCACCAAGTCGAACCTGGGGCATGACCTCCCCATCGACCGGGCGGAGGCGGCGCGGCTGGTGGGCGGTCGCGAAACTTGGGACGAGATCGAGAGGGTGGCGCTCGCGCTTTTTCGGCAGGGAAGCGCGCACGCCGAGGGGCGTGGCCTCATCCTGGTAGACACCAAGTACGAGTTCGGCCTGGTGGAAAACCGACTCACCTTGATCGACGAGCTTCACACCCCGGACTCCAGTCGCTACTGGTACCTTGATTCCTTCGAAGCCGATCCCCAGAACCCCAGGCAACTGTCCAAGGAATTCCTGCGGGAATGGCTGCGCGCCCAGGGCTTCGAGGGAGAGGGGCCCTTGCCCGTTCTGGGCGAGGAGATCCGCACCGAACTCTCCCTGCGCTATCTCGAGGTTTTCGAAACCCTCACCGGCCGAGAAATCATCGAGAAATCGGAAAAATCAGAAAGCATCGAATCGCGCATCACCTCGATGCTTCGGGAGAGGGGGTATTTGGGGGGGCTCGTTTCCATTTTGATGGGGAGCGCCTCGGATGGGGCGATCGCCGATAAGGTCGTCCGAACCCTCGAGCGATTCGGGGTCGCAAGCCGCGTCGAGGTCGCCTCGGCTCACAAGGTCCCGGAAAGAGTCCTGGGGATCATCGAGAAGCACAACCGGAGCCCGCGACCGATCGTTCACATCACCATCGCCGGCCGCTCCAACGGCCTTTCCGGGGTGGCCGCCGCCAACTCCGTCCATCCCGTGATCGCCCTCCCCGCCTTCAAGGATCAGGCCGATTACCTGGTGAACATCCATTCCAGCCTCCAACTGCCGTCCGAGACCCCGGCCCTCACCGTGATCGACCCCCAAAACGCCGCGATGGCGGCCATCCGCATTCTCTCTCATTCCGACGAAAACTTGAGAAAGAGGGTCCTGGCCGGAATCGCGGAGATGAAGTCGCGTTTCAATGATTGAAGAAAGTGATCGGAGAAAGTTGATCGAAGAAATGAAGGCGATATCCCCCCTCGACGGGCGATACCGCGAAAAGGTGAAGCCTTTGGCTGATTTCTTCTCGGAGGCCGCCCTCCACCGCTATCGGGTGCGCGTCGAAATCGAATACTTCATCAAGCTCAAAAAAATACTCGGCTTTCCCCTGGAAAATCGCGACGTCCTTTTTTTGAGAGCCATTTTCGAGGACTTTTCGGAAGCGGACGCGCTTTCCATCAGGGAAATCGAGCGAACCACCAATCATGACCTCAAGGCGGTTGAATACTTCCTCAAGGAAAGAATCGGGACATTCGATTCCTTGAGGAGCTCGATCGAACTCGTTCACCTGGGCTTGACCAGCGAGGACACCAACAACCTCGCCTACGGCTGCCTGCTGACCGACGCGCTTCACGAGGTCCTGCTCCCGAAACTGGCGGAGCTTCTGAAGGCGCTCTGCACACTGGCGGAAAATTCCAAGGGAGTCGCGATGCTGGGACGCACCCATGGCCAGAGCGCTTCCCCCACCACCCTGGGCAAGGAAATCGGGGTCTTCATCATGCGACTGGCCGGTCAACTATCCGGTCTGAATTCCTTGCGCTTCGCGGGAAAGCTCACCGGAGCCACCGGCACGATGGGGGCCCAATTGATCGCTTACCCGTCGATCGACTGGCTGGCTTTCTCGAAAGACTTCGTCGAAGGACTCGAACTGGAGGCGGTCATGGTCACCACTCAGATCGAGCCTCATGATCGACTGGCCGAATTCTGCGATCGCCTGCGCCACGTCAACAACATCCTCCTGGACCTCGATCAGGACCTCTGGCGCTACATTTCGGACGGATATTTCCTTCAAAAAGTCGTCGAAGGGGAGATCGGCTCCTCGGCGATGCCGCACAAGGTCAACCCCATCGACTTCGAGAACAGCGAGGGCAATTTGGGGCTCTCGAACAGCCTGCTGGTCTTCTTCTCCGAAAAGCTCACGAAAAGCCGCCTCCAGCGCGATCTCTCGGACAGCACGGTCCAGCGCAACCTGGGGGTGGCCTTCGGCTACTCCCTGCTGGCTTACGAAAGCACCCTCAAGGGCCTGAGCCGACTCTTGCTCGACGAAAAACGCATAGGCGCCGATCTCGAAGGTCGTCCCGAGGTGCTGGCCGAGGCCTATCAGACCGTTCTGCGCGCCGAAGGCCGGGCCCTGCCCTATGAAAAAATCAAGCAACTCACCCGGGGGAAAAAGATCACCCTCGAGGGCTGGCGGGCTTTCCTGGAAGAACAGGTCCTCGAACCTTCCCTGAAACAACGCTTGCTCGAACTCACCCCCGCCTCTTACGTGGGTTATGCCCCCAGGCTCGCCGAACTGGCCGTCGATAATGGCCGAGAAATCATCGCGAAGCTGGAGGAGAAACGATGAAAATCCTGATCGTCGGCGGAGGGGGAAGGGAGCATTCGCTCGCCGAGGCCCTGCGACGCTCCAAGCGAGTAGACCGGATTTTCTGCGCCCCCGGCAACGGAGGCACCGAGTCGATCGCAAATAACGTCCCCCTGAACGACCTCGAGAAAATTCTCGACTTCGCGGTGGAGGAATCCATCGATTTGACGATCGTAGGACCGGAAGCCCCATTGGTCGCCGGAATCGCCGATCGCTTCGCGGCGGAGGGAAAAGCTGTTTTCGGCCCCTCGAGGGACGGGGCCCGCCTGGAGGGCTCCAAGGCATGGGCCAAGGGATTCATGAAAAGGCATTCGATTCCCACGGCCCCCTACCTGATCGCCGAAGAGGCTCCCGAGGCATTGCGATTGGTCGAATCGATGTGGAAGAAGGAGGGGCTGGTCTTGAAAGCCGACGGCCTCGCCGCCGGGAAGGGCGTGGTCGTTGCCTCCAGCTTGAAGGAGGCCCGGGACTCGATCCCCGCCCTGCTGGCCGTTCCCGGCCAGAAAATCTTGATCGAGGAGAAATTGAGCGGTTCGGAGGTTTCATTGATGGCGATCCTCGATCGTCCTCGCATTCCAAAAGTACTTCTGTTGCCGGTGGTGCGGGATCACAAAGCCCTTCTAGAAGGAAACCGGGGTCCCAACACCGGAGGAATGGGGGCGTTTTTCCCGGACCTGGAAGCGGAAACAATAAGTCTCATCGAAGAAAAAATATTGGGTCCGCTCCTGAAGGGGCTGGAGGAGGAGAACATTTCTTATCGGGGGGCGCTTTTCCTCGGACTGATGCTGACCCCGGACGGCCCCAAAGTGCTGGAGTTCAACTGCCGCCTGGGGGACCCCGAAACGCAGCTCCTCCTGTCAGCCCTGCAGTCGGATTTCCTGGATACCCTCCTCGACCTCGCTCCCCCGGTCTTTTCCCCGAAAACCCACATCTGCGTGGTCGCGGCTTCCCGGGGCTATCCGGGGGATTATCAAAATAACCTCTTGATCGAAGGATTGGAGGAGGCCCAGGGGCTCGAAGGGGTGAAAATTTTCCATGCCGGGACGAGGCGCCTGGAAGACGGTCGATTCGTGACGGACGGCGGTCGGGTCCTGAACCTCGTTGCCGAAGGAGAGGACCTTTCGGAAGCGAGGGAGCGGGCCTACCGGGCGATGAAAGTCCTGCGTTTCGGGGGTGAGGNNCGGGAGCGGCTCGAACCTCGCCGCCATCCTGGAGGCCTGCCGGAAAGGAGAGCTCGCGGCGGAGGTGGCGCTGGTGGTATGCAACCGTCCTGAGGCGGGGGCGATCGGAATCGCCGAGGAATGGGGCCTCCCGCTTTTGCTGGCGGATCATGAAACGCACCCCGACCGCTTTTCGCATGAACGCCTGATTGCCGAGCACCTGGCTTTTCACCGGATCGAGCTGGTGGTGTTGGCGGGGTACATGCGATTGCTGAGCCCCTTCCTGGTCGGTCACTTGTACGATCCGGCGCTGAGGCGATCGCGGATCCTGAACATCCATCCCGCCGACACCGCCGCCTATCAAGGAGTGGACGGCTACGCTTGGGCGATAAGGACGAATCGGCAGGAGACCTGCATCACCGTCCACTTCGTCGACGAGGGAATGGACACCGGCGAGGTCGTCATGAAAAAGAGCGTATCCATCCTTCGCGGCGAGAGCGTCGAGGAACTGAGGGAACGGGGATTGAAAATCGAACACCGAATCTATCCCGAAGGCATTAAGCGGGCGATTGATTGGATCGAAGGGAAGAAGACATGTGCGGCATTTTAGGCATCGTTGATCCGGAGGGCGCGGTCGCGCCGAACCTTTATCTCGGGGGGATGGCGCTGCAGCACCGGGGGCAGGACAGCGCGGGGCTCGCGACTTTCGGCAAGCGGTTCTGCCGCCAAGCCGGCCTGGGCCTGCTTTCCGACGTCCTGCGCGAGCGGAATCTGGATTCCTTCGAGGGGAACCTGGGGCTGGCGCACCTGCGCTACGCCACGGCGGGCGCCGGGAGCGAGGAGGAGTGCCAACCCTTCCTGCTTTCCTATCCTTTCGGGTTGGCCCTGGTCCACAACGGCAACCTGACGAACGATGCTTCGCTCCGGCGAAGGTTGAAGAAAAACTGCCGCAACGTCAATTCGAGCAGCGATTCCGAAACCATCCTGCAGGTCTTCGCCGGCGCTTTGGCCCAGGAGGACCTCGCCGACACCTCGGTGGAAGCCGTCATGCGGGCTACCCGGCACACCATGGACGCCCTGGAAGGCGCCTACTCCGTCATCATCCTGATTGCCAACCGAGGGCTCCTGGTCTTCCGGGACCCCCACGGCTTCCGGCCCCTGGTGATGGGAAAGAAGAATCGAGCGATCGTCTTCGCTTCGGAATCGGTGGCCCTCGACGCGATGGAGGCGAGCCTGGACCGCGACGTGGCACCGGGCGAGGCGGTCTTCGTCGACCTCGAGGGCCGCCGCCACTGTCGGCAGCTCTTTCCGCCGCGCCCTTCCCACTGCGCCTTCGAGTACATCTACCTGGCGCGTCCCGAGTCGACGATCGACGGGAAGAGCGTCTCGACCGTGAGGGAAGCCCTGGGGGTGGCTCTGGCCGAACGGTACGAGGATAAGGCCGAGGTCGTCTTCGACGTCCCCTCGAGCGCCGAGGACATCGCGGTGGCCTTCGCCCAGGCCGCCGGGATCCCCTACCGAAAGGGCATCCGCAACAACCACTACTGCCACCGCTCCTTCATCGCCGCCAACCCCGCCCTCCGCCGCAACATCGTGGGGGTCAAGTTCCTTTTCGAGCGGAGCGCCATCAAGGGAAAGAAGGTGGTGGTGATCGACGATTCNNCGAGCTTGCCGCCCGAGGTGCTGGTGGACTACCTGGGAGTGGACCGCCTCCAGTTCCAGACCCTCGAGGACCTCGAAAAGGCGGTGGGAGGAAAAGAGAGCTGCCTGGCTTGCTTCAATGGCTGTTACCCGACGGACATCGGCGCGGAAGCCCTCGCGAGGATCGAAGAAAACCGCAGCGCCAAAAATGGGACCGAAAAAGGATAAAAAAATGAATCGTAAAAATTTAAGGATGAAAAAATGAAAATCGAAAACTTGGCGATCCTGGATTTCGGGAGCCAGTACACCCCCCTCATCGCCCGGCGCGTGAGAGAGCTGGGGGTCCATGCGGAGATCTTCCCTCATGACGTCGCGGCGGCTGACTTGAAGGACCTGAAGGGCCTGATCCTGTCGGGGGGACCGGCCAGCGTCCTCGAAAAGAACGCCCCCCGACCCCGGCCGGAAATTTTAGCGCTCGCCGTTCCCATCCTGGGGATCTGCTACGG
>DOBT01000076.1 GCA_003503675.1 Cyanobacteria bacterium UBA8530 | reverse complement strand
CCTTACCCCCACCCTACTGCCTTAAGACATGGCTCTCCTGGCAGAAAAGCCCCCCATCGAAGAGATCGTCGCGAGGTTCGAGGCGGCCCAGCCTTTTGCCCTCGATGCCTTTCAGAAAAAGGCCATCGAAATCCTGGCGAGCGGGAAATCGGTGCTGGTATCCGCGCCCACCGGCTCGGGAAAGACCGTGGTGGCGGAATTCGCCATCCAACTCGCCCTGGCCACCGGTAAGCGCTGCATCTACACCACCCCCCTCAAGGCCCTTTCCAACCAAAAGTACCGTGACCTGAAAAAAATCCTCGGCGNNTGACCACCGAGATCCTGCGCAACATCCTCCACGTGGACCCCACCCGCATCGACGACGTCTCCCAGGTGATCCTCGACGAGGCCCACTACCTCGGCTCGGACGGGCGGGGAACGGTATGGGAGGAGACCATCGTCTTTCTGGGAAAGAAAACCAGCATCACCGCCCTCTCCGCCACCATCGCCAACGCCCGGGAGCTGGCCGATTGGGTTTCCGGCATCCACAAGGAGATGGAGGTGGTCACCCACGAGGAGCGCCCGGTTCCTCTCGAGGCCTACGTCGCGGCCCCTACCATCGAACCCCTCTTCAACAAGGTCGGCAAGCAAAGGCTCAAGACCTTCGCGCACAACGGCAGCATCGAGTTTCCCGAACTACCGGACCTGGTCAAGGAGCTTTTCANNGCTGCCCGCCATCTGCTTCATCTTCTCCCGGATGGGCTGTGAAAGCCAGGCCCACCAGGTTATCCGGGCCAACCTGGGTTTGACCGACAATACCGAGAGAAGCCAGATCCAGGAAGCGGTGAAAGCGGCGATCGCCCAGACCCCCGGCATGCTGAACTCCAACAACACCAAACGCTGGCTGGACTCCCTGGTCGAAGGGGTTGCGCCCCATCACGCCGGACTTTTGCCCCCCCTCAAGCTTTTGATCGAGACCCTCTTCCAGCGCGGTCTGATCAAGATCGTCTTCGCCACCGAGACCCTGGCCGCGGGCATCAACATGCCCGCCAAAACCGTCGTCTTGAGCTCCCTTTCCAAAAGAACGGACGACGGCAACCGCAACCTGACCGTGGGGGAGTTCCATCAGATGACGGGAAGGGCCGGCCGCCGAGGGATGGACAAGATAGGCTACGTCGTGACCCTGGCCAGCACCCGCTACAGCCCGGACGAGCTGGTCGGAATGATCAGGGGAAAAGTCGAACCCCTGCGTAGTCGCTTCACCCTGAACTACAACATGGTCTCCAACCTGATCCACCGCTATGAACTCCCCGCCGCCAGGCGCATCGTCGAGCAGTGCTTCAGCCAGTTCCAGAACAACCACGCCGTCCAGGAACTGCTCTTAGAGAAAAAGAAGTCTCAGGATCGCCTGACCGAGTTGACCCCGGTCTGCCCCGGCACGGGGGAGACCCTGCGGATCGACGAGCTGGAATCCTTCAGGAACCTGAAGTCGCAGCTCGATTCCCTGCGCAAGCGCCTCGACGCCCTCGAGTCGGTGCGCCAGTACCTGCCCCTTCGCCAGGCCAACAACCTGATCGAGAACACCCCGATCGGGGGCTGGCTGTTGGTGCATTCTCCGGGCACCCCGCTTCCCCAGATCGCCATCCTGCTTTCCAAGCAACCCGTCAAATCGGGCGACATCCGCTACGGAGTCCTGCTGGAAGCCCCCAACCCCCAACAACTGGAAGCCCGCACCATTCAACAACTCGGTCCCAAGCACCTGATCGCCGTCCTGCCCGGTCACCGGGCCGAAGGGCTGCCCGGAGGGCTCGTCAAAAAGTCCGAGCGCCTCAATTACCTTCAAAGCCAGGAGTTCGGAAACCCCGACCTGCCCTGGAGGGAATGGGTGGCGAAAAGCGGCCTCAACCTCGAAGAACTGAACCTCCCGGTGGAGGAGTCCCCCGAGATCACCAAGGCCCGCGCCAAACACCAAAAGCTGTCCGACGACCTGACCGGCCACCCCTGCGCCCGTTGCCGCTTGAAGAGGACCTGCCTCGGAATGGCCAAGGAGCACAATTTGCTTTCCGAAGCCGTGCGGCGCAACGAGCAGGAAGTCGAGCTGATCCGCTCCACCAACTGGCGGCAGTTCCTGGCCCTGCAGGCCGTGCTCAACCAGGCCGGCTACATGCGCGAAAGGGAGCTCCTGGCCAGGGGGGTGGCCATCGCCCATCTCAGAACCTCCAACGCCCTGATCGCCGCCGAGGCGATCGCCTCCGGCCGACTCGACGACCTGCCGCCCCACGCTCTGGCCGCCGCCACCTCCGGGGTCATGGCCGAACCGGTGCGCGGCAAGCATTACTGGCACCCCATGAGGCACGGGGAGGAAGTGGAGGACGTCTTCCAGCACCTCTTCCAGATCGCCCGGCACCTCCAGAAGGTGCAGGAGAAGTTCTCCGTGGATCAGACCGTGACCGTGGTTTCCGAATACGCGGGGATCACCCAGGCCTGGGCCAAGGGGGCCCAGTGGAACCAGCTCATCGAGCCCACCGGGATCGACGAGGGCACCCTGGTGCGCCACCTGCGCCAGGTCATCGACCTGTTGACCCAGTTCAAGGAAATCCCGGGCCTCTCCGAGGCCTTCAAGGCCCGCCTCATGGAAGCCGCCCACCTCATCGACCGCGACATCGTCAAAGAAGTCTTTTAGGCAGGGAGGCGACAAAACGCCTCCCTGCATCGCAGCAAAAAAGGAGGTTTCTTCATGACCACCGCCACTCGCAGGAGCGGCGTCCTCTTGCACCCGACCTCGCTTCCGGGCTCCTTCGGCATCGGGGACCTCGGCCCCTCGGCCAGCCGTTTCATCGATCAACTCGTCGACATGGGCCAATCCCTCTGGCAGATCCTCCCCCTCACCCCTACCACGGTCGGGGACTCCCCCTATTTTTCCCCCTCGGCCTTCGCCGGTAACCCCTTGCTGCTCTCTCCGGAAATCCTCTTCGAGGAAGGCTGGCTGGAAAAGGAAATCGAAAGTTTCGATTTCCCCTCCATGAGGGTGGATTTCGGAAAAGTGGTTTCCTTCAAGGCGGAACTGCTCGCTCAAGCCTTCGAGAGCTTTGAAGAAAAGGCGATGGAAGAAGACTCGCAGGCCTTCGGGGATTTTTCGGCCAGGGAAGCCTCCTGGCTGGATGACTACGCCCTCTTCATGGCCATCAAAGAGGCGCATGGGGGGAAGCCCTGGACGGAATGGGAGGAAAAGTACTCCAAGAGGAATCCCCAGGCCCTGGACGAAGCCCAGAAGCTTTTCTTCGACCGCATAAAACTGCACCGCTTCGGGCAGTTCCTTTTCCGCAAGCAGTGGAAGGCCCTGAAGGAGTATGCCAATTCGAAGGGCATCGAGGTCATCGGCGACATGCCGATCTTCGTGGCCCACGACAGCGCGGACGTCTGGGCCCACCCGGAGTTCTGGCGCCTGGACGAGAAGGGCTNNTCTTTGCTCGAACTGGTGGACTGGATCCGGGTCGACCACTTCCGGGGCTTCGCCGGCTTCTGGGAAATCCCCGCCGGGGAGGAAACCGCCATCCACGGCCGCTGGGTGGCAGGCCCCGGCAAGAAACTCTTCCACTCCCTCCAGGAGAAACTGGGCAAGCTGCCCGTGCTGGCGGAAGACCTCGGGGTCCTGACCCCCGACGTGATCGAACTGAGAGACCACTTCGGTTTTCCGGGCATGAAGATCCTGCAGTTCGCCTTCGATTGCGAGGAAGAAAACAATTACTTCCCCCACCTCTACCCGGAAAACTGCGTGGTCTACACCGGCACCCACGACAACGACACCACCTTGGGCTGGTACAAGAAGGCCGACTCCCCCAGCAAGAAGCTCTTCAAGGAGTACATCGGGAAGTGCGAGATGGAAGAGCCCAACTGGGACCTCATCCGCCTGGGGCACGCCTCGGTGGCCGAAAAATCCATCGTTCCCCTCCAGGACCTCCTGAGCCTCGGGACCAAGGCCCGGCTGAACACCCCCGGCACCCTGGGAGGCAACTGGGGCTGGCGCTTCGAAGAAGGGGAACTGAAGGAAGAAATCGTCGAGCGCTTTCTGCGGATGACGAAACTGTACAACCGCAAGGACTGATCAGGGAAAAATCTTCCCGATGACGTATTCCGAACGCTCGTAGGCATGGTATTCCATGGCGAGAGAGCGCAGGATACGCTTCGATTCCTCGGGCGATGAACGGGCTGCCGACAGGTAGCCCGTTTTGCGATTGGGTTCGTCGCGCAGCCAGTAAAGCACCAGGGAATGCAGGTTTTTCGGCAGGGGGTCGGTCATGGCCTGGTTGAGGCGGCAGGTCAGGGAATGCTGCAGGCGGTGGATTTGCTCGTGAACGACGGTCTCGAGAAGGCTCTTGAAGGGGCGGGAAAGCAGGGACTTCGACAAGACCACCTTCTCCCAGCCCTTGCCGTAGAGAAAGAGGCCGATGGCGTTGTCCCGATAGAGCTTCCCGAAAGCCAGCGAGGAAGGCTTGAAAAAATAGGTCTCGCCCATGGCTTTCGACAGGATCTCGAAGGATTTCCCGGCTATCAAATAGTTGCCCTGGGGGTCGCGGAGGTTCCAGGAGCGAGAAGCCGAAACCAAAAGTTTCTCCGCGAACAATCTTTCCACCAGGATATCGTCCAGGGAATCGAAGGCCCGATGCAGCAATCTTTTGTAGCTCTCGAAGTCCTCCGGAACGCCGGGCGGGACGAGAATATTCTTTCTTTGCCGGGACGAGAAACTCAGGGTGTCGCTGTGGAGGTCCACCCCGTCGAGGGGGTTGTAGGCGTCGTCCCTTTGATCGCGCGAATGAACATAGCGGTCCGGACCATTGCTCGGCTTTTTTTTCGCGCTGCCGAGCTGCAGGCTGTCCTCGATCCCGTCGAAGTCGAACTCCCCGAAGTCTTTGATCCCCATTTTCAAACCCTCTTCCTCTCATTATAATCGAAAGGCCGTTTTGCAAAAAAGGGAAATTTCGGCTACGATCCGAATCGGCAGCATCCCTGCTGCCTTTCGCTAGGAAGAGAAGGCTCGATGGCATTAAAGATCGTCGTCTGCATCAAGCAGGTCCCGGATACCAACCAGGTCAGAATCGACCCGCGCACGGGGACCCTCAAGCGCGAGGGGGTGCCGAGCATCATCAACCCGGAAGACAAGCATGCCCTCGAAGAGGCGCTGTGCCTGAAAGACATCCACGGGGGCGAGGTCGTCGTCCTGACCATGGGGCCGCTCCAGGCCCTCTCCGCGCTGCGGCTGGCGATCGCCATGGGTGCCGACCGCGCCATCCTCCTCTCGGACCGGGCCTTCGCCGGCTCGGATACCATGGCGACCTCCCTCACCCTGGCCGCCGCCATCAAGAGGCTCGGAAAATACTCCCTGGTCTTCGCGGGACGCCAGGCGATCGACGGAGACACCGCCCAGGTCGGCCCCCAGTTGGCGGAACACTTGAATATTCCTCAATTGACCTATGCCGGCGAGGTCGAGATCGAAAAAAATGAAATCACCGTCAAACGCCTGCTCGAAGAAGGCTATGAAATCGCTTCGTCCCCTTTGCCGGTTCTGGTCACCGCGGTCAAGGAACTCAACCACCCGCGCTACCCCACCGGCGCCGGGGTCTTCAAGTCCTTCCGCGAGAACAGGATCGAGACCTGGGGGCTGGCGGAACTCGGACTGGACAAGGATTCCCTCGGTTTGAGCGGCTCCCCCACCCAGGTCCATGCCACCTTCGTTCCCCATAACGAGCGCACCAGCGAGGTCCATCCCCACGGGGAAGAGGCGGTTCGCACGCTCGCAAACAAAATCATCGCCCTGATTTAGGAGGCCGCCTTGTTTATCGAGATCCTTGAAAAATGTATCGGTTGCGGCCTCTGCGCCAAGGCCTGTCCCCTGGGCTGCATCACCATCGAGAACAAAAAGGCCCGCATCGACCAAGCTTCCTGCAACCTCTGCCGCTCCTGCCTGGAAAGCTGCAAGTTCGAGGCCATCGAATTTCCGGAAGAAAAAAAACAGCCCGCGTCCGACCTTTCGGAATACCGCGGGGTCTGGATCTTCGCCGAGCAGCGCGAAAACAAGTTGTTGCCCGTCGCCCTGGAGATGCTGGGGGAAGGCAGAAAAATCGCCGAAGTCCTCAATGTTCCCCTCACCGCCCTGCTGTTGGGGCATGAAATCGAGGACCTCGCGAGGGAATTGCTCGAGCACGGGGCGGACACCGTCCTCCTGGCGGACGATCCTCAGTTGGCTTCTTATCGGACCAACCCCTACGCCCGGGTCATCGCCTCCCTGGTCTCGGAGAGAAAACCGGAAATCCTCTTGATAGGGGCGACCACCCTGGGACGGGATCTGGCCCCCCGCCTCTCGGCCCGCCTCGGCACCGGCCTCACCGCCGATTGCACGAAACTGGAGGTCGAGCGAGAAGGTCGCAAGCTTTTGCAAACCAGGCCCGCCTTCGGAGGCAACCTCATGGCCACCATCGTCTGCCCCAACCACCGCCCCCAGATGGCGACGGTTCGCCCCGGCGTCATGGAAAAGGCCGAAAAGATTTCATCGACTGCTCCGAAAGGCACTTTGGAAAAGGTCGGGGTGAAGCTTCTCGCCGATGACCTGAAGGTCCTGGTCGAGAAGATCGTGCGCACCGACAAGGTCTCCCTCAACCTGGAAGAAGCTTTGGTCATCGTCGCGGGCGGAAGAGGGGTGGGGAATCAAGAAACCTTCAAGCTGCTCGAAGAGGTCGCGGAAGCGCTGGGCGGAGTCGTGGGGGCCTCGAGAGCGGCGGTCGATGCCGGCTGGATCGCTCACGCTCACCAGGTCGGTCAAACCGGCAAAGTCGTCAAGCCGAGGCTTTACCTGGCCTGCGGGATCTCGGGCGCCATCCAGCACTCCGCCGGGATACAGGGGGCGGAATGCGTGGTCGCCATCAACAAGGACAAGAACGCTCCCATCTTCGCTTGCGCCGACTTCGGCATCGTGGGCGACCTGAACGAGGTCCTGCCCCAACTCTTGAAAGAGCTGAAAGGGCGTTAAAAAAAAATCTCCCGGCTTTTGAGCAAATAGCCCTGCCCAGAAATGCGACGTACCTAAAAGAAATGTTGCCCTCGGACGCTTTAATCGAATAGGGAGAGTCGAAGTGAAAAGATCTGTTCAAACCAGTTGCGCTCTTTTTTTCCTCACCTTGTTGACTCTTGGTTGCCCAGGCTCCCAAGAAGCCGTCATCAGTTCTTCCGTTATCACCGTTTCTCCCCCCAATAATGGCGCGGTTACGGTCTCTGGAGCGCGAGGTGCCGTGCTCGGTGGCGGAGTGAACATGATCGTGGCTCGCGTTTATCGCGATGCCGCTTTGAAGCAACTCACTGGCGGAACCGGCGACACCTCGCTAAACGCCGATGGAGGCTTTCCCCCCATTACTCTTGGCAATGCAAGTGCTCCTGTTCTATCAGGCTATTACGTCTACCTCTTAGCCATGAAAGGAATCGGGCTTTCATCCAGTTCGGTTGGATCGGGAGTCTCGATCCGGGTTCCCTGAGAGCCCTCCTCATTTAGGACACGAAACGTCTTTGCTTCTTGTGCCTTGACACTTCTCGCAGGGCTGTTCAGAAAGATTTCATTTGGCGCCGTAGCGGGAATGGATGTTCCAGAAGACTTTCCAGCCGTAGAGGAAGTCCCAGGTGCTCCAGAAGAAGGATTGGCCCTTGAGGGTCACGTCGAGCAGGAGGGGACGGGTAGAAAAGTCGAGCGGTTTCGTCAAGGAATATTCGAACTCGAAGGGAGGCGACAAAACGCCTCTCTTTCTTTCTGTCCTTTCGAGGACGGCGCTCTTGACGACCTCGCGGACGACCTGATTGGTTTCTTCGAGGGAACGGGCCGCATGGATAGCGAGGAAAGCCGCACGAGGCATCCATTTCTGGACTTCCTCGTAAGAGTCCACGTCGCCCAGGCAGGCGACCACGGGGACTCCGAGGGCGGCGAGAGTTTCGGCCAAGAGTCCCAGTCCGGTGGTGGGGATGCCGTTGACGAGAAGCTTGAGGTCTTTCAGACCGTGGTAGCCCAGAAAAACCGCCGCCCCGAAGTGATGATCCTGATAGAAGGCCTTGAACTCGCCGAGGTCGCGCTGGCAGCGGGTCAAGCTGTCGGCGGGAAGCAGGCGGACGATGGGCTGCAGATATTCTGCGAGAACCCCGTTGTTCTCGTCTTCCTCGCAGAGAAAGACGTTTTTGGCATTGGCGGCCAGGGCGCCGCTCGCCGCCGCGTTGACGAGCTCGGTGTGGGGAATGCGAGAGGTCTCCGCGCCCCCCGAAAGAAGGAGGACGCGGAGATCGCTGGGATCGCTGAAGTCGCAGAAGTTCTGCATCTATAGGTCGTAGTAGAGGGAATACTCCATCGGATGGGGGCGGATCTGGACCGGAATGACCTCTTCTTCGGTTTTGCGCTTGATCCAGGTATCGATGAGGTCCTCGGTGAAGACCCCGCCTTCCAGCAAGAAGTCGTGATCCTCCCTGAGGGCCTGGAGGGCTTCGGCGAGGGAGGTGGGAAGGGCGTGGATCTTGCTTCGTTCTTCGGGGGACAGGTCGAAGATGTTGCGATCGATGGGGCCGAAGCCCAGCTCGGTCGGGTCCATCTTTTTCCTGATGCCGTCGAAGCCGGCCATGGCGATCGCCGCGAAGGCCAGGTAGGGATTGCAGGTGGCGTCGGGGGTGCGGAACTCGAAGCGGCGGTCTTCGGCGGTCTTGACGTAGCCGGGCACCCGGATGGCGGCAGAGCGGTTGGCGGTGGCGAAGGCGATGGAGACGGGGGCCTCGTAGCCGGGCACCAGGCGCTTGTAGGAGTTGGTGGAGGGGTTGGTCAATCCCAGCAGGGCGGGGGAGTGCTTCAGGATTCCGGCGATGAATTGCAGGGCGGTTTCGCTCAGCCCGGAATAGCCGTTCTCGTCGGAGAAGACCGGGTTCTCTCCGTCGTAGAGCTTGAAATGAACGTGCATGCCGTTGCCGGGCTGACCGTGCAGGGGCTTGGGCATGAAGGTGAGGGTCTTGCCCTGGGTAAGGGCGAAGTTCTTGGCGGCGTACTTGATGGCCATGGTCTTGTCGGCCATGGTGCGGGGGGAATCCCAGGCCACTTCGATCTCCTGCTGGCCGATCCCGCCCACCTCGTGGTGGTGGTACTTCACCTCGACGCCCATCTGGTCGAGGATCTGGCAGAGACTGGAGCGGAAGTTTGCCAGGGTATCGAGGGGCAAACCGGCGTGGTATCCGGCCTTGTCCTGCATCTGGTAGCCGCTGTTGCCGCAATCGAGGTTGCCGGAATTCCAGGAGGCCTGGCAGGCGTCGACGGCGAAGAAGGCTTCGTTGGCCTTGTTGGCGAAGGCGACGGAATCGAAGACGTAGAACTCGTACTCGGGACCGAGGACGAGGCGATCGCCGACTCCCAGGGTCTTCAGGTATTCCTCGGCCTTCTCGGCGATGAAGCGGGGATCGGAAGGATAGCGGCTCTCCTCGTCATCGGTGAGGTGAATGTCGGCGATGAAGGAGAGGGTCTTGGCCTCGAAGAAGGGATCGAGACAACCGGTGGAGAGGTCGGGCAGCATGATCATGTCGGAGCGGTCGACCTTCTTGAAACCGTAGCTCGAGCCGTCGAAGCCGAAGCCCTCGACGAAGGGGGCCCCGTCGCAGCGGCGGGCCGGAAAGGTCAGGTGATGCCAACGACCGAACAGGTCGATGGTCTTGAAATCGACGTCGACGACTTCCTCGCGCTTGATGAAGTCTAGAACCTCTTGAGCGTTGTTGAACATTTTCACCTCGTCGTAAAAACAGTGTCTATGGGCTTTCGCTATTATGGCAAACCTCTCCGAGCACGGCAACACCGGGAAAAGCCCATTTGTTCTTTGCTGGGAGTCGGTTAAATCATGTTTTGGAGTCGAAAATTTTCGATCAAATGAAGCAATGTCCTTCCTCTCAACCGCGATAAGGAGAAAAACCCCGCACCTTCGAAAGGGGAGCATCGATGGGCATCAACAACGTCTCGCAAAATACTCCGATCATCCCGAAAACGAACGTTCCGGCAACGCCGCAAGCCAGCACCAACCGGGGAACGCAGCCGCTTTCCTCGCCCTTCGTGACCACGACTCTGGATCCCGGCATCCTCGAGGCCCGGAAGCGGCTGGACTCCTACAAGGCCGCCCTGGCCGGCGGAGAAACGGCCAAGGCCGAACGGACCCTGGCGACCATCCGCGCCAACCTGGACAGCGTGCGCGGCCAGAATCCCGAATGGACCGATCAACAGTGGATCGACTACCTCTCCACCCCTCCCCAGATCGCCGTCGAGAGGCACGCCGAAAAGGCCGCCGAGACCGTGGTCAAGGCCGCCACCCCCGAGCAAAAGGCCGACGCGGCGACAACCAGCGAAAAGAGCGGCACCTACACCGCGGAAGAGATCCTGATCTACAAGGACCTCAAAGCGAAGCTTTCCCCGGAAGGCCAGGCGAACCTCAAGAAATTGCTCAAGGAAGGCCTCTTGCTGAAGCAGGACGCCAAGAGCTCCGGCAACCTGCTTCATTACCTCAACGGCCTCGGCCAGGTCAACTTCGACGGCCTCAAGCTGGCGGAAGGCGCAAGAAAAGAAAGCGTCGTCCAGCAGGTCCTCCATGACCTCGCCCACCCCGAGGACATCCGGCAACGACTGGACGTCTCTTGCCTGGGAACGGCGGGACAGTACGACATGGCGGCCAACCGCCCCACCGAATATGCCCGGGTGGTCTCGGAACTCTACAGCAAGACCGAAGTGACCGACACCTCGGAAGGGACGGCCGGCGGGATCTCCCAGGAAGCCCTCATCAAGAGATACGCCGAGGACATCGGGGGGGAATTCTCCTTCCTCAACCTCGGCATGCTCGGCAAGAACATCACGGAAGGCTTCAAAAATAACAGCTACTCCAAGGGCTACGTCGAGAACGTGGTCGACTACATCGAAAAGCGCTTCCCCAACATGACCGAGATCGCCAATAAATACCTCGGAAATCTCAGGGAAGCCGGAATAGCCTTCTTCAAGGGGGACGTCCTCGGGGGGATAATGGGCATCCAGAGGGCCAAGGCCGATGATGCCGACCACAAGGCCCGGGACGAGTTCGGGACCATGGCCAACTCCCTGGTCACCGACGTCGGGCTCACCTTCCAGATGAACGCGGCGACCGCCGGGGACAAAATGGGCCGCTACGCCAAGGCGGGCGTCTTCGGGAACCAGGGATTCTACGTCGACGACCAGGGCAAGGCCGCCGAGGCCCTCAAGAACGCCACCGCCGGCGGCGAGGAAATCTACGCCGTCATGAAGTCGGGGGAGGACGCAGGGCACATGGTCGTCATCAACGGAGTCAAGGACGGCAAGATCACCTTCTACGACCCCCAGAGCGAGGGCGGCAAAAACGACCAGCAAGCCGTCGATGCCAGCGCCTTATCCAGCCAGTTNNGCCAGTTCCTGGCCGTTTTCCTGCCCGCCGGAAGCGAAGGCGGACTCGCCCACATCACGGAAGACGACCCCACCTCGATCTGGGGCCGCGGAGCCAGCGGCGGTACCAGAAGGTAAGTCGAAACGAAGGCTTGAAGTCCCGTCAAGGGAAGCTTCAAGCCTTCGTTCTATCGTTACTCGTAAGTTACTTGTTGCCCAGGATCCTGCGGCTGTAGCGGGTGCGGTAGAGGCCACGACTGGCGACCATGTTCGGACCGTGGCTGTAGGCGGAGAGGGCGCGGTGCCAATCGCCCCCCATGCGGCGGTGATAGGCGGCGAGGAGACGGCAGCCCGCTTCGATGTTGTCCGCCGGATCGCGGAGGTCCTCGCCTCTGCGGGCATGGCCGGGATTGAGCTGCATCAGACCGATGTAGCCGTACGGGCTGCGGCAGTGAGGATCGAAATGGCTCTCGAAGTAGATCATCTTGGCGACGATCAGGGGAGGGATGCCGTACTTAGCGGCCTTGGCCTTGACGAGGGGAATATAGAACTTGGCCCTGGAGCCGGTCACCGCTCCGATGAATTCGGCCGCCGGGTCAAGGGCGATCGCCATGGAAGACAAGGTCAATATGACCGCCAACCCGGAAAGAAGCATCGCGAAGAATTTTTTCAGAAGCACCACCTCCATCCCAAGTGTCCCTCAGGAGCAATGAACGCTAGGTTGTTATACATCGTAACACAAAAGGCATTGTTTGTCATTACCGCTCCAGCATAGCGAGCGCAGTTGAACGGAAGATTAAAGAGAAAGTAACAAATGATTAACCCTCGAAGGGGAGGACCTTTACGAAATCCAGAAGGCGCCGGATGACCTCCCTCTTGGCGGTTCCCAGGCCATGGCGGAGGACCGAGGCGCTCCCGGCGGCGGCGCCCAGGCGGAGGATCTCGGGAAAGGGCAAGCCTTCATGGAGGCCCACGGCGAAGGCCGCGACCATGGAATCCCCCGCTCCCGGTTCGGCCATGGACTCCAGATGGGGAGGCTGAATAAGGTAGGCGCCTCCCTCCGAAAGAGCGACGGCTCCCCGGCCGTCCAGGGAGATGACGATGTTTTGCGCTCCCCTCGCGCGAAGTTGATGCGCCACGGCGAGCACTTCCCTCTCGGTGGGCGAGGCGGAAATCTCGAAGAAAGGCATCAGCTGTTTCAGGTTCGGCTTGATGAGGGTGGGAAAAGCCGGGAGAGCGGCGAGAAGGTCCTCGCCGGCCACGTCGAGGACCACGGGGACGCCGTTTGCGACGGCATGCCTTATCAGCTTCATCAGTACCTCGCTGGGCATCCCCCGCGGCAGGCTGCCGTCGATGACCACCACCTTCGATTCGAGGACCAGCAGGGAAGCGAGGGAAAAGAGGTCGTCGACCTCATGACGGGAGACCTTGGGGGGCAGGGTCTGCAGGGTCTGATGGGGGGAGTAGTCGCTCGTGATCTTGATGACCGTGGCGGTCGAGTGCTCACTCCTGACCAGGAGGGAGGGGATCTTTTCGGCTTCCAGGAGGGCGGCGAGGACGATCCCGGATTCCCCCCCGTTGAATCCCACCAGACGGCAGGACTGCTCCAGTTGAAGGACGACCCGGGCGACGTCCACTCCCTGCCCTCCGGGATGGAAGCAGGCCTTCAAGACCTCTTCCCCCTTGATTTCGACCATGAGGTCGACGGCGAGCGCGGGGGAAATTATACCGATCATGCCTTCTCCCTCTCCCGTGTTTTCGAAAAGAATTGTATAATCTTAAAAAACTTTAGTAAACAGAAGAGAAGGGGGTTGGAATGGAGCCTTCGTTCCTCGCTCTGCGCGAGAGCCTTCTCCCCAGGATGAGGGAAACCCGGTTGGTGGGGGACAACACCCGTCACAGCCGCAAGGACAACCTGCAGGCCATCCAAAGGCTGATCGAGGGGCACTGGCACTACACCTTCGGGATCGAAGGACTGAGGATCGGCCCCCCCGAGGAGATCTTGCGGCAGATTTCCGAAATCACCGGCTGCTCGAGCGACATCCACTACGAGGAGGGGGGGGGGCACATCTCGGCCGAAAAGGCTTTCGGCGCCCTTCTCGAAGCCGCCGGACGACTGAAGGAATGCCGTGGCAAGGTCTTCCTGGGGACCGGGCACCCCGGCAGCCTTCTGGACTTCTACCTCAAGCTGCAAAGGGTTCTCGAAAGAAATGGCCTGGAAATTTTCGTTCCCCTGCACGGGGCGCTCGACGTCCACCGCGAGGTGGATTCGATCGAAAAGGTCTCCGTCGTGGAAGACCGCGCCTCCATCCTCCACTCCCACGAGGTCGAGGTCGGCAACGTCGCCCTCGGCAACTCGCCCGACATCTCCCTCGCCTTCTGCGACCACGCCTACGCGGGCGCCTGCCTCAACAAGAAGATCCCGCTCATCGTCATCATGGACACCAACGACCCCGCCTTCGCCGTCGCCAAGTCCCAGGGAATGGACCTGACGATCATTCCCATGGACGACAACCGTCCGATGAACGCTTATCAACCGGCCCTCGAGCTCCTCGAGGCGGTCCTGCAGGGCTGAGGACCCTGTGTTTCCGATCACTGCGCAAAGCGGCCGTTATGTTATGGTTGCCGCTGAGGTATAATGAGGAAGGACAGGCAGCGGAAGGAAATAGACTTGGGAATCCTCGCCATTTTCGAAAAGCTCTTCGGCAAAAAATCGAAGAAAAAAAAGAGAAAAGGATCCGCCCCCCTCAAGAGCGAAGAGAGCGGGGGCAAAGGTGGCTTCAAGCGAGCCGGCGCCGGAAAGCCGACGCTGAAGACCGTCAGTCCGGCCAAACCGGACAGCAAGGCATCCAAGCCCGTCGCCACCGCCTCCCTCAAGGTCAACACCGCCAAGTACGACGAACCGGGAAATCGCCTGAACGATTGTTTCAAGGAATTCGAGCTCAACAAGGCCAAGCCCCTGCTTGCCGAAATGGTCAAGGTCGGGCGAGCGATCGATGCCAACGCCATCGAAAAGGCCCAGCAGATCGAGAGCACGGTCGCCCAACTCGAAAGCGCGATCGATCAAAAGGATTACAGCATCACCTCCCGCCTGGCCTCCTCCCTGATCAACGACACCAACATCCTGACCGATCCCGCCCTCGACGCCTCGAGGGAGCAGTTGGCCCTGGCCACCAAGATCGAGCACAACCTCCTGAACAAGGACCGCAAGACCGCCAAGCAGGACGTCCTCGCCCTGCTCCAGGCCACCGCCCTTCTCGACGAGATGGTGGCGGGCAAGGTGGAGCAAACCAACGGCCTCGGGACCAAGCTGGTCAAGGCGCTGGCCGAAAAGGACTACCACACCGTGGCCGGCACCGCCGACCGCATCTCCAAGGATACCGCCATCCTCTCGGTGGTCTATAGCGGCAAGAAGATCGAGATGTCGAGCGAAACGGGGATCTCGGTGCTGGCCTCCGGGGGCGATCGCCTCGCCAACCTCAAGAAGAAGGCCTCCGAACTGAAGAAAACCACCATGGAACGCAACTACCTCGGAACCATGGAGCTCGCCCGCAACATCAGCCAGAACGCGGCCCTGGTCGCTCACCCCAGCCTCGCCAAGGCCAACACCCTTCTCGAGCAGGGCGACAACCTGAGAAAGGCCCTCAAGGACCGCAACAAGGAGGCGGCCCTGATGCTCGCCGGCAACATCGTCAAGTCCTCCGGGGTCTTCAAGGGCCAATCCCTCGATCGCGGCAAGCAGATCACGGACCACCTCCTCAAGCTCCAGCAGGCCTTTTCGGACCGGGACTACACCGATCTCCTCAACGCCTCGACCTCGATCTGGCGGGAAACGGCCATCCTCTCGGACATGGTCTTCTACCGCTCCACCTCCCTCGCCCAGCAAATCGGGCGCATCGAGGCGGCCATCAAGAGCGGCGACGTCGCCCGCGCCCTGCTCTCGATCGAGAAGATCATCCTTTACG
>DOBT01000154.1:344-8221 GCA_003503675.1 Cyanobacteria bacterium UBA8530 | reverse complement strand
GGCCTCCTCGGCACTCAGCAGATTTCCCGGGGCAGAAACCACCGGATGGAGTTGTACTTCGAGTCCGAGAGTATCGGGGAGATGGATGAATTGCTCCAAAAAGAAGGCGTGGAATTTCTCCACGGCATTGTGGAGCAACCTTGGGGACAACGTGTCTTGAGGTTCTATGACCCCGACGGCCACGTCGTCGAGTTGGGGGAGACGATGGAATCCGTGGTGAAGCGCTTCCATGGGCAGGGGCTAGCGGACGAAGAAATTGTGCGGAGAACCTCGATGCCCCTCGAATTCGTCAGCACCAATCGGTCGAGGGCTTAAATAAAATTGGCTTTTCGGATATCGCAAATTTCGTTTGCGCAAGNNCTTGGTGTTTCATACAAACGAAATTGGAGCGGCAAAAAATAGTCGATCCTTTTTTATTTGTGATAACTTGGATCCCTCGGTGAAGCAGCAAATATCTTCGATGGGAGGCTGGATGCGGAGAGACCGCTGGATCGGATTGGGGCTTTTCCTTTTGGGAATCGCGCTTTCCTTTCTTTTTTTCAATCCCGGCGTGGTCGGCATCCTGGTGGACGACGCCAATTACGTGCTCATGGCCCGTTTCTTCGCGGCCAACCGCGCCTCCGACTTCTATCACCAGTTCAACCCCCTTTTCACGCGCTTTCCGCCTTTCTTTCCCCTCGTGCTCGCTTCTTTCCTCGCCCTCGCTCCCCCTTCCTTTCCCCCTCTGACCGGCCTCCAAATCGTTTGCATGGCGCTGATGGCCTTGTGCCCGGTGCTCTGGTATCGACAGCTCCTGCGCTATCGTTATTCCCGACTCATCGCCATCCCCCTGGTTCTCCTGGTCCTTCTTCATCCGAACTGGTTCACCTATGCCTCCGACGTGATGTCGGACGGACTGTTTCTGTTGCTGGTGCTCCTGAGTATCCCTTTGATCGAGCGCCTGCGGGAAAAAGAGCAGAGCCGTCGCGACATTTTGCTCCTCTCCCTTTTCCTCGCCGGCGCCGTCCTCACCCGCTATGTCGGCTTCGCCCTGGTTTTGGCGGCCCTCTTCTACCTGAGGAAGCAGCGGAAGCTAGCCCTTTCCCTGGGGGCCCTCGTCGCGCTCTGGCTCCTGCCCTGGGGAATATTCGCCCTCACCCAGCGCCTGGGCGGGTATTTCTCGCTCTATGGCGCCGCAGCCCAGGCAACTTCTTCCGGCTATTCCTTCTCCCGCTTGTTCGTGATCATGCAGGAAACGGCGGGGCTGCTTTTGCGTTTCCTTTTTCCCTTCCTCAAAAACCTTTCGTCTTTCTGGCATCCCTGGCTGGTACTCGGGGGGGTACCGCTCTTTTACGGTTTCTGGAGGATGAGGAATTTCGCTTCCTGCTTCGCTTTCTTCTACCTCCTCCTGGTGATCCCCTATTTGGCGCCCTTCGACCCCGCCCAGGTGGGACGCTTCCTTTTGCCGATTTCCTTCATCTCGATCGCCGCTTTTTGGGAAGTCCTCCGTCTTCTTTTCCCTGAGAAACCGCTCTTCCTCTGGCTCGTCCTCTTGCTGCACCTTTCCTTCGTGATCCCGATCTACCCCAAGGTGGTTTCCGATCGCCAGGCAATCGCGCGTGATTTCCTCCCCTATGCCCAGGCCTGTGACTGGATCCGGGCCAACATCGAACCTGCGGCTTCCCTGGCCGTCCTCAACAGCCCCATTTTCCTGGTCCAGGCCGAGCGCAGCTCTTTCGAAGTCTTCGATCCCTACCGCCCCCGCTTCGAGGACGTCACGAAGGAAATAAAGCTTCAGCGCCTGCCTTATCTCGTTTTGTCCCCTCTTTTCGACGAGGCGGGGCAGGACCTNNCCTCGAGCCCGCGATCCGGCGCGAGTTTTTCTTTCGCTACTCCCGGAAGTCTCGTCTTCTTTTCAGCAACGATCGAGTGAGGATTCTCGACGTGAGGGGGCTCTGGCTTTGAGCGAAAACCGGCTTTGTCAAAACTTCCTTTTCATCGAGGAGGTCGACTCCACCAACCGCGTTCTCAAAGAGATGGCTTTGGCGGGCAGCCCCATGGGGACGGTTCTTGCCGCCGAAAGGCAATCCGGGGGATACGGTTCAAAGGGCAGAACCTGGATCTCCGAAAAGGGCGGCGCTTTTTTCTCCTGCCTTCTCCCCTGGAATGAGCACTTCACCCTCTTTCCCCTGGTGGTCGGCGTTGCCTGCGCCCGGGCCCTCAGAACCTTTTCTCCCGAAGTTTTTTTGAAATGGCCGAACGACCTCGTTCTCCGTGGTCGAAAGCTTGGCGGCATCCTGGTCGAAAGCCGCCACGGTCTTTGGGCGATCGCCGGCATCGGCATCAATATTTTCCCCTGCTCCCTTCCTGAGGCCGCTTCCCTTAGCGAGATCGAGAAAAGCGGAAAAATAGCGACCCAAGACTTGATTTCACTCGTCCTATTCGAGCTGGAGGCGGCCTGGGAGGACTTGCTAGATGAGAAAACCGAAGAAATCCTCGCGGCCTGGAGCGCCCTCTCCCTGACCATCGGGCAGGAGGTCGTCCTTCAATCGAACGGGAGCTCTCATTCCGGAAGGGCCCTTTCGCTCGATCCCCTCGGCGGCCTGGTGATCTCCCGCGAAGGTTCCGTCGAGGTGTTTTACGAGGGTACCTTGCGTCGCCCGGATGGAGGATACGCCTAGATGTGACGGAGAACATTGAAGCCGCCGGCGCTTTTCCGCTATTCTCCATGAGGCTTTTGCTCGAAAGGGGTCACGATGGAGATGTTTGCCGTCCGGGTGGAACGGGATCGCGGGAACGCTTTTTGCGGCACCGCTTCCTACCGACAGTTGGAGCGGGAAGGACGGCTCCTCTGGACGGTGGAGTTGCTCGCCGGGATTCGGAAGGAACTCAGGGTCGAGGTCTTCCCCTGCGAAGAGGCCGACTCCCAGGTGGTCGTCGCCGAGGAAGAGTCGGTCGTGGAGAGTATTTTGGCCGCTTTGGGGCGGTATGCTCAGCCTTTGGTGCCGCTCCGCTGCTAAGGATTTCCCCAAAAGGGGTATAAATAGACCATGAGGGGATTCATACCCCTTGAACTTTTTTAAGGAAGGGTGCTGGATTGAGGATTCAATTTTTGGGTGCGGCACAAACGGTCACCGGTTCGCTGTACTTGCTCGAAACGAAGAAGCAACGCTTCTTGGTCGACGCGGGGCTTTTCCAGGGCAGCCAGAAGGCCGAGAAGCAGAACTTTCGGCCTCTTCCCTTCCATCCCAAGCATCTCGACGGCATCATCCTGACCCACGCCCACATCGACCACTCGGGATTGATCCCCAGGATGGTCGCCGAGGGTTATCGGGGGCCCATCTACGCCACCCCTGCCACGATCGACCTTTGCCGCATCGTTTTGCCCGATTCGGGCTCCCTTCACGAAGAGGATTGCCGATTCGAGAACAAGTGGCGCAAGAAGTGCGGCAAGGACCTTTTGGTGCCTCTCTACACCCGTCAGCAGGCCGAGATGTCCCTGAAGTACTTCGAGAAGTTGGATTATTACAAGCGCCACACCATCGGCCGCGCGGTCAATCTCACCTTCCATGACGCCGGCCACATCCTCGGTTCCGCCATCGTCGAACTCGAGATCGAGGGCAGTAAAATCGTCTTCTCGGGCGACATGGGCAACCGCGACAACCCGATTCTGAGGGAGCCGGACTTGATCGATCAGACCGATTACCTGGTCATCGAATCGACCTATGGCGATCGCCTGCACGATGATCCCGCCACCCGAATGGAGGGGCTCGGCGAGATCATCCGGGGCGCTCAGGGGCCCATCATCATCCCCGCCTTCGCCGTCGAACGCACCCAGGAGTTGATGTACGACATCATCCGTCTTCAAAGGGACGGCAAGATCCCCATCCTCCCCATCTACGTCGACAGTCCCATGGCCGTCTCCGCCACCGAGATCTTCGAGCGCTACCAGAGCGTCTTCGGCAGCGAGATCCGGGCCGCTCTCAAGCGGGGAGAGCCCCTCTTCGAAACTCCCAACATGCACCTGATCCGGTCACCCGAGGAGTCCCAACGGCTCAATAAGCTGGAGTCCCCGGCCATCATCATCTCCGCCAGCGGGATGTGCGAGGGCGGCAGAATTCGCCACCACCTCTACCACCACCTGCCCCAAGCCCAAAGCACGGTGGTTTTCGTCGGCTTCCAGGCCGAAAGGACCCTGGGGCGCCGTTTGAAGGAAGGGGTCCAGTCCATCACCCTTTTCGGCGAAACCGTTCCCGTCCGGGCGAAGGTCAAGTCCCTCGATTCCTACTCCGCCCATGCCGACTACGAAGGCCTCATCTCCTGGGTGCGCGGAATGCAGCAGCCCCCCGCCTACACCTTCATCACCCACGGGGAGCTGTCCTCCTCCCAAGCCCTGGGAAAGCGGATGATGGACGAGTTGGAAATCGTCACCGTCATCCCCGCCCTCGGAGAACTCTTCGAGTTGCTGCCCGCCTCGAGCGGCACCGCCCGCCTCGAACCCGCCAACTGATTCAGACTTTAACCGGATTTAGCTGATCTTTCCCCTCGATTTAACCGAATTCCCCCGCCCCCTTCCTATAAGGAAAGAGGCGGGGGTTTCAGTTTTCTGCGATTCGGAAGAGGTTTTTTATGCCGGCGACTGCAAGGGTGCAAGACACCCCCCATCTCAGACAAAGGCAAAATGCGAGCAAGGCCGCAGTCGCCCCTGCTCGGACCTCCTCCGCGACCCGCCCCGTGCAGGACACGGTGGCCCATCTTCGCGATCGCCTCGAACTTTCCCGTTCCGCCAAAAAAAACAGTTTGCCCGCCGTTGCTCCGGTCCCCAGGACCAATGCGAAACCCGCGGTTCCCGCGGCCGCGACCCAATCGACTCTTTCGGCCTCCATCGAGCGCTTGAAAGCCCTCTCCACGGCGGAACTCGCCCGCCTCGGCGCCAACGACAAACAGGCCTTCTTTGCCGCCCTGCGTCCGGCCGCCGAGGAAGCCGAAAAACAATACGGCGTTCCCGCCGAAGTGACCCTCGCCCAGGCAGCCCTGGAATCCGGCTGGGGCAAGAGCGCTCTCGGCGGCTTCAACATCTTCGGCATCAAGGGCTCCGGCCCCGCGGGAACCATCGCCTCGAGGACCCAGGAATGGGTCAGCGGCCGCTACGTCACCATCACCGCCAATTTCGCCAAATACGGCAACTTCTACCAGGCCGTCGTCGAGCACGGCAAGCGCTTTCATAACGGCTACTACGACAAGGCCGTCAACCAGTTCGCCAAGGACCAGGATTATCGGAAGTTCATCCAGAACATCCAGGGGATCTACGCGACCGATCCCAAATATTCCAGCAAACTTCTCTCGATCATCGACGATTACCACCTCGCCGCCTGAAACAACGACTGACCGAACTTTGACAGGGGGGCCACGCCGCGCTACATTGTGTGCGGTACTGGCTCCCCTTCAAGGGTTCAAGGAGGCCATTATGTCCATCAGGGTCAGGGGGGATTCCGAGGTCCGGCACGATGTCCAGGATGCCCTGGCAAGCGATATCCGTCTCGACGCTTCCCGGATCGAGGTCGAAGTCGCCGGCGGGGTCGTTTCCCTGAAAGGGACCATTCCTTCCTTGTGGCAGAAGAAAACCGCCTGGGAAGTCACCGACCGTCTCAAGGGGGTGCTCAGCGTGGTCAACGAGTTGAAGGTGGTCAGCGAGAAGCCCCAGCGCGACGAGCAGATTCGCGATGACGTCCTGAGGGCCTTGGCCGGCGACATCTGGGTGGATGAGGGAAGAATCGACGTCCGGGTCGACGAGGGAGTGGTTTTCTTGACCGGAACGGTCGAGGCCTATACCGAGAAGACCTACGCCGAGGACGACGCCTGGTCGGTGCCCGGGGTGAGCGAAGTGACCAACGACCTCGCCATCGTGCCGCGCGTCGCCCGAGAGGACGAGGACATCGCCGTGGACCTCCGCACCGAACTCTTCCGCAACATCCGGGTCGATCCCGACAAAATTTTCGTTCAGGTCTGCGAAGGCAAGGTGACCCTGAGGGGGAGCGTCCAGACGGTCGCCCAGAAGTGGCTGGCCGATGACGTGGCCTGGTGGACCGCCGGCGTCAGGGAGGTCAACAACGAGCTTTACGTCCTGGCCTAGGATTTTAGAAAGGGCCATGTCCGATTGATCGAACAAGCCATCTTCTTCGCCCACAAGCACCTTTCTTCCTGCGACAACGTGGGGGAAAGCGACGACTGGCGGGACCTGAGCTATCTGGTCGATTACCTCGCCTACACCATGGAGCGCTCTCTTTCCGGGCATCCCTGCCGGAAGGGCTGCGATTCCTGCTGCCGCCTCATTTTTCCGGTGACTTCCCTGGAATGGAAGAGCATTTCCGCTTTTCTCGACCGCTCGGGAAAAGGGGAAGCCTTCCGAAAGCTCGCAAAAGAGAGCTATTCTTCCAGAACCGAGCTCCTGGAAGAATACGCCGCGCTCTGGACCGGAGGGGACGAAAGAAGGGTTCCCGATCCCCTTTCCTGTCCCTTTCTCGAAGAAGGGGCTTGCGGCATTTATCCCGTTCGCCCCCTCGTCTGCCGGGGCTACGGATTTTTCGCCGTCTGGATCGAAGGGGAGAAGAGCCTCCTGATGTGCCCCTCGGCCGGCGAGGCCCTGAAAAAGAAGATTTCGAAAGAACAGGAGGTGCCCCTGCCGATGTGGGACCTCTACCGCCGCCGACTTTCCGAACTCAACTCGGGAAAAAAGGTCGCTCCTTTGCCACTTTGGCTGCTTTATTAAGCAAGGTTTAATCTCCCCTTACTATAATGAGGGAATGAAGAAGTTTTTTCTGAAGGAATCGATCGGTGGAATCATGCTGTCCCTGGCTTTGGCCGGATGCGGCACTTCCTCCCTATCCCTTCCCCAGGGCATTCCCGCCGCCACCCACGGGCAACTGGTCGGGAACCGCCTGCTCGTCAAGTTCCGCCCCGGCAAGAACCTCTCTTCCCTTCACGATTCTTCCCTCTCCACCCTGAGAGACTTGCCGCGCCTGGGCCTCACCATCCTCTCTTCCTCCAGATCCGCCCTCGATGCCGTTCGCTCCCTTTCTTCCGATCCCTCCGTCGATTGGGCCGAAGCCGACAAGTCCTTCCATGCCGGGCTGACGCTCGACGACCCCCGCAACGGGGAGCAGTACGGCAACGAGAAGATCGATTTGCCGCAGGCCTGGGACCTCACGATGGGTGATGAATCGGTGGTGGTGGCGGTGGTGGACACCGGCGTCGACTTGACCCATCCCGACTTGCGCGATCGCCTGACGAGCGGGACTTCCTTCGTCGAAGGTTCACAGGGCCCCCTGGACGACAACGGCCACGGCACCCACGTCGCCGGGACCATCGGCGGCACCGCCAACGACGGCGGCGTGGTCGGCGTGAACCACAACGTCACCTTCATCAGCGGCAAGTTCCTGGGCCGCCGGGGCGGCACCACCGCCAACGCCATCAAGGCCGTGGACTACTTCACCGACCTGAAAACCCGCCACGGGCTGAACATCGTCGCCACGAACAACAGCTGGGGCGGCGGCGGGTACAGCCAGGCGCTGTACGACGCGGTCGTGCGCGCCGCCAAGGCGAACATCCTGTTCATCGCCGCGGCCGNNCGGCGCCGACGTCATCAACCTCTCCCTCGGCAGCGACGAGGACAAAAACGGTCATTCCAAGGCCATGGACGCCACGGTGCGCTACGCGATCTCGCGCAACGTGACCGTGGTCGCCGCCATGGGCAACATGGGAATCAACGGGATTTCCTATCCGGCAGGCTATGCCGGGGTGATAGCGGTGGGGGCCAGCGATGAAAGGGACGAGCGCGCCTCGTTCTCTTCCTACGGCAAGTGGATCTCGGTATGCGCCCCCGGGGTCGGCATCCTCTC
>DOBT01000154.1:0-186 GCA_003503675.1 Cyanobacteria bacterium UBA8530 | reverse complement strand
TTCTGAGTCAGGAATAAGAAGGTGGCCCGGGGACGATCCCCGGGCCACCGGTCATGCCCTCAGCGCAGGAAGGGGTTCGTGCGGCGCTCGAAGCCCACCGTGGTGCGCGGCCCGTGCCCCGGGTACACGCTCACGTCGTCCGGCAGGGACAGCAGTTCCCGTTCCAGGCCCGCGATCAGCTGCGGG
>DOBT01000230.1:256-30473 GCA_003503675.1 Cyanobacteria bacterium UBA8530 | reverse complement strand
GGCTTCGCCGTGGTGGCGGAAGAGGTTCAGCGGCTCGCCCATCGCTCGCGCGACGAGGCCCAGCGCGTCGGGATGCTCGTCAACCAGCTTCAGGCCGGGACCGCCAGGGCTCAGGGGGCGATCCTGACCTCGGTCGAATCCGCCGAACACGGCTTGGACCTGGCCAACAACAGCCGCTCCAGCCTGCAAGACCTTCAGCAGATTTTCGAGAGCATCACCGCCTACGTCTACATGATCTTTCTCACCACCGAGGGGATTGCCGCCTCGAGTTCCAAGATCGATCGGATCGCCAGCGAACTCGCCCTCTCGGCCCAGAGGCTGAGCGAGATTCTTCCCTTGTTGGAAGCCATCAGTGAAAGGCAGCAATTCGGCTTCCGCTCCGCGGCCGAGGAAACCCGTCGTTTGCAGGCCCTTTCCGACGAACTGGCAGGGGTCGGGGCCTTTCTTTAAATTTCTTAATGAACGTGATAGAATGCCGCCAGTAACCCAGCATAAAACGAGGAAACGAACGCATGATAAAAATCGGAATCGATCTCGGTTCGCTGTTCATCAAGATCGCCGTCCTCAATTCCGGCGATGAACTCAGCGAAACTCTCTACCAACCCCACAAGGGCAACCCGCTGAAGGCCCTCAAGGCGGCCTTGAACGGATTGGATACCGAAGGCGCGCTCTTCGGCTTCACCGGCACCAACGCCCGCCTCGTGACCGATAAGCCCATCGATTGGATCCAGGCGGAACTCTTCGTCATTCCCAAGATATTCCCCTTCGTCCGCAACGTCATCGACGTCGGCGGCGGTTCTTTGACCCTGATTCGACTGGATGAAAAGGGGCTCTTCCTCGATTACGCCACCAACTCCCTTTGTGCGGCCGGAACCGGCTCTTTTCTCGATGAGCAGGCCGCCAGGCTCGGCATTCAGTACTCCGATCTCGAGCACTTCTCCTTTATCGAGGAACCCCCTTCCATCGCCACCCGGTGCTCGGTTTTCGCCAAGTCCGACCTCATTCACCGCCAGCAGGAAGGCTATTCCCGGGAGGCGATGTGGTCCGGGCTCTGCCGCGGCCTGACTCACACCTTCATGAACACCCTGCTCGGAGGCAAACCTCTCGAGGGCTCGACCGTTCTTACGGGCGGAGTCTCCCTCAACCACGAGGTTCTGCGCTGGTTGAGGATCAATCACGGACCGATAGAGACCTATCACGGCGCCCACCTGGCCGCCGCCCACGGCGCCGCCTTGCTCGCCACCGAAGAATTCGACTGGTCCGGCCTTTTGGAGAACCCCGAGGCCTCCGAAGAGCGTCTCCGACCGCCCCTGCAACTGGTTCGCTCTTCCTATCCCGATTTCTTCGTCCAGGAAAGCTACCAGGACGAGGAGGAGAACGAGATCAGGATCAGCGACTGGCCGCGGGGAAAACGCCTGGAGGGCGTGCTCGGGGTGGACGTCGGCTCGACCAGCACCAAGCTGGTCCTGGTCGATGCACAGGACAAGGTGGTCGCCGATATCTACCGCAAGACCCAGGGCGACCCCATCGGCGCCACCAAGAAAATCTTCTCGGCTCTCGAAAAGCTGGGCCTCTCCCGGGGGGGGCTCGAGGTCGTCGGTTGCGGCACCACCGGTTCGGGACGCAAGCTGGTCGGAGCGGTGATCGGGGCCGACGCCGTCATCAACGAGATCTCCGCCCACGTGGCGGGCTCCATGAAGGTGGACCCCCAGATCGACACCATCTTCGAGATCGGGGGGCAGGACGCCAAGTACATGCACACCGTGGACGGCCGGATTCACGATTCCAACATGAACTACGTCTGCGCCGCGGGCACCGGCTCTTTCGTCGAGGAGCTCGCCAAAAAGCTGGGCTTCGACATCCGGGAAGTCGGCGAGAAGGTCATGGGCCTCGCCCCTCCCTTTACTTCCGATCGCTGCACCGTCTTCATGGANNGGCAATCGAACCGTCAGTTCGAAGAAAATCTTTTTCCAGGGCGCGACCGCCCGCAACAAGGGACTGGTAGCGGCTTTCGAGAACCTCCTGGGCGTGGAGGTGGTGGTCTCGCCTTTCTGCCATGTCATGGGGGCCTTCGGGGTCGCCATGCTGACCCGGGAAATCCTCGGCAAGAGGAAAACCGGCTTCCGGGGGCTCGACCTGGCCCAAAGGAAAATCGAGCTTTCTTCCGAAACCTGCACCTTGTGCCAGAACCGCTGCAAAATCACCTCGGCCCACATCGAGGGCGAAAACTTCGCGCCTTCCTGGGGCTACCTGTGCGGGCGCGAGCCCGACGAGGCCAGGGTCAAGGTGAACGAGGACTTCAAGGCCTTCCGCCTGCGCCACCGACTGCTCTTCCCTTCCGCGCCTCCGCAAAAAAAGAAGTACAAGGTCGGAGTCCCTCGCTCCCTGGCNNCGACTTCTGCTTCCCGGTCAAGGCAGCCCATGGCCACCTCAAGCACTTCTTCGATCTTCCTGCCGAAGAGGCGGTCGATTTCGTGCTGGTTCCCTATCTCATCGGCGAGGAGCCGAACAAGGAAAGCACCAACAGCCACTATTGCCCCTATGTCCAGTGCCAGCCCGGCTACCTCAAGGCCGCCCTCTCCCTCAACGGCACCGGCGAGATCGAAAAAATACTTTCTCCGGTAGTCGACCTCAGGCTCACGGAAAAACGAGTGGTGAAAGACCTCTTCGAAGTCTTGGGCGGTCCCCTGAACTGTTCCGAGAAGGCGATCCAGCAGGCCTGGCAGGCTGCCAGAAAGGCCCAGATCGAGTTCGCCAGGGCTTGCGAGGAAGAAGGAAAGAAGATCTTAGAAGAGCTCGAGAAGAGCGGGAAGAAGGCCATCGTTTTCCTGGGCCGCCCCTACAACACCTGCGACCTCGGAAGCAATCTGGCCTTGCCCCGCAAGGTCTCGGAGCTCGGTTACACGGTGTTGCCGCTCGATTTTCTGCCCGTAGGGGAACTGCCAAAGGCTTACGAGAACATCTACTGGAGCTATCCGCAGCGGATCATGAAGGCGGTCGAGGTGATCCGCCAGCATCCCAACCTCTTCGGGGTTTTCCTGACGAACTTCAACTGCGGCCCCGATTCCTTCGTTCTGACCTTCGCCGAGCAGTCCATGGGCAACAAGCCGATGCTGACCCTGGAGTTGGACGAGCATGGAGCCGATACCGGCTACATCACCCGCATCGAGGCCTTCATGGATGTCCTGAAGGGCAAGATCGACAAACTCGACCGAGTGAACATCGTCCTGCCGCCGGTCTCGAGCAAGGACATGAAGCGGAGAAAACTCTACATTCCGCCCCTCCTGTATCCGGCCAACCGCTTGTTCGCGGCGGCCTTCCGCTCGGAAGGCTATGACGCGGAGTGCCTGCCCCAGGAAACCCGGGAAAGCTTCGAACTGGGACGGTCCCTGACGAGAGGCTCGGAGTGCCTGCCCATGGCCCTGACGGCGGGTACCCTGCACGCCCGGCTCAGGGAAGTGGGAGCGGATCCCAAGAAGAGCGCCCTCTTCATCGCTACCGAGAACGGCCCCTGCCGCTTCGGGCAATACGCCCTCATGCACCGCCTGATCCTGGACCGCCAGGGTTACGAGGATATGCCCATCCTCTCCCCCACCTACTACAACACCTACCAGGGACTCGAGCCCCTCTTGAGGCCGAAGCTCTTCACCGCCATGGTGCTGGCCGACATCCTTTACAAGGCCCTGTGCAAGGTGCGCCCATACGAGATCCAGAAGGGGGAGACCGACCGGGCCTACCTGGAAGCGATCGCCCTCGTCGAAAAAGCGATGGCGCACAACGGGAAGTTGAAACCGGCGGTCAGGGAGGCCCTCGACCTCATCCGCCTGGTTCCCCAGAAAAAGACCTCAAGGCCCCTGGTCGGGGTGGTCGGCGAGATCTACGTTCGACTCAACCTCTTCGGCAACGAGAACCTCGATCGGGCGATCGAACGTTTCGGCGGGGAAGCCTGGTTCGCTCCCTCCGCCGAATGGATCTTCTATTCGGCCCAAATGCAGAAATGGCTGGCCAAGGAAGGCATCACCCCCTGGTGGGATCGGGGCAGCAGCCTGGTCGAGAACCTCTTCCTCACCGCCGTCGAAGAGGACTGGATGCGCTTCGCGGGAGATTTCCTCAAAGACCGCCACGAGCCCTCCATCGACGAGGTCATCAAACTGGGCAGGAAAGTCTTGCCCTTCAACCACCATGGCGAGACCTTGTTGACCATCGGAAGGGCCGCGAAGTTCTCCGAGGTGGTGGACCTCATCGTCAACTGCGCCCCCTTCGGTTGCATGCCGGGCACCCTCACCTCCGCCATCTTCCAGAAGAACGATTGGGGAGTGCCGATCGTCAACCTGATGTACGACGGCAACGGCCAGGTCAACGATCGGTTGGAGGTCTTCCTCAACAACCTGCGCCGAAAAGGACCGCGACTGGTCGAAGTCTAAAAAAAGGGCGGTCCGAGTGGACCGCCTTTTTTACAGCCCCGAATTCACGGGTTCGAAGCTTCTGGTGATATCGAGGAGGGTTCGCAGGGTCCGCAGGGTGGGCTGATCGCTCCAAAGACGGGCGATGAGTCTGTCGTTCTCGATGCAGGAATGGTGGTCGTTTCCTCGAGTCCTTTTTTCCCCGCAAATGGGGCAAACTTTCCTTGTAGCCATGATCTCCCCCTCCCGCCCTGAGGCAGCGATCTTAATCTCCCGACGAGCCCTAGTATTACATCGGAAGATCAAGCGGAAATATTAGGGGGATGAAGCAAAAATAAAACCTCCGCCCGGGCGGAGGTTTTGTTCTCTCGATTTTTAGCGGCTGAAGGTGAAGGGGATCCACTTGGTCTGCCCGTAGAAGTTGCCGCCGCCGTAGGTGCCGCCCGCTTTGCGGAACTTGATCTGGTAGAAGTAGCTGCCGCCGGCGACTTCGGTGCCGGTGGGGGAATTGGTTTCGGTGCCCCGGTTGCCGTTCCAGGCGACCGAATTGGCGCTACTCCAGCCCGACGACCAGAGGCCGGATTTTCCGGAATCAGCCACCAGAACCTGATACTCGGCGCCGGAAGCGTTGGGGTTGGGCGCCCAGCTGAAGCTTTGATTGACGTTGAAGGCGGCGTTGGGGGTCGGGTTGGGATTCACGGGCCAGTAGACGTCGAAATCGATCGTCGGGGTCGAACCCTGGGTGGAAGAAACTTCCTTGGGGTCCGTTACGTAGGCGCCGGCGGTGTTGACGTCGGCTGCCGAGACCACCTCGCCCTTGTCGTCGTAGAAGGCCTGGTAGTTGCCGTTCGCCAGGTCCTTGAAGGAATAGCTTCCGTCGTTGGCGGTGGTGGAGGTCGTATCGATGGTGGCCCAGTTCGCGCCGTCATACCTCTTGAGGCGAACGGTCAAGCCGCTCTTGCCGGTGCCCTGGAACATCACCTTGCCCTTGAGGGAACTGGCCGTGGGAACGTCGGGGGTGGTGGTCCCGGACGTCGGGCAACCGGACAGCAAACCCATCCCGAGAAGGGAAACCAGGCCCATTCCGATCAAACGTTTCATTTCCATTCTTCCATCTCCTTCTGCGAGCCTTGTCACCCGCCCATCATAACATAAAAAGATGAAGAGATGTTAAAGAAATGATTTATAAAAAGGGCCCGGTTTTCGCCGGGCCTCCGAGATTCGTTATTTTCCTAGCGGTTGAGGGTGAAGGGGATCCACTTGGTCTGCCCGTAGAAGTTGCCGCCGCCGAAGGTGCCGCCCGCCTTGCGGAACTTGATCTGGTAGAGATAGGAGCCGGCGGTCACGTCTGTTCCGGCCGGGGTGCTCGTCTCGGAGCCTTGCTTCCCGTTCCAGGCGACGGTGTTGTTGGTCCCCCAGGCGGAGGACCACAAGGAGGTTTTTCCGCTGTTGGCCACCAGGATCTGGTACTGGGCACCGGAGGCGTTGGTGTTCGATGACCAGGCGAAGCTTTGGCCTACGGTGAAGGTGGCGTTGGGGGCAGGGTTGGGGTTGACGGGCCAGTAGATGTCGAAATCGATGACCGGTGTAGAGGCCTGCGTTGAACTCACCTCGATGGGATCGGTGACGTAGATTCCCGCAGTATTGACGTCGGCTTCGGTGACGGTTTGCCCACCGTCATCATACAGCGCCTGGTAAGATCCGTTGGCGAGATCCTTGAAGGAGTAGGTGCCGTTGCTGGCGCTGGTAGTGGTGGTGGTCAGCCTCTGCCAGGTATCTGTTCCGGACTTCTGTTTGAGGCCGAGGGTAAGGCCGCTTTTGGTCTCGCCGCCGAACTTGATGGTACCCTTGAAGGCACTGACCGTGGGAGTCTCGGGGGTGGTGGCGGTGGGGGTGGTGGCCGGGCAGCCGGCCATGAGACCGAGTCCCATCAGGGCGAAGATCCCGGCGGCGAAAAGACGGTTTGCCTTCATTTCCTTCTCCTNNAGATGTTCGGGCAGTGTTCTATACCTTATTGACGAGCGAGTGCCTGTTCGTGTTCGATTCTATAGGGTTTCAAGGGAGCAAGCAAGCGCTCTCTGTCACAGGCACCCGATGGGGACGTGTTATAATGGGAAAATCGAAGAAAGAGGAAGGTTTTGGAGAAAGTCGACCGTCTACCATCCTATCGTCTCCCCATCGAGGAGCTCTTGAACAGCGTGGCCAACGCCTCTCTGGTTCCCGGTTCGATCGCCNNCCATGTGCGCGCTCATGGGGGCAACCGCCGCCTCGCTGGTGAGCATGGTCGGCCGATTGACGGCCAACCGCGACGAGCACGAACCGGTCAGGGAGGAAATGCTGCGGGTCTCGAACCGGGCCATTCACCTCAGCGATCAACTGCAGTCGATCATCGACCAGGAAGCCCAGGCCCACAACCGTCTTTCCCAGGCCCACTCCCTGCCCCAGTCCTCGAGCGAGGAACAGAAGATCCGCAACGACTGCATCCAGATCGCCCTGAAGAACTACGTTCAGGTGCCTCTTTTGATTGCCCAGTACGCTTTCGAGATCCTGCAGTTGGCGGAAACCGTCATCCGCTACGGCTATTCCGGCCTGCGCCCGGATGCCGCGACCGCGATCATGGTCTGCATCGCCGCCATCCGGGGAGCCGCCCTATCCATCCGCTCCAGCCTGGGCCCCATCACCGACTCGGAATGGGCGAAGGTGACCGCTGAAAAGCTCGAAAAGATTCTGGCCCAGACCAAGGAACTCGAAAAAGACCTGGAGGCCCTCGTCTCCTAGGGAAGCATGGTCTGTATCCTCAACCCACGCCCTTTCTCGCGAATGCGGGTGAGGGCGTTGTCGATGGCCTTGCTGTTGCGGTGGAGGTTCTTGGAGATCTCCTCGTAGCTGAGGCCCTTGAGATAAAGGGCGAAGACCTGCCATTCGAAGTGACTGAGATGCTTCGAGAGGATTTCCTTGATCCACTCCACTCCTTCCTTCTTGAGGATCTCGTCGTCGGGGTCGGAAGAGAGGGTGCCCTCGAGCTCTTCCCCATCGGTCGAAAGGGGGGAGTATCCGAGCAGGGGAGCGTGCTTCTGGCGGTTGGCGGCCTTCACCGCGGTGAGGATCTGGCGGAGGACGCAGAGGGCTGCGAAGTGTTTGAAGGAAGCCGCCCGGTGGGGATCGAAGTCCCTGACGGCTTTGTGGAGACCGATCATTCCTTCCTGGAAAAGGTCGTCCTTCTCGGCGCCCAGGAGGTAGTAGGAAAGAATCCTTTGCTTGACCAGAGGACGGTAGCGAAGCAGTAGATGGGACTCGGCCCTTCGGTCGCCGGCTTGCGCCTTCCTGATCAGTTCCTCTTCTCCCAGTGTCGGATAGAGAATTCGCTGCATGTCCCCTCCTCGAAGGTTCCTTCGGGAGGGGCGAGAGCTATTCCCCTCGTTGCTTCCCGAAGTCGCTGGGCTTGATGTTTTCGATGAAGCGGCGGAACTGCTCGGTTTCTTCTTCCTCCTTGGCCTGATTGATGGGCACCGCGCTCTGGGAGACCACGTCCTCGGCCACCTTGATGACCACTCCGTAGCGCAGGGCCAAGGCGATCGCGTCGCTGGGGCGGGCATCGATCAGGAACTGCTTTCCTTCCTGCTCGACCTCCAGTTCGGCGTAGAAGGTGTTCTCCTTGATGGAGGAGATGCGTACCCCTTTCACGGTTCCGCTGAGGGTTTCGAGCACCGCCTTCAGGAGGTCATGGGTCATGGGGCGCGGGGTCGCGATCTTCTCGAGCCCAAGCAGAATGGCATTGGCTTCGGGTTCTCCCACCCATATCAAGAGCGCTCGACGGTTCTCTCGATCCTTCAGGACGACGATCGGGTTTTTCGATTGGGGCTCGAGGACGATCCCCGACACTACCATCTCGATCATGGTGCTCCTCAAACTATTGCATTTGCGCTTGAACATTCCCCCTCATTATAGCATTCGTCCTCGGCCCGAACCTCAGGGAAAGATCCTACGGCAGCGGGAGGGGAATAGCCTCGGTCAAAGGGGACTCACTTCCTTGGGCGAAATGAATAGCCCGGGGGAAGGCTTCTTTTTTCCGAGGGAGTCGAGGGCGATGAAGACCACCGGCGTCAGGAAAAGGGTCAAAAGCTGCGAAACCAGCAGTCCGCCGAAGACCACCAAGCCCAGGGACTGACGCGCCTCTCCGCCCGCACCCAGCCCGAGGGCGATCGGCAGAGCGCCCGCCAAGGCCGCCATGGTGGTCATCATGATCGGACGGAATCGCACCAGGCACGCCTGGTGAATCGCCACCGTGGCGCTCTCCCCCTCTTTCTGGAGACCCAGGGCGAAGTCGATCAGGATGATCGCGTTCTTCTTCACGATCCCTATCAGCATGATCAGCCCCACGAAACCGTAGAGGTTCAGTTCCATCCCGAACGAGAGCAGGGTCAGGAGCGCGCCCGCCGCGGCGGAGGGCAATCCCGAAAGGACGGTGAGAGGGTGGATGAAGCTCTCGTAGAGGATGCCCAGCACCAGGTAGATCACGCCCACCGCCAGCAAAAGCAGCCACCCCAACCCCCCCACCGAGGATTCGAAGAGCTTGGCCGAACCCTGGAAGGTCACTTGTACCGATGAAGGCAAGGTCTCATAGGCCAGCTTGTTGATCATTGCCGTGGCCTGGCCGAGCGAGACCCCCGGCTTGAGGTTGAAGGAAAGGGTCGTCGAGGGCGACTGGTCGAGGTGGGTCACCTTGGCCGGCCCCACCTCCTGGGTGAAGGAGGCGATCGAGCCGATGGGCACCAGGTTTCCGAGGGATGAGCGCACGTAGAGCAGGGAGAGCGAAGCGGGATCCTGGTACTTGGGGTCGATTTCCAGGATGACGACGTACTGGTTGGTGGGACGGTAGATCTGGGAGACCTGTCTGGTCCCGTAGGCGTTGCCGAGGGTGCTCTCGACTTGCTGGGCGGTCACTCCGAGGGCGGAGGCCCGCTCCCTATCGATCTCCACCTTGAGCACGGGGTTGCTGGCCTCCAGATCGCTCGTCACGTCCAGCAGTTCGGGGAGGTCCCGCATCCTCTCTTCCAGCAGCGGGGTCGCTTTGTAGAGTTCGCTCAATACCGTGCCCTTGAGGGTCAGCTGGTACAGGCTCTTGGAGGATTGCCCCCCTATCCGGATGGAAGGAGGGGTTTGCAGGAAGACCTTGATGCCCGGCACCTTGGCGAACTTCGGGCGCAAGCCCTTGATGATCGCCTCGGAGTCCAGGCGACGCTGGGAGCGGGGTTTCAGGCGGATGACGAAAGAGCCGGAGTTTCCCCCGCTGTTCCTGCCGCCCGAGCCCACACTGGAGACCAACCCGGCGATGTTGGGGTCTTGCTCGAGGATCCTGGCGATGGCCTGCTGGTGCTTGATCATGTCCGGGAAGGAGATCCCCTGGATGGCCTCCGTGCTCCCGGAAATCTGGTCGATGTCCTCGACCGGAATCAGGCCCTTGGGGACCAGAACGAATAAGCCGGCGGTAACGAGGACCAGGCCCCAGGTGAAGAAAAGCCCGGCTTTTTGGTGCCTCAGGACGAAAGCGAGTGCCTTTTCGTACAAACGCAGGGTCCCCTCGAAAAAGCCGAAGCTTCGCGGAGGCTTTTTCTCGCCGGAGCGCAGGAAACGGCTCGTATGCATGGGGGTGAGGGAGAGGGAAACGAAGCAGGAAACGAGGATGGCCGCCCCGATGGTGACGGCGAATTCGTTCAGGAGGCGGCCGAGGATCCCCCCCATGAAGAGGATGGGGACGAGGACGGCAACCAGGGAAATGGTCATCGCGAGGATGGTGAAGCCGATCTCCCTGGAACCCTTGAGCGCCGCTTCGAGCGGACTGTCCCCCTTCTCGACGTGGCGAACGATGTTTTCGAGCATGACGATGGCGTCGTCNNTTCTCCAGCATGACGATGGCGTCGTCGACGACGAAGCCGGTCGAGAGGGTGAGGGCCATCAGGGAGAGGTTGTCCAGGTTGAAGCCCAATCGGGACATGACGGCGAAGGTCCCCAGGATCGAGACCGGAAGCGCCAGGCTGGGAATGAGGGTGGCGGGCAGGTTTCGCAGGAAAAGGAAGATCACCAGGATCACCAGCCCCATGGTCAGGAGCAGGGTGAACTGCACGTCATGCACCGAGGCCCGGATCGAATTGGCCCGGTTGTAGACCAGGTCGAGCTTGACCGAGGCGGGAAGCTGGGCGCGCAGGGCGGGGAGGACCTTCTGGATGGAGTCCACCACCTGGATGGTATTGGTCCCCGGCTGGCGCTGGATGGCCAGCACCACGCCGCGGCTGCCGTTGTACCAGCTCGCGACCTTGTCGTTCTCCACGCTGTCGATGACGTTTCCCAACTCCTGCAAACGAATCGGGGCCCCGTTGCGGTAGGCCACGATCAGCCGGCGGTAGGCGGCGGCGTCGGTGAGCTGTCCGTTGGACTCGACCGCGAAGGTCTTGTTTTTCCCGTAGAGGGTGCCGGTGGGTTGGTTGGAATTTCCCTGCTGGATGGCTTGCGCCACCTCCTCCACGCCGATGCCGCGCGAGGCCAGGGCGGCGGGATCGAGTTGGGCGCGCACCGCGTACTTCTGCGAGCCATAGACCTGGACCTGGGCGACTCCGCTGATGGTGGAGACCCTCTGGGCCACCACAGTCTGGGCGTACTCGTCGACGCTCGAGAGGGGCAACACCTTCGAGTTCAGATCCAGGAAGAGAACGGGCATTTCCGCCGGGTTCACCTTTCGGAAGGTCGGCGGGGTCGGCATCCCCGGGGGCAGGCGGCGCAGGGCGGCGGCTATCGCCGTCTGCACGTCCTGGGCCGCGGCGTCGATGGAGCGATCCAGGGCGAACTGCAGGGTGATCTGGGTGCTGTCCTGGCCGCTGCTGGAGGTCATCGATTCCAAGCCGGGAATGGTCGCGAACTGGCGTTCCAGCGGAATGGCGATCGCCGCCGCCATGGTTTCCGGCCCCGCTCCGGGCAAGCCCGCGCTGACCTGGATGGTGGGGAACTCCACGTTGGGGAGATTGCTGACCGGCAGGAGGCTGTAGCCGAGGCAACCGAAGAGCAGGATGGCTACCGAAAGCAGGGTGGTCATCACCGGCCGGCGGATGAAAATCTCGGAAAGGTTCATTTCTTCCTTCCTTGGACTCTCACTTCGCTGCCGGGTTCGAGCTGCATCAGGCCGTCCGTGACCACGGTCTCCCCCTTCGCCAGTCCCTTATCGACCACCTCGAGGCCTTTCCAGCTCCGGCTGGTTTCGATGTCCCGATTCACCACCGTGTTCTTTTTCAGCACGAAAACGTATTTCCCCTTCTGGCCGACCTGGACGGCGGAGGAAGGAACCAGCACGGCATTCCGCTGGGTGGCGAGGTGGAGGGATACCTCGACGAACTGTCCGGGCCAGAGCCTTTGTTCGGCATTGGGGAAGGTGGCCTTCAGGCGGATGGTGCCGGTAGTCCGGTCGATCTCGTTGTCCAAAAAGGACAAAATGCCCTTCGATGGGCTTCCTCCGTCCTGGGGGGAAGCGCTCACCGTGATTTGACCGGCGGCCCGGTAACGCTGTAGCTGGGAGAACCCCTGCTGGGGCAGAGAAAAGGAAACGAAAATCGGCTTCAATTGATGGATCTCCACCAGGGCCGTGGTGTCGTTGGCCTTGACGAGATTTCCCTCGTTCACCAGCAAGCTCCCGGTACGCCCGTCGATGGGGGAGGTGATCGAGGCATAGCTCAACTGAGTCCGCGCGTTTTCGAGCGAGGCCCTATCGGAATCGACCGTCGAGCGTAGGGCATCGAGGTTGGTGGTCAGTTGATCGAACTGCTCGCGGGAAACGCCCCCATCCTTGAAAAGGGCTTCATAGCGCCGGTATTGCAAAGAGGCATTCCGCTCCTGCGCCCGATCCTTGGCCAGATTGGCCTCGGCCTGCCGCAGGGCCGCCATCGGGAGCCGGGGATCGATCGAGAAAAGCAGTTGTCCCTTCTTGACCTCCCGCCCCTGCTCGAAGCAGACCTTTTTCAGCTCGCCGCTCATCGAAGAGCGCACTGCCACGCTGGAAAAAGCCTCCACGTTTCCGATGCAGCGAACTTGGAGAGGAATATCGGCTTCGATCACCTTGGCCACGGTGACCAGGGCGGCACGCTTCTTGGGTTCTTGCTTTCGGGAGTGGCAGGCGGAAATCAGGGCGGGCAGCAGAAGCAGCAGAAGGGCTCTTCTCGAAAGCGAGGTTTTTCGGGCAAAAATGAGCAAAAGAATCCTCCATCGAGTTGCGGACATTGAATAAAGCGCCAAACTATTCTACGATATGGAGGTTCACGGAGCAAACTTTAGAGGAACGCAAATGCCCTGTTTACGCCCGTTCGCCGCTATTCTGACCCTTCTTTTCCTGGCCGTTCCCACCTCGGCCCAGGAAGCGCTGAAGCTTCCCGAGGTGTTGCAGATGGCCCGCAGTCACAGCCATTCCGTGCTCGGCAGCCGGCAGCGGCTTTTGTCGTTCGAGGCCCAAAAAGAATCCGCGAGGGCTTCATCCTGGCCCTCGCTCTCCTTGCAGACCGGGGGAGGCCTCACGGCGACCAACCGACCGAAGAATCCCGGCGACGGGGTGGATACCAGTCTTTTCCTGAACCAACTGTTGTTCGACTTCGACGCCACCCGCCACGTCCAGGGCATCGCCGCCTCTCAATTCGAGATCGCGAAGATGGCCCTGCTGCAAAGCGAGCAGGAAGCCATGGAAGGCGCCGCCGTCAACTACTTCCAGGTACTCCGTCGCGAGGCCCTGGCAGGTCTTTCCGACGACGCTTTCAAGCAGGCGCAGGAGCACCTGCGCCTGGGAGAGCTTCGCCTGAAGGCCGGAAGCGGGACCCGCTCCGAGGTCCTCCTTCTGAAGGCCCGCCTCGCCAATGCCCGGGTCTCCCTCGTCCAGGCCCGCAACCAGGTGGTTCTCTCCAGACTGGCTCTCGGAAATCAGATCAACCTTCCCCTGGGCGATCGCCCCCTCCTCCAGAACACCGTCCTGCCGCCCCACTCCTTCGATATCGATCTCGTCCCCGCCCTGGAGCGCCGGCCCGAAATAGCCGCCCAAGTCCTCAAGGTAGCGATAGGGAAGGAAAGGCAGGAGGTCGAGAAAAGTTCTTCCTTGCCGGGACTCAACGCCACCGGACGCTACAGTCAGAGAAACCTGGATGGGGGCGACCTCTTCGCGGGGGTGAGCGTGAACTGGCCCCTCTTTGACGGCTTCAAGAGCAGCAGTCGCCTGCGCTCCGCCCAGGCCGACACCGCTGCCGAAAGCGAGCTTTTGGAACAGCTCAAGCAATCTGCCGAACTGGATATCCGCCAGGAGGTCCAGTCGAGCCAAGAAGCGAACAGCCGATTCCAGGCCGCTCAGGAAGGCTCTCTGGCCGCTAATGAGGCCTACCGCATCGCGGTGAGAAGGTATGCCCTGGGGCTTTCCACCCAGCTCGAGCTGATCGACGTCCAGAACACCCTGACCTTGGCGCGCGACAACGCCGTCCAGGCCCAGAGCGATATGGCGATCGCCGAGATCAAGCTTTGCCGGGCGCTCGGTTTCGATTTGGCGGAATCCTTCGGCAAAGAAACGGGAAAATGAATCCNNTTCTCGCGACGTCTCGGATCGCCCGGACCTCACTGACCCTTTCCTTGACACAGCACTAATGACTTCGCCGATCGATCCACTTCTCATGGGGATCGGTGGCTTTCATCCCTCTCGAGAGCCATTTTTCGGTGAGATCGGTTTCATCGAGGCGGGATGAGGATGGCCGGGGCCGGCCAGTTGCGGTCTTACCGCCGGGAAGACCGCTCTGGTGGATGATCCGACTTCCCAAGAGAAGAGCGATCGCCACCTGAAGGTCTTTGCTCGGAGCGATGAAGCGCGTCCCCATCCACTTCCCGGCACGCCACATGATCTCGGCGACGACGAAGAAGCTTTGATTCTCGATGAAGACGCGACATTCCAGTCTGCGCTGGGATATGGGAAGACGCTTATTGAGAGCGAGGCGTATTCCGGTGATCGAGACGTCGGCGGAATAGGTTTTTTCAAGACTCTTGATACCGAAACCGGTTTGAACCATGTACTCTACGATAAAACGTTTCAGGGATCGTTTCTCGGCGCGAAGATCAGTTTTCAAAATTCTCTCCTTTTACCGGACGAAGCACCGGGTGGAGAAGACGGTTCTGAAACCCAGCTTCCGGCAGAGGGTCTCGGCGTATGAGCCCTCATCGACCTGAAGGGTGATGGTGTGGCATCCCCTCGCCCGGGCGTCCAGGATGGCCCGTTTCAGGAGCGCGGTGCCGATCCCCTTTTTTCGGAAGGCTTCCAGGGTGGTTACGGCGTAGATTCCCCCGATCCCCTCGTGGACGAGCAGGAGGGCGGTCCCGACCGGTTCCCCCAGGGAAGCCACGTAGAAAGATTGATCGGGGTTGCCCAGGTTGTGCATATTGGCTTGGCGCAGCCAGGGATGCCAGAAGGCGTAGTCCTCGTCGTCGGGAACGAAGCCTCTCGCCTGTACCCAGCTGAAGACCTCGAAATCGGCCAGGCTCTCGGACCTCAGGACGTCCGGCCCGTCCTTCAAGGAATTCACGTCCCCTTCGTAGACCATGTAGGAGGTTCCGCCCTGCCGGGTGAAGCCCTCGGGTTCCGGGGCTCCGGGCAAAAGCTGGAAAGAATTGAAGGTTTCCAGGTGATTCAGGTTGGCTTCGGGGCCGACGAAAGCGAAGGTGAATTCTTCGCGATCGCTCTGAAGGAGGACGCAATCCCCGAAACCTAGCAGGGCTCCGCGGTGGGTGGCCAGGAACATCAGGTGGTTTTCCAGCAGGGCCCCTTCGGAAAAACGCATGGGCTTCCTTTCAATCGTCGAAGGCTTCTAGGGAACCAGTTGGCCCTGGCTGAAGGCGCCGGCGAAAGCGGCTTGCCAGACCTGTTTGAGGGGAACTCCCTTGGAGCGGGAGGCGCTCAGGCAATCCGAATAATCGGGCATCAGGTTGACGATGGAGCCCATCTGGCGCGCCACCTTCACCTTTATCTTACCGAAATCGGTCCGGATGGGGATGACTTCACGGTCCAGCGTCTGCCTTTCGGCCTGGTAGTAGCGGATGCCGACCGAGGTGGTCTCGGTGAAGATGATCTGGGTGCAGGCTTGCTGTCGGTCGGGCGGAACCATGGCGGATAACTTGACCCCCTGGCGTCCTCCCTGCATCACGACGGGGGAGAGGAAGACGTCCAGCGCGCCCGCTTCGAGCAGCTTTTCCAGGATGTCCTCGTAGAACTGGGGGTTGGTGTCCTCGATGTTGGTTTCGAGCACCCCGACCGTGTCGGAAGCCGAGTTCTCTCCGACCGAGCCCACCACCACCCGGAGAAGCCTCGAATTTTCGCCCGCTCCGTAACCCTGACCAGCCAGGGTGAGGGAAGGGGCTTTTCCGAACGAGCGGCAAAGGGTCGCCAAAATAGCCGCTCCGGCCGGATCGATCATTTCTCCCTCTTCGCCGTTGTCGAAGGCGGGGACGTCTTTCAGCAATTCCAGCACCGAGGGCAGCGGCAAAGGCAGGATTCCGCGCGGGGTCTCGATCCTTCCTTTGCCCAAGGGAATGGCAGAGGCGGCCACCGAGGAAATCTCCAAAAGGCTCATCGCCAGGCTGACCCCGACGACGGTGAGGATTTCCCGGATGGCCCCGTTCNNCCACTTTTCCCTCGGCCATGGCCAATCGGTGGAAAATCCTCAGGGCCCGCTCCTGCACGGGGTTGGGGATCTTTCCCTTCAGAATGATGCCGGCGATCTCTCTCATGAAGCGGGCCGGCTGTTCGCTGGTCTGCTCGATATGCAGTCTCGAACTGGAAACTCCCCTCACCGCTTCTTTCTTTTGTTCGAAGCGGTAACCGTCCAGGGGCATGGAGGCCAAACCTTCCTTCAGGCGCTCGAAGGGGGCTCCGGCGTCGATCAGGGCGGCCAGGAGCATTTCGCAGTTGGCCCCGCCGAAGCAGTCGAAAAAGGCCGTCTTCACTTCAGGCTCTTGAGATGGCGCTCAAAGAGGACGTAGACGTAGAAGAGGGAAGCGCCCATGAAAAGTGTCGAGAGGTCGCTGATCACCACCGAGAAAAGGGGGTCGAGAGCGCGCAGGAGGTAGAGGACGATGGCCAGAGAGCGCAGGGTCAGCCCGCCCGCGGCGAAGAGGAAGCCGTTCACCACGCCGGAAAGCAACTCGCTACCGAGTGCTTGTTTGATCCTTCCCGCGATCAGCAAGCCGACCGAAAAGGCCGCGAAGGCGAAAAAGAAGGTGAAAAGGTTGAGCAGGACCGCGACGCCGCGCCAGGTGTCCAAATTGACGAAGGTTTCCACGCCACGCTCCTCTCTACAAGCCACGCCACCTTTATTATAGCCGCTTTACCGCTTCCCGCTCAAGCGATGCTTCTATCCATGACCCCAAGTAGCCATGCTAAAATGAGGACGCCATGCTATTGCTGATTGACGTAGGCAACACCCATACCGTTCTCGCACTCGCCGCCGGCCAGGAGATCCTGCCTCCCTGGCGTCTGACGAGCGATCCGATCCGGAAGCCCGAGGAAATCGAATCGCTTCTCTCGGAACGTCTTCCCGACCTCTCCCGGATCAAGGCGATCGCCCTGGCCAGCGTGGTCCCCGAGGTCGCGAAAAATCTCGAGACCGCCCTGACCCGCCTTTTCGACTCGGTCCCCCTCCTTTTCGTGAGCTGCGAGAAGAATCTGGGGATTTCCCTGGACGTCGAATCTCCCGAGACCCTGGGCGCCGACCGGATCGTCAACGCCCTCGCCGCCCATCGCCTCTACGGGGATGGGAAAAAAGATTTGCTGGTGGTCGNNCTCGCGAAGTCCCTTTCCCATCGGACCGCCCAGCTTCCCGAAATCACTCCCTTCGAAGGAAATACTCTGCCGAATCCCGTCGGAAGGGATACCAACGCAGCCCTGCAGTCCGGCATCACTTTCGGCTTCCTCGGAATGCTGGAGGGCCTCATTCTCCGCATTTCCTCCGGATGCGAGGAAAGACCCCTGGTGATAGCCACCGGCGGCTTCAGCCGGAAGATCTCCGAGCACTGCGGGCAATTCGATTTCGTCGATCCCCTGTTGACCCTGCGGGGCTTGTCTTTCTTCTGCGAGCAAAATAGATGAATTATCCTTTGAACGGAAAANNCTGGTCAAGGCCGGCGCCGAGGTCGACGTGGTCATGACCCCGGCGGCCACCGAGTTCGTGCGCCCTCTGACCTTTCAGGCCCTGACGGGAAGGCCCGTTTCCCTCGAAATGTTCGCCCTGCTCAAGGAAAGCGAGATCGGTCACATCTCGCTCGCCAACCGGGCCGACCTCATCCTCATCGCCCCCTTGACCGCCAACACCCTGGCCAAGCTGGCCCATGGTTTCGCCGACAACCTCCTTTCCTCGACCGTCCTCGCTTCCTCCGCTCCCGTCCTGCTGGCCCCCGCCATGAACTCGGGGATGTACGAAAACGGGGTGACGCAGGAAAACCTCGAGATCGTCCGAAAAAGGGGGATGCGGGTGATCGAGCCGGGAACGGGACGTTTGGCCTGCGGAACCACGGGAACGGGCCGNNCTCGATCCCGTGCGTTTTCTCGGGAACCGCTCCAGCGGAAAGATGGGGTATGCGATCGCCCAAGCCTTGTTGCGACGCGGAGCGAGGGTAAAGTTGATCTCTGCCCCGAGCGCCCTCTTGCCCCCTTCTGGGTCCGAGTTCTTTCCCGTCGAAACCGCCCAAGAAATGGCCGAGGCCATGGACAAGGCCCTGAAGGGGGCCTCCGCCCTGGTCATGGCCGCGGCGGTCGCGGACTACCGCCCAATCGAAGTTTCCTCCCGGAAGATCAAGAAAAACGGGGAAAACCTCTGCCTCGAGCTGGTGCCGAACCCCGATCTGCTCGCGTCCTTCCGGGGCGACTACCTGCGCGTCGGTTTCGCCGCCGAGAGCGAGGAGTTGCTCCCGAACGCCGAAAAGAAAAGGCTGAGGAAGAACCTCGACCTGATCGTGGCCAACGACATCACCCGGAGCGACTCGGGCTTCGACCGAGATACCAACAAGGTTTTCTTCCTCGACGCCGGTGGGAGCGAAGAGCTGCCGGTCCTGACGAAGCAGGAGGTCGCGGAGCGCCTGGTCGATCGATTGACTTCCCTGTTGAGGGCGAAAGCGTGATCGGGGTCATCGGGACGGGCAAGCTGGGCAGTTCGCTCGTCGCTTCTTTGGCGCTCGCGGGGGCCGAGGCGACGGGGATCGATCGCAGCGAAAAAATGAACGAATTCATCGAGTCCTGCGCTCTCCTTTTTCTGACTCTCCCCGACGATGCGCTCGAGGGTTTCGTCCAAAGTCATCTCTGGAAAGAAAAAAAAGTGGTTCATTGCTCCGGGGCACTGGGGCTGGAGATCCTTGAAAAGGCCCGAAAAGACGGTGCCCAGATCGGCGCTTTCCATCCCATGCAGTCCTTCAAGGGAAAAGAGACTTCCTGGCAGGGAATCACGGTCAACGTTTCCGCCTTCCCCCCGTTCGAAACGGAATTGTTTTCTTTGGCCGAAGCCCTGGGAGCCCTCCCCCGCCCTGTNNGCCCTGTGAACTCCGAGCAGAAGATTTTCGTTCATTTGGCGGCTTCGATCCTCTCGAATTTCTCCTTCACCCTTTTCGAGAAGGCGAAAATAATCCTGGCGAAAGCCGGGTTTTCCTCCGAAGAGGCGGATAGAACTTTGCGCCCTTTGTTGCAAGGGACGATCTCCAACTCCTCCTTGACCGGGCCGATCGCCCGGGGGGATGCGGGAACGATTCGAAGGCATCTCGATTGTCTGCGGGAATCCTTTCCCGGGGAAGTCGATTTTTACCGTTGCCTGTCAGAGGCGACGCTGTCACTGACCAAGGAAGACCTGCCCACGACCAGGGCCGAGGAAATCGCGGCCTTATTGCGAGGAGAGGAAATATTTTGCGAACGATGCTGAAGGGGAAGATCCATCGCGCGACCGTGACCGAGGCTCGCCTCGACTACGAGGGAAGCGTGACCATCGATCCGGTGCTGATGAAGGCGGCCGACGTGCTGCCGTTCGAGAAGGTCCACGTCCTCGACGTGACCAACGGCAACCGCCTGGAGACCTATGCGATCCAGGGACAGTCCGGATCCGGAGAGATCTGCATCAACGGTGCGGCTGCTCATCTGGTTCAAAAGGGCGACGTCGTCATCCTCCTGAGCTACCAGCAACTCGATGAGACCGATGCCCGGACCCTCAATCCGAAACTGGTCTACGTCGACGAAAAGAACCGCATCGTCGAGTTGCGAGCCGACGGGACCCTGCGCAACGAGCGTTCCGAGGGGCATCATTGATGCGCCTCACCACCAGGGACCTGAGGTCCAGAAAAGGCCGCACCCCCATCGCCATGCTGACGGCCTACGACTTCCCGACCGCCCGCATTCTCGACGAGGCGGGTGCGGACGTCCTTTTGGTCGGGGACAGCCTGGGCATGGTGGTGCTTGGCTATCCCGACACCACCTGCGTCACCCTGGAAGAGATGATCCACCATACCAAGGCGGTTTGCCGCGGTTCCCAGAAGGCCATGGTGGTGGCCGATCTACGNNGGGCGCCTGATCCAGGAAGCGGGCGCTCAGGCCGTGAAGCTTGAAGGCGGAAGGACCCTCGCCCTCACCGTCCAGAAGCTGACGCAGTGCGGCATTCCCGTCATGGGGCATATCGGTCTCACGCCCCAGTCCATCCACCAGCTGGGCGGTTACCGCATCCAGGGGCGCACGCCCGAGGAGGCCGCCCGATTGATCGACGACGCCAAGGTGCTCGAGNNGACATGCCAGGCGTTACGCCGAGGTCGGAGCGGACATCCTCTCTGCCGCTTCCCGCTACGTCGAGGACGTCAGGAGCAAGCGTTTTCTGCTCGAAGAAAACGAAAAAATCGAAGATCTCGCTTCGAGGGAGGCCTGAAAATGTTCGTCGCGAGGACCAATGAAGAGGTTCGTCGAGCCCGCGCCGAATTTGAGGGCTCGCTCGGCTTCGTTCCCACCATGGGCTANNTTACCCGCGCGACCTGGAGCGCGACCTGGCTTTGGCGGAGAAGGCCAATGCCGACCTGGTCTTCGTCCCCGAGGCCATCGATTTCTATCCGAAAAACTTCTCGAGCTTCGTCGAGGTGGAGGAAATATCGAGCCGGTGGGAGGGAGAGCGGAGGCCCGGTCACTACCGGGGGGTCACCACCGTGGTCGCCAAGCTNNGGACTGGCCATGAGTTCGCGTAACGCCTATCTCGACCCCGAGAGCCGCGAGATCGCGCCCCTGCTCTACCGAACCTTGAGCCTGGGCCGGCAACGCCTCGCCTCGGGAGAAACCTCGGTTGCCGTCCTCCTGGAAGCGATGGAGAAAAATCTCCGCTCATCCCCCTTCCGGCTGGATTACCTGGCCATCGTCGATCCCGAGAGCCTCGCGCCGGTCGCGCGCGTCGACCGGCCTGCCCGGATGCTCGTTGCGGCCTACCTGGGCAAGGTGCGGCTCATCGACAACCTGGAGCTCAGCCCCGAGGGCTGAGCTTTTTTTCCCTCCCCAGTCGTTGACGAATCTGTTAAGATTTGCGAAGATGAGGGTGCGGTTAGCGCCGCGGGGAGGGAAAAATGACGGATCCCTTGAAGCGTCTGAAGCAAGGCATCCGGCGCATCGCCGAAGCGGTCCTTCCAATCGAAGCGAGGGGGATCCTCAGTCAGGAGATCCGCATCGAGGTGCAGGACGCCCATAAGCGGGTTATTCTCGTTTTGCCGCGTGATCCCTTCGGGGAAGAGGAGCGGATCCGGTTCTACCGGATGTTGTCCCAGTCCATCCTGAAAGAATTCGGGTACTGCACCTTCGTGCTGTATACCACCTGAGGTTGATGCGTTGCCCGGAAACGCCGAAATTACACGGTAGAGACGCCTCGGGGGGCGTCTCTACGGGAATCGATTCGTTTCTTTTATTTTCCCGTCACCAGCAGGGCGTTCTGGACGGGTCTTTCGGAACCGCCGGACACCCAGTTGACGATGTGACCGCGCAGGTACATGGTGGTCGAGCCGCCGCCGTCGAGGTTGATGGCTTCCTTGGCTCCCAGATCGCGCATCAGGCGGGCCAGTTCGTAGAGGGTCATTCCGGCCGAACGGGACTGTCTGCCGTCCACGGTCACCAGGATGACCTGGTTTTTTCCGGCATAGCCGATGGCGGAACGGGGCGCCCTTCCCCGGGTGAGCTGTTTGCTGAAGCGCTCCCGGGTGGCCGTCACCTTGACCTTCCCCTCGTGGACCAGGGTGGGCCCGCCGCCGATGGCGTGGCGGATGCCTTTCCAGATGCCGTTCAGGTTGGTGTAGACTTGGGCTCGCGCGCCGATGCGGATGAATTTCTTGAGTTTCCAGATGGCGGTGCCCTGGGCGCTCAGGACGTAGCCGTCCTTCGGGATGTCCATGTTGCCGAGCCCCGCCTTCAGGACGGTGCCGTCGGGGGAGATGGCGAATTCGCGGCGGCTGGGATCGGGCTTGGTCCTGGTCTTCTTGCCGTAGTGGTGGGTGTAGAGGACGGTTCGGTTGCGGCCCGGCGTCTGATTGACGCCATTGGCGACGAAGGCCCGCCCGTTGTCCAGGGAGACCGCGGCAAGCAAGCGGGCATTGTCGATGAAGCAGGTGCCGTCGTGGCGGATCCCGAAGACCGAGCGGTTGTAGAAGGATGAACTGATGATCTGGCCGTCGAGCACCAGGAGGCCGATTGGCTGGCCGTTGCTCATGGAGAAGAAGGAGCCGTTGATGGCGGCGATCGCCCCCCAGCGCCTGGCGATGCTGGAAACCGTCTCGCGGTTGAAATTCGCCGCCACTTGGGGGCGGAGGGCGACCTTGCTGAGATCCAGCCGCAGGACGTTGATCATCTCGGGGCCGGCGGGGGTCCAGCTGTAGATCCTCTGAAAGACGGTCCCGTCCCGGACGGCGATCTTGGTTTTGTGGGTGACGTCGTGTCGGGCGTTCATGACCAGTCGCATTCCCTCGACGGATGAGGTGATGGATACCGGGAAGCGCCAGCGAACGACCACTTGCATCTTGGTGCCCTTCTGATTGATGGAAAGGGAACTCAGGGGGCCTTTTTCGATGGCCCGACTGAGTTTGAAAGTCCGCCTGCCGCTGGTGGAAAGGTCGAACCTCATCCCACCGGGGATGGCGGTCCGACCCAGCAACCGAGGATAGATGGCGAAGACCGCGATGTTGGTCTCGTCCGGGGAGACATCGATCCCGTAGGTCGGGCCTGCCGCCGCCGGAGCGGAAAGCAGGAGAAGCAGGAAGAGGATCAGGAAAGGGTTTAGCTTCAACAAGGGATCATCCGTCTAGGGAGGCCGCCTCCCGAAAATCATGCCTCGACACTTACTTTTGGGGGTTCTCGGGGGTCACGACTCGAGCGGCCGCGAAGACGTCGATCTCGTCGCAAACCCAGTCTTCCGAGGGATTGACCAGGGTGTTGCCGTGGGTGCGATGGATAAAACCGATTCCCAGGCGATCGTCATGCCAGTCGGTGATGTTCTTGCCGTCGGGCATTCTTTTTCCGAGGGGGTAGTGTTTTTTGAGTTGGGATACCTTCAAGCCGACCTTGGCGCCGTTTTCGGTGGAGAACTTGTGGTTGGAGACGGAAATCAGGACGACCTTGTTTTCGCTCGAATCCCCGTCGAAACCGACGAAGAGGCCCTGCCGCTCCCATTGAGCGAAGGAGAAATCGGGGGCGACCTTTTGGCTGAAGTTGGGATTGCCGAGAAGCTTCATGACTGCACTTTTAGGCATGGAGAGCTTGATGGCGCCGACCCCTTTTCCGGGGGTGATCAGGTAGCGGGGATCCACTTCCACCGCGTGGGCATCGGTCGCTGAAAACAGCAACATCCCCGCCGCGAGCAGCGATAAGGCTTTCGTCTTTCCCATTTCCACCCTTCCATCCTTTCTTTGTACCGAAAAGCAGAATCAAAGCCAATCTAGGGCTGGTCAGGATTCGGCCATCGCTATTGTAACAAGTTTTAGTCCGCTCTCCAAGTCCAAAAGCTTCTTGGAACTAGGAAACGCCTACTTTCAGTAGGGCCGTCTCCACCATCTCCACGGTAATCCCCGTCAGGCAGGACAGTTCGGGGCAACTCTTGGAGCGGGTGGACCAGAGGCAGGGGCGACATTCCAGTCCGGGTACGAAGATCGCCTGATGTCTCGTTCCGGAGGGAAGGAGCTTTTTCGGGTCGGTGGGACCGAAGATCGCCACCACCGGGGTTCCGGCGGCCACCGCGAGGTGCATGGGGGCCGAATCGACGCACACCAAAACGTCCGCTACGGAGATCAGACCGGCCAACTGGCCGATTCCCTTGGTTTCCCCGGCGGCGACGAGAGGCGAAGACGTCAGTTTCTCCCGGATCTCGAGGATGGCCTCCTCGTCATCCGGGCCGCCCGCCAGGACTGCGGTGCAGCCCCTCTCGATCGTTCGATCGATCAGGCTCGCCCACTTCTCGGCCGGCCAGCTCTTGAGGATGCCTTTTCGGATCCCCATCTGGCTGACCCCGGGGTGAAAGAGGATGACGGGTTTCTTCGTTTCCCCGAGGAACGCCCGTGCCCAGGCCGTCTCTTCGGGGGCCACCAGGATCTGTGGCAGGCGGAAATCGAGGGGGCACGATTTCTTGATCAGGTCGTAGTACATCTCCGCCGCGTATTGCTCCTTCGATAGCGGAACCTTCTCGGTCAAAAGGAAGGAGAGGAAGCTGGCTGCGTAGCCGATTCTTTGGGGAGCGCCCGTCAGGAAGAGCAGGAGCGGAATGGCGGGGGAAGTGCCCGAGGCGAGCGCCAGGTCGAAGGTTTTTTCGCGCAGTTCCGTGGCGACCCTCAGGAAGTCCCCCAGGCTGGGATGGTTCTTGACGTCGAATTCCAGCACCTCGTCGATGGCGGGGTTGAAGCGCATGATGCCGCGGCAGCGCGGTTCGACCAAAACGGAGATCCAGGCCGAGGGATAGGCTTCCCGGAGGCTCTGGATGACGGGAAAGAAGAGCAGTTCGTCGCCGATGCCTCCGAAGTTGACGGCGAGGATTCTTTTTACTTTTTTATCCGTCACGCAGGGCTCCTTTCTCCCAGTCGGATGATGAGGGCCAGGATCAGCCAGAAGAGTAGCTGTACGCTGGGGCGGAAGAAGACCGTGTCCACCATCCCGTGGGCCATCAAACCCAGCAAGGAGGCGCCGAGAGCGGCGGCCCAAAGCCTTTCCGTGCCCTTGAAGGCGAAGAGAAGGCTGCGCCCGAAGCCTGCCAGCACCAACCAGAGGAAGGCCAGGAGACCGAAGATTCCCGCTTCCACCATGGCCTCGAGGAAGATGTTGTAGGCGGCCAGGGCTTCGAAGCCGCTGATCATGTAGAGGGGATAGGCCTTGGTGAAGGCCCCGTTCCCGATGCCGATGCCGAAGAGCCAGTTATCCCTGACCATGTGAAACACGGCCGACCAGACGTTGAGGCGGAAGGAATTGGAGGAGTGCTCGCGGGTGGCGACGATGGAAAGCAGGCGCTCGTGGATCCCGGGAAGCTGGAAAATGAGCAGGAAGAGGAAGGCCATTCCAAGGCCTCCGCCGATCAACAGCCATTTCTTTTTCGAGGGGTCCAGTCTTTGCCAAAGCGCGATTCCCCCCAGCAGGGCCAGCAGCAGAACCTCGACCAACAGTCCGACATAGCCTCCTCGCGAAAAGGTGAGGCCCAGGCCGAGGATGGCGAGGAGCCCGGTCAAGAGGGCGAAGCCTTTGAAGGCCTTTTCGGAGAAGTGGAAGAACCCGGCCAGTCCCAGCGGGATCACGGGAAGCAGATAGCCTGCCAGGAGGTTGGGGTTGCGAAGGGTCCCGAAGACGCGGGTCAGTTGCACCGCCGCGCCGGCATCTTCCCAGAGGGCCAGCGGGGCAATCTTGATGTGGTACTGGTAGAGCCCGAGCAGGCTTTCGAGCAGGACCGCCGCGAAGAGCGCTCCGATGAGGAAAACCGCCTTTTTTCCGCGCAGGTTCCAGAGGAAGGTCGCGAAGGCCAGCCAGTAGATGGCCAGTTTGGCGACCCCCTTCACGCTGGCGGTGAGGTAGGGAGAGGCCCCCACCGCGACCAGGGTCGTCAACACCACCAGGAAGAAGGGGAGGAGAAGGGCGGGGCGTGACGGCGTCGCCGGGGGATTGACCAGGCGATCGAACAGCATGCAGGCGAAGGAAAACAAAACCAGCGCGGCATTGAGGCCCGTTCCCACGAAGGGCGACAAAAGCAGCAAGAGGCAAGCGGAGAAGAGGGCGAGAAAGGTGGAATGCCTGGCAAAGAAGCTGGTCGCCAAAAGGGGGCTGATCGAGGCCTCCAACCATCCGAAAAGGCGGCCGGAGGTTCTACCGAAGAGCCCGTTGCTCCAGGCGATGGCCCAGGAGCCGCCGGCGGTTTCCAGGCTGACTTTCTCGAGGAAATCGAAGGCCATCACTTCACCAAGCGGACATCGACGATAGAGCCTTTCAGGCGGTACTTGAAGCCTTCCAGATCGATGGGCACGCCGACCTTTATCTTGCAGCCGCCGAAGACGATGGCGTCGTCGGTGATGGTGGCCTTTTCGCGGATGGTCAGGACCACGTCCTTGCCGAAGGGTTCGGTCGGATCGGGGAAGGCACTGACGGATTTGCCGTCGGGGGAGGGAATGGCGACCTTCTTTGGAGAGACCGATACCTTGACGATTTCGACGGGGGCGTAGGGCTGGTTGCGGAGGGTGATGAAGGGCTTTTCCCCCACCTTGAAGAGCTCGGGGTCCTTGATGGAGCCGCGAACGAACAAGTCCACCTCGGCGATCCCCTCTCCCTTGATCACTTTGTTTATTCCGGCATGGCCGGTCTTGACGAAGAGGAATCCCGAACAAAAGCCGACGGCCATGACCACCAAAGCCAGGTCAACGACGTTCAAGCGACCCCAAAGGCGACCCTGTGCATCCATGGATGAAAACCTCCTGTTTTGATTTTTTGTTCAGTGGGATAGACGGATCTTTTCGATGAGATTACTGGTCGAAAGCCCCTCCGAGAAGGGCAGGATCTTGATTTTTCCGCCGTAGGCGCGGACCGAGGGGGCCTCGGGAAGGGAATCTTCCTGGTAGTCGCCTCCCTTCGCGTAGATCGCCGGTTCGATCGTTTCGATCAGCTTCCCGGCCGTGACCTCCTCGAAGATCACGACGCCGTCCACGCAGGCCAATCCCGCCAAGAGCTCGGCGCGCTCTTCTTCCGGGACGATGGGACGGGTGGGGCCCTTGAGCGACTGCACCGAGCGATCGGAGTTGAGCCCGATGATCAAGAGCTCGCCCAGGGCTCGGGCCGCTTCGAGGTAGCGCAGGTGGCCCACGTGNNGATGTCGAAGCAGCCGTTGGTGAAGACGGCCTGCTTGCCTTTGGCCAGGGATCGCGCTTCCGCGGCGGTCATCGTCTTTTTCATCAGAACGCCGCCTTTTCCGAGAGCCTTCGGTAGGTTTCCGCCATCTCGGCCACCGTGGTGGTCGCGGTTCCGAAGCGGCGAACCACGATGGAAGCGGCCAGGTTGGCCAGGACGGTCGCTTCCAAGAAGGTCGCCCCGGCGGCCAGGGCGAGGGTGAAGGTGGCTATGACGGTATCGCCGGCCCCGGTGACGTCGAAGACCTCCGAGCGGTTGAAGGCCGGTACCTCGCTGGTCTCGCTTCTTTCGAAGAGGGCGATGCCGTTGGCGCCCCGGGTGATCAAGGCGGCTTCGGCCCCCGAGAGGGAAAGCAGGTCCGCGCCCGCTCGCAAAAGGGACTCCCGGTCTTCGATCTTGTAGCCGACGGCGGCCTCGGCCTCGGGTTGGTTGGGGGTGATGACCGAGGCATGGGGGAATCTCCCGAGTCCCGCCTGGGAATCGACCGTCAACTTCTTGTGGTGCTCCAGGCAGAGGCTACCGAGCCTCTCGACGATTCTTTTCGTCAAGACCCCGTTGCCGTAGTCCGAAACCAGCACCGCGTCGACCTCGGGAATGGCCGCCTCCAGGAAGGCGATCGCCCTGGCCTCGAGTTCCGGGGAAAGGTCCAAATGGCATTCCTTGTCGATGCGGACGATTTGCTGGGTGACGGATTGTTGGCTATGCGCCGAGATGCGGGTCTTGGTGGTGGTGGGGCGGCTGGGATCGGGGAGCAGCAGCTTGGTGCCGACCCCGCGAACCTCCAGGGCCTCGCGCAGGCGATCGCAAGAAAGGTCTTGGCCGACCGCGCCGAGGAGGTCGACCCGCCCGCCCAGGCTCGCGGCGTTGGCTGCGGCGTTCCCGGCTCCGCCGGGGATGATTTCCGAGTTCTTGTGCTTGAGAATCAATACGGGGGCTTCGCGGGAGATCCTGCTGGGTTCGCCGACGAGGAACTCGTCGGCGATGGCATCCCCGACGACGAGGAGGCGGGTCCGGGGGAAGCGCGAGGTGATGGCTTCGAACCGCGCCTTTTCGATGTAGCCTTTCAAGGTCGCCGCCTTTCGAAAAAGAAGAAAAAGAAAGAGATCGCTTTCACTGGAATTTGTTCTTTATTCGCCGCGGGCCCAGTCGCCGGAGGCCTTGGCGCGCAGATAGGATTCGATGAAGAGGTCGATTCCGCCGTCCATGACCCCCTGGACGTTGCTGGTCTCGCAGGAGGTCCGGTGGTCCTTGACCATGGAGTAGGGATGGAAGACGTAGGACCTGATTTGGTTGCCCCAGGAGGCGTCGGTGTAGCCTCCCTTGATCTGCGCCATCTTCTTGGCCTGGTCTTCGAGCATCCGCTCGTAGAGCTTGGCCTTGAGGATGTGCATGGCCACTTCCTTGTTCTGATGCTGGGAGCGCTCGTTCTGGCAAGCCACCACTATTCCGGAAGGGAGGTGGGTGATTCGGACGGCCGTTTCCACCTTGTTGACGTTCTGGCCGCCAGCGCCACCCGAGCGGAAGGTGTCGATCTTCAGCTCGACCGGATTGATCTCCACCTCGGTCGATTCGGGCAGGTCCGGAATCAGCTCGACCGCCGCGAAGGAGGTCTGTCGCTTGCCGTTGGAGTTGAAGGGGGAGATCCTGACCAGGCGATGGACCCCTTTTTCAGAGTACAGCCGGCCATAGGCGTATTCCCCCTTGATGAGGAGGGTGGCGCTCTTGATTCCCGCCTCTTCCCCTTCCGAGAGGTCTACCAGTTCGGCCTTGTAGCCGTGGCTCTCCGCCCAGCGGGTGTACATGCGCANNGCCCGCCCCGGCGTTGATCGAGAGGATGGCGTCGGATTTGTCGTATTCCCCACCCAGCAACTGCTCGAGCTCCCATTCGTCGAGGGTGGAATTCAGCTTGCCCAGGATCTCCTGGACCTCTTCGAGGACGGGGGCGGGATCATCCTCTTCGCCGGCGAGTTCGAGCAGGACCTCGGCGTCGTCCGACAGGGTCTGCCAGGTTAGCAGGCGCTCGAGCTTCGCCCTTACCCCGTTGAGTTCCTGCATGGCCGCCTGGGCGACATCGGAATCCAGCCAGAAGGTGGTGTCTCCGGCTTTGCTCTCCAGCAATGACAAGCGATCTTTCAGCTCATCAGGGTCAAAGATGCCTCCGTGCTTCTTGCAGCCGGTTCTGCAAATCGACCAATTGGTTCTTTAGTTCTCCGCTCATGGGGATCAAGGGGCCTCCTGAAATTTATGACTTGATGGCGCAGCATTTCTTGAATTTTTTGCCGCTGCCGCAGGGACAGAGTTCGTTGCGGCCGGGGACCTCCTCGGCGATGGCGGGGCCTTCCTCTTCATCCCCTTCTTCTTCGGTGTCGAAGAAGGATTCCCGGATATTCGAGATGCGGGGCATCGGAGGCTCGTTGTTGTAGACCACCTGGATGTGGAAGAGCTGGGCCACGAAGTCGTGCTGGATGCTCGACATCAGGGTATTGAAGGAATCGTAGGCTTCCCGCTTGTATTCCTGGAGGGGGTCCTTCTGACCGTAGGCTCGCAGGCCGATCCCTTCCCGCAGGGAGTCCATGTCGTGGAGGTGATCGATCCACTTGGAGTCGATGATGCGCAGCATGAGATAGCGCTCGATCTGGCGCAGGGTTTCCAGGTCCATGACCGCTTCCTTGGATTCGTAGGCGGTGAGGGCGGCCTCGGAAAGGGTGCGCTTGATCTCGTCGAAGCCCAGGGAATCGAGCTCTTCCTTGCTGACATGGGCCAGCATGGGGATGGCGATCGCCAATTCTCCGCGCGCCCCCTCGACGTCCCACTCGTCACGGTGGGTCTGGGGATGGATGTGGGCGTCGATGGTGTCGGAAATATACTTTTCGATCATCTTGAGGACCACCGGACGGAGGTTCTCGCCCTCCAGGACCTTGCGGCGATCGCGGTAGATGATGGAGCGCTGCTGGTTCATGACGTCGTCGTATTCGAGGACCTGCTTACGGATGTTGAAATGGTAGATCTCGACCTTGTGCTGGGCGTTGGCGATCGCCTTGGTGACCATTCCGGCCTCGATGGCCATGTCCTCTTCGACCTTCATGCGGTCCATGAGCTTGGAGATGCGGTCGCCGCCGAAGAGGCGCATCAGGTCGTCTTCCAGGGAAAGGTAGAACTTGGTCGATCCGGGGTCGCCCTGGCGGGCGGCGCGGCCGCGCANNGCTCGGTGCCCATGATGTGCAGGCCACCGGCCTGGACCACCTTCTCCCTTTCCTCGTTGAAGGTTTTCAGCGCCTCCTCGCGGGCGGCATTGACGACCTCCTCGGGGGCCTCGGAAAGATCGGTGTGGCCTTGTCTGGCGAGCGCGTCCATGACCATTCCCTCGAAGTTGCCTCCCAGGACGATGTCGGTCCCGCGGCCGGCCATG
>DOBT01000230.1:0-152 GCA_003503675.1 Cyanobacteria bacterium UBA8530 | reverse complement strand
TCTCGATGGAGATGGTCCCCACCAGGACCGGCTTACCCTTTTTGTGCATTTCGACGATTTCTTCGGCCGCCGACTTGAACTTCTGCTTCACGGTCTTGTAGACCACGTCGGCGCTGTCCTTGCGGATCATGGGTTTGTTGGTGGGGATGACG
>DOBT01000134.1 GCA_003503675.1 Cyanobacteria bacterium UBA8530 | reverse complement strand
TCGGCATCCTGCTGGCCAAGGACCTGCTGCGCGGCGTGGTCGCCGACCACGGTCCAGGCACCGTCCACGAACTGTTGCGACCGGCGGTGCTGATCCCCGAATCCAAGCGCCTGGACGTGCTGCTGCGCGAGTTCCGCCAGTCGCGCAACCACATGGCGATCGTGATCGACGAGTACGGCGGCGTCGCCGGGCTGGTGACGATCGAGGACATCCTCGAGGAGATCGTGGGCGAGATCCAGGACGAATACGACTCCGAAGGGGTCGCCATCCAGAGTTTCGCGGACGGCTCCTTTCTTTTCGACGGCATGCTCTCGATCGAGGAGGTCAACGACCTCCTCAAGGTAAAACTGCCGACCGAGGAGTTCGAGACCATCGGGGGGTTCGTCGTCGGTCTTCTCGGCCACGCCCCCCACCTGGGCGAAGAGGTGGTTTTCCAGCAGTTGCACATCACCATCGACTCGGTGGAGCAACGTCGTCTCAGCCGGGTGCGCATCTTACGCCAGGACACCGCCCCCTTGCCCGATCTCGGAGAAAAATTCGAAAACGAAGTATTGGAGTAAAAAGCAATGCCTACAAAGTACATTTTCGTTACCGGAGGGGTCGTCTCCTCGATCGGAAAGGGCATCGTCGCGGCTTCGCTCGGGCGACTCTTGAAGAGCCGGGGCTTCGAAATCCGCATCCTCAAGCTCGACCCCTATCTCAACGTCGATCCCGGCACCATGAGCCCCCTGCAGCACGGGGAAGTCTTCGTCACCGATGACGGCGCGGAGACCGACCTGGATCTCGGCCATTACGAGCGCTTCACCGACACCAACACCAGCCGCGGCTCCAACGTCACCGCCGGCAACGTTTATTTGTCGGTCCTCAACAAGGAAAGGCGCGGGGATTATCTTTCCGGGACGGTCCAGGTGGTTCCTCACCTCACCAACGAGATCAAGGAGCGCATCCATCAGGTGGGCAACAGCGGCGGGGACGTCGTGCTCGTCGAGATCGGCGGAACGGTGGGCGACATCGAGGGCCTGCCCTTTCTGGAGGCCATCCGGCAATTCCGCAAGGACGTGGGCAGGGACAACGTGCTCTACCTCCATGTCACCTGGGTACCCGTGCTCAAGGCGGCCGGGGAAACCAAGACCAAGCCCACCCAGCACAGCGTCAAGGAACTGCGCTCCATCGGGATCACCCCCGACATCCTGGTTTGCCGCACCGAAAAGATGCTCACCAACCCCATCCGGGAAAAGCTCGCCCTCATGTGCGACCTGGACAAGGAAGCCATCATCACCTCGCGCGACGCGCGCTACATCTACGAAATCCCCATCCTCCTCGAAAAAGAGGGCTTGGCCGTTCAGGTGATCCAAAAATTGCGCCTTCCGAACAACCTTTTCGAATGGAACGGTTGGGACCATTTCGTGGAAAGGCTGCGAAAGCCGACGGGCACCATCAAGGTCGCCCTCGTCGGGAAATACATCAAGCTCTCCGACGCCTACCTCTCGGTGATCGAGNNCATCCTGGTTCCCGGCGGCTTCGGAAAAAGAGGGGTGGAGGGAAAAATCGCGGCGGTCAGATATGCCCGCGAGAACAAAGTCCCTTTCCTGGGGCTCTGTCTCGGGATGCAGTGCTCGGTCATCGAGTTCGCCCGCGATGCCAGCGGCCTGGACGGCGCCAATTCCTCGGAATTCGATCCTGCGACCCCCTTTCCGGTCATCGACCTGCTTCCCGAGCAGAAGGNNCGCCACCGCTACGAAGTCAACAACAATTACTTGACTCGATTGATCGAAGGGGGACTGACCGTGAGCGGGACCTCCCCGGATGGCAGGCTGGTCGAAATCGTCGAGCTGAAGGAGCACCCCTTCTTCATCGCTTCCCAGTTCCATCCAGAGTTCAAGTCGCGCCCCTCGCTGCCCCATCCCCTCTTTCACGGGTTGGTCGAGGCCGCCGTGGCCGCCAAGAAGATGATCGAGAAAAGCGAAACCGTTCCCGCTGCGAACTGATAGGAGGGTTTGATGGACTATTCCGAATTGCTCTTGCTGGCCGAAGCCGCCCAGCGGCATGCCTATGCCCCCTATTCCGAGTTCCCGGTGGGGGTCGCCCTCTTGACCAAGGACGGCAAGATTTTCACCGGGTGCAACGTGGAGAACGCTTCCTTCGGACTGACCATCTGCGCCGAGCGGGTCGCCATCGGCAAGGCCATCTCCGAGGGGTGCCGGGAATTCAAGGCGATCGCCATCACCGCCGCCAAGGCCACCCCCTGTCTTCCTTGCGGAGCCTGTCGCCAGGTCCTGGCCGAGTTCGCGCCCGACCTCGAACTGGTCTTTCGGCAGGCGGAGAAGCAGGTTTGGGTGCTCACCCTCAACGATGTGCTCCCCTTCCAGTTCACCAACGCCTCTCTCGGTGGACCCGCTTAAGGAAGCGCAGGAGTTCCTGCACAAGCTTTCGGACTACCAGTACACCCTCGATCTTGTCCAGGACAGGATCGGCCCCGGAATGCTCGAGCTCATCCAGCAGTTCTCGGCGCAGTCTTCCCCCGATGACCCCAAGCTGCAGTCTCGCTTGGCGGGTTTCATGATCATGGGCTTCCTCTTGCACGGCTATCTCGAGCGAAGGGAAATCGAAGAGAGACTCAAGGAATAGAAAAGGGAGAACACTTTTGAAATCAGGTTTCATCGCCATCGTGGGGCCGCCCAACGTAGGCAAATCCACCCTCCTCAACCGCTTGCTGGGAGAAAAGGTGGCCATCGTCTCACCGCGCCCCCAGACCACCCGCACCCAAATCAAGGGCATCCTGAACCTTTCCGACGCCCAGCTGGTATTCATCGATACCCCCGGCATCCACCTGCCGCACCACCTCCTCGGCGAGAACCTGGTAAGAATGGCCGTGAAGTCCCTGAAAGACGTGGACCTCCGCCTTTTCGTCGTCGACGCCTCCCAGCGCGCCAGCGAGGACGACAAAAGGGTGGCCGGACATCTCGAGCATTCCGAGGGCTCGGTTGTCCTGGTGCTCAACAAGATAGACAAGTTCGAGGCCATCAACCCGGAGATCCTGGAAAGCTACCAATCCCTGCTCAAATTCGAGAAGACCGTCCTGGTTTCCGCCAGAAGCGGGGCCGGGCATGAGGAGTTCTTGAAGGCGGTCATCGAGCTTCTGCCGGAAGGACCTCAGTTCTACGACCCCGAGGAATTCACCGATCAGACCGAGAGGGTCCTGGCGGCCGAACTCATTCGGGAGCAGGTCATCCGCTATACCGGGGACGAACTGCCTCATTCCGTGGCGGTCAAGATCGAGGAGTTCAAGGACCGCCCCGAAGTCACCTACATCCGCGCCCACCTTTTCGTGGAGCGGGATTCCCAGCAGGGAATCGTGGTGGGGGCGGGCGGGCGCAAGATCAAGGAGATCGGACAAAATGCCCGCCTGGCCATCGAAGAAATGACGGGGCGAAAGGTCTACCTGGACTTGCAGGTGAAGGTCCTGAAGAACTGGCGCAAGGACGCCCTGACCCTCAAGAGATTGGGTTATGCGGTAGATTAGAGGATTACCGCGATTGCCACCGCCCAGTCGTGATCGAAGGAGTAGGCGCCCGAGATGACCCTTCCCTCTCCCAGGATGCCGGGTAAAGTGATTTCGGCCCTGCCCGCCTCGATCTCTATCTTCAGTTCGGCCAGATCGAGGGTGAAGATACCCTGTCCCAGGGACTTCAGCACCGCTTCCTTCAAGGCGAAGAGAACGGCGTAGTATTCCGCTTCCAGCCCCTTGCAGGACGCTATCTCCCCGGGATGAAAGTTCTTGCGAAGAAAAGATCCCCCGCATCGCTCGAGAATTCGAGCGATGCGGGGGATTTCAACGAGGTCGATGCCGGTGCCGGAAATTTTCACTTCGCGGTGAAGGAAAGCCATTCGCCGGAGACCAGGTGTCCCTGCCCATCGGTCGAGGAGACCCTGAACTGATAGATTGTTCCGGAGCGGAGGCCCGTCAGGGTGACCAAGTGGATGCGCCCCAGCTTGGACTTGACGACTTCCTTCGCTTGGTTGCCGGTGCGGATCTCGATCCTGGTGGAGCCGGGAACGTCGGTGAGCCAGTAGATGCGGGCGAAATTCCTGGTGAGCGCCGTCAACTCGACTTCGAGGATCTTGATGAGAGGGCTGTTGTCGGAGGAAAGCGAGACCGCCGGGGATTTGCTCGAAATGTTTCCGGACTCGTCCAGGGCGGCGACCTGGTAGGAATAGCTGCAGCCGGGTTTTTGGTCGTGGTCGATGAAGCCGGTCTCACGGGTGGTGCCGAGGCGCATCTCGTTGCGGTAGACCTTGTAGGAGGCGACGCCCCTTTCGTCGGTGGAAGGATTCCAGGTCAAGCGGATCTCGCCGTTCGAGGAGGCCGCGCGAAGGCCGGTCGGAACGGTGGGCGCGGTATAGTCCCGGTGAGAAGTGGGAGCGGGAGAGGGGCGATTGGTGGGAGTCGGGGTGGGGCGTAGGGTGGGAGTCGGGGTCGGGAGCGCCGTGGGAGCGGGAGTCGGGCCGTTCGGCTGGGAGTTGACGGAAGAAAGGGCGGCGTAGGCGTCGATTTCCTTGATTCCCGCGAAGCCCCTGGCGGCGCGGCCGGTGTTGGCGATCGCGTTCAGGACCTGGGAGGGAGTCAGGTCTGGTTCGAGGCTCAAGAGGAGGGCGGCCAGTCCCGCCACGTGGGGGGAGGCCATGGAGGTACCGGACATGGGGGCATAGCCGCTGTTGGGCATGGTGGAGACGATGTTCACGCCGGGAGCGGCCACCTTGACCCAGTCCCCGTAGTTGGAGAAGCCGGCCTTGTAGTCGGAGATATCGAGGGCGCCGACCGAGATGACTCCGGGGTAGGCGGCAGGGTAGTACTTCCGGCTGGTGCCGTCGTTGCCCGCGGCGGCGACCACGGTGATCCCGGCGTTGACGGCCTCGGCGATGGCGGACTGCAGGATGGCCGAATTCGAGGAATCACCCAGCGAAAGGTTGATGATGTTGGCTCCCAGGCGTTTGGCTTCCTGAATGCCGGAAGCGACCGCGGAGAGGGGGCCGGACCCTTCGGAGTCCAGGACCTTGATGGCGATGATCGAGACGCCCCCGGCGACCCCGGCGAGACCGATGCCGTTGTCGGCGATCGCCCCGATGACTCCGGCGCAGTGGGTGCCGTGGCCGTGGTCGTCCAGAGGGTCGGAGTCTTCGTTGATGAAGTCACGTCCCTTGATCACCCGGCCGGCGAGGTCGGGATGACGGTAATCGATCCCGGTGTCGATCACGGCGACCTTGATGGCGGAACTGCCCCGACCGAGGTCCCAGGCCTGGAAGACGTTGGCGGTGGAATAGCCCCAGAGCTGCTTGTTGAGGGGGTCGTTGGTGCTTTCGCTGATCTTGTAGAGGTAGTTGGGCTCGGCCAGTTCGACGCGGGGGTCGTCGTTCAGCTTCTCGAGGGTCTCCGCCAGGTCGTCGTCCTTCTTGCACTGGACGACGACGGTCCCGGCCCCGTCGATTGCCTGCACGGCATAGCCGCCGAGGGTATTTCCCTCTTTCATCATGACGACGATCTGGTTGTCCTTGATCGGTCTCGAAAGAGGGGTGGTGAGGATGGCGGGCTGCGGCAGGTCGTCCCCGGCCTTGGTGAGGGGGGAGGGTTGCGCGCATCCGGCTAAAATCAGGACCATGAGGGCGCTTTGCATATACTTGGACATGGCCACCTCTTTTGAAAAACAACATCCCGACCTTTTATTATCGGGGGATCGAGGGATAATTCTGCGTTCCCGGAGCCAAAGTTAAACTGAATTTAGTATCATGGCGGAATGAACGCTTCTTTCCTTATACCCATAATCGGGCTGGCGATCGGTTTTCTCTCGGGCATCTTCGGAGTCGGGGGGGGAGTCATGAGCACTCCCCTCCTCCGCCTCTTGCTCGGTGCGTCCCCCCTCATCGCCCTGGGAACGCCTCTTCCGGCCACCATCCCCACCGCCCTGGCCGGGGTATTCAACTACCTGCGCGAAAAAAAAGTTAACAAGCAGGTGGCTCTTCCCTGTGCAGGCGGTGGNNGTCGATTTCCTGCTGGGCCGCCGTACCCTCAGGGAAAGGCCTTCGAAAGAAGGAGAGGTTTTCTGGCCTTCCCTCTTTATCGGACTGACGGGGGGATTCCTCTCGGGCCTCCTGGGACTGGGGGGCGGGGTCTTTTTCGTGCCGGCCTTCCTGATCTTCCTGAGAATGCCCCTGAAGACCGCGCTGGGGACTTCTCTGCTGGTGGTCTCGGCGGTGGCGATTCCCGGCTCCTTCATCCACTGGAGAATGGGACATGTGGACTCCCGGCTGCTTTTATTGCTGACGATCGGGATGATCCCCGGGGCCTTTCTCGGTTCGCATCTGGCGATGAAGGCCGACGATCGGCGTTTGAAGGGGCTTTACGGCATCTTTTTGACGACGATGGCCATCCTCTTCGCCTGGGAAGAAGTCCTTTATTGAATGCAAAAATAGATTTAACAGAAGCTTAAAAGACAAAATCGAAAGGCTATGTTATATTTGTATTGTGCTCAGGTTAAGGGGGTAATCCANNATCCTTAACCTTCTCGATAAGCCCCTTTTCTCGGTCCACTCTGCGCCGCTGCGCAGCCGATGATAAAAACGAAGACTTTCTTATCCCAATGACGAGAGGAGAAAAAAATGAACCTGAAGCACACCTCGGTGATCCTGGCTTCCCTGACCTCCATCATCCTGGCTGGTTGCGGCACCCCGGTCCAAACTTCCCTCACCGGCGACCGCAGTCTTTCCTCGACCTACAGCCTCAAGGGCGCCATCACCGGAACCAAGCGTGCACTCCTCGTCGGCATCAACAAGTACCAGCTTCCCGGAAACAACCTCCAGGGCTGCGTCAACGACATCAACGACGTCAAGGCCCAGATGCTCAATAAAGAAGGCTTCGCCGCCGCCAACACCAACACCCTGCTCGACAGCAAGGCGACTCGCGCCGCCATCCTCGACGGCCTCAAGAAATTGGTCGCCGATGGCAAGCCCGGCGATTTCCTCTACTTCCATTATTCGGGCCACGGAGCCCCCATCCCCGACACCAACGGCGACGAGAAGGACGGCCAGGACGAGATCCTTTGCCCCACCGACCTCAAGGTCTCCAACAACACCCTGAGCAACGCCATCGTCGATGACGAAATCCAGACCATCCTGGGCAGCCTCAAGCCCGGCGTCGGCTTCCTCATGATTTCAGACTCCTGCTATTCCGGCACCATCGACCGCGGTCTCAACAAGTTCCGCAACCGCACCATCAACCTTCCCCGCAACGTCGTCAACGCCACCCCGATGATCTACAACGCTTCCCGCCAGGCCTCCTATCAGGCCAAGGCCGCCGCCGGCAAGTACGTCGTCATCAGCGGCTGCCAGGAAGACCAGACCTCGGCCGACGCCTACATCAACAACCGCTACAACGGCGCCGCCACCTACTACTTCCTCGACGCCTACAAAACCGGCGCCGCCACCCAGACCTGGAGCCAACTGCACAAAACGATGGTCGCCGGCCTCACCCAGAACAACTACGAACAGCGGCCCGTCCTCATCGGCTCCGGCAACGACAAGATCTTCACCATCCCCGACTAAGTAAAAACGAAAGGCCGGTCGCAAGACCGGCCTTTTTTGCTGCAGATTTAACAGAAACTTAAAAGACAAAGGGCGGGGAGCTGTGTTATATTTCTATTGTGTTCAGGTTAAGGGTTTCTTAATCTTCGCGATAAAGCCTCTTTTTTCATTCTTCCTGCGCCGAGCGCAGCTGATCATAGACGTTCAGTGAGTTCCTTTTCCTGAAAAGAAGGAGAAAAAAATGAACCCGAAGCGCACGTCCTTGGTCCTGGCTTCCCTGGCCTCCATCATCCTGGCCGGTTGCGGCGCCCCCGTCCAAACCACCGTCAATGCGGATCGCGGCCTTTCGACGGCCTTCAACCTCAAGGGCAGCCCCACCACCGGCACCAAGCGCGCTTTCCTGGTCGGCATCAACCAGTACCAGCTTCCCGGCAACAACCTCCAGGGCTGCGTCAACGACCTCGAAGACGTCAAATCCCAGATGCTCAATAAAGAAGGTTTTTCCGCCGCCAACATCAATGCCATCACCGACAAGAAGGCCACCCGCACCAACATCCTCGAGGGCCTCAAGAAATTGGTGAACGACGGCAAGCCCGGCGACTTCCTTTACTTCCACTACTCGGGTCACGGCGCACAGATCGCCGACACCAACGGTGACGAGTCCGATGGCCAGGACGAAATCCTTTGCCCCACCGACCTCAAGGTCGCCAACAACATCCTGACCAACGCCGTGGTCGACGACGAGATCCAGACCATCCTCGGCGCTCTCAAGCCCGGTGTCGGCTTCATGATGGTCTCCGATTCCTGCCATTCCGGCACCATCGACCGCGGCATAGGGTTCTTCCGCAAGGGCAACATCCGCACCATTCGGCTTTCCAAGAGCCTCCGCAACGCCACCCCCCTGATCTACAACGCTTCCCTCCAGGCCTCCTACCGGGCCAAGGCCGCCGCCGGCAAATACGTCGTCATCAGCGGTTGCCAGGACGAACAAACCTCGGCCGACGCCAACATCAACAACCGCTACAACGGCGCCGCCACCTTCTACCTCCTCGAGGCCTACAAAAAGGGCGGGGCCAACCAGACCTGGAGCCAACTTCACCAAAAAATGCTCGCCGGCCTCATCGAGAACAGCTACGAACAAAGGCCCGCCCTCACCGGTCCCGGAAACACCAAGATCTTCACCATCCCCGAATAAGAGAAAGGAAAAGCCGATCGAAAGATCGGCTTTTTTTTGGAATGGCCCGGAAGAAAAAGCCATGCTATGATGAATTTATGTTAAGAGAAGGAGGAGGAATGTCGTACCAAACCGTCGCTCTCGTACCCTTGCTGCTCATCCCCATCCTTTGCTGTTCCGCAGGGCCTTCCGAAGCCGCCAAACCTCAAGAGATGGCGCTTTCCACTCAGGCTTTCGCCGATGAGGCCTTCATTCCCGATAAATACGCCTACCAGGGAATCGGTCAAAACCTTTCCATTCCTTTCGAATGGACGAGCCCTCCTCAGGGAACGAAGTCCCTGGCCCTGCTGATCGTCGACCTTCACCCGATCGCCAAAAACTGGATTCACTGGATGGTGGTCGACCTTCCCCCGAGCCGGCGGGACCTGCCCGAAGGGATTTCCGGAACCCGGGAGATGCCCGGCGAAGAAAAGCGGAATTCCTTCGGAGAGAAGGGCTACGGGGGGCCGATGCCACCCCCCGGATCGGGTCCGCATCTATACCAGACCACCCTCTTCGCGCTCAGCGTCCCCACGCTGTCCCTGAAGGATAAGCCCAGCTACCAGGAATTCCTCGCCGCCGTCCACGGCAAGGTCCTGGCCCAGTCCTCCTGGAAAGGCGCCTTCCAGAGAACACAATAAATCTTCTTTAATCGGTGGAAAAATGCGGCCGTCCGGGGTATAAAAGCCTCAGGCGGCCTCGCCTTTCTCGGGATTCCCCATCCCGAATTTTTTTTCCAAAGCGGCGAAGATTCCTTTCAAAAAGGAGGAGCCATGATCTCGCGCATGTTGGTAAACCTTTTCCCCACCAAGCCCAAAGTGGGCGTCCCGCCCCCGAAGCCCTCCCAGAACCCCCCCCTGAAGCCTTCTTCCCAAGTCCGCACCAACGCCCAGGACCTCCTCAGCCACGTCGAGATCGACCTCGCGAAGCTATCGGCGGACCTTTCTTCCCGCCGCTCGAGCGATCCCAACCGGCCGATCCTCGAGGCGGTACAGGCCGGCTGCGAGAAGATCAAAAAGAGGATCAAGACCGAGACGCGCTGCAACGGGGACCTCGAGGGCTTCAGCCACCTCCTCGCCTTCTATGAGAGCATCCCGAAATCCCTGCGCCAGATCCAGGTCGGACAGCCCCTCTGCCCCAGCCGCGAGCAATTCGCTTCCACCCTGCAAACCCTCGGCGACTCCCAGGTCAGGGACGTATCCCAGCTGGAAATCAACCTCAATTTCAACCGCATGGCCTACAACATCCCTTCCTTCCCCAATCCCCGCAAATATTCCCGCTAAGGGCCCGTCCCTCCTTTCATGCTAAAATGACGCAAGAAAGGAGCGCTAATGAACGAAACGCAGTCATTGAAAGAAAAGGCCCTCGCTCTCATCGACAACGTCGATTCCAAGGTCAATCCCTTCTCCCTCTCCACCATCGACGGGGAAGGCTATCCGAGCACCCGCATGATGGGGATCTTCTTCCGCGAAGGCCTGACGATTTACTTGAACTCCCAGTCCCCTTCGAAAAAGCTCGACCAGATCGAGAATAACCCCAAGGTCTCCCTGTTCTTCCATGCCCCGGGTTACACGGAACTTCTCTGCTACTACGGGTTGGCCAAGTTGGTTTTTTCTCCCGAAGAAAGGGCCCGGGCCTGGGAACTTTTCCCCGAAGCCCTCAAAAAATACCATTCGGGACCTCAGGCCCCGACTCTGGCCGTCATCCGCATCGAGCCGGTCAAGCTCGAGTACACCGACCGAAAAAACAAGCAAAACGCGGTCACCCTGCTTCCGTGAAAAAAGACTTTTCTTTTCCCTTCATCGCGCTCGCGGGGTTCATGGGAACGGGCAAATCGACCGTGGGGAAGGTCTTGGCCGAAAAACTCGACTGGCCTTTCTTCGACAGCGACCAGAAGATCGAAGAGGCCGCGGGGAAGAGCATTTCCCGCATCTTCGCCGAAGACGGGGAAGCTCACTTCCGCCAGCTCGAACGGGAGGTCCTCGCCGAACTGAGCCGAAAAAGGCAAGTCGTCATCGCGACGGGGGGGGGCTCCCTGCTCTGCGAGGAGAACCGGAAAGAGCTTTCGCGCGGCCTGCTCTTCGTTCTCGACGCGAATTTACCTTCGATCTCGAGGCGGATCGAAAAGGATGGCGCTCGCCCCCTGCTCTCCCGAATCGAGCCGCTCTACCAGGAAAGAAAAAAGCTTTATCTCGGCTTTCCCTTCCACCTCGAGACGGAGGGGAGAACTCCCCGTGAGATCGCGGAGACCCTGCTCGAACTTCTTTCTTCGGAGAAAAAGACCCTTTCCGTCTCACTCGGGGAAAGGTCCTACCCCATCCTGCTCGAATCCGGCGGAATCGCGGGGATCGGGAATTTCCTCTCCCAACGGGTTCTTTCCAGGCACTGCCTGCTGGTGAGCGACGAGAACGTCTTTCCCCTGTACGGAAGTTCCGTCAGGCAAAGCCTCGAGGATGCGGGCTTCTCGGTCCATTCCGCCTGGATCCCGGCCGGAGAAAAGAGCAAGTCGCTGGAAAAAGCCGAAGAGCTCTTTCGCCGGCTCATCGAAAACCGCTTCGATCGCCGCAGTCCGATCATCGCCCTGGGGGGCGGGGTGGTCGGCGACCTGGCGGGTTTCGTCGCGAGCACCTACCAGAGAGGAGTGCCCTTCTTCCAGATCCCCACTTCGCTGCTGGCCCAGATAGACTCGAGCGTGGGCGGCAAAGTAGCCGTCAACCATCCTCTGGCCAAGAACATGATCGGGACCTTTCATCAGCCACAGGGAGTGATTATCGATCCCCTCTGCCTGCTGAGCCTTTCCGAACGGGAGTTCAAGAGCGGCCTGGCCGAACTCGTCAAATACGGGGTGATCCTCGACGAAGAACTTTTCTCCTCGATCGAAAAGAATTTGCCCTTCCTGAGAGCCAGGAAAAGCGAATTCTTGCTACCTCTGATCTCCAGGGCTTGCGAACTGAAGGCCGGGATCGTGGAGAAAGACGAGCGGGAAAACGATCTTCGCGCCATCCTGAATTTCGGGCACACCCTGGGGCATGCCATCGAGGCGATCGCCGGTTACGGCACCTTCACCCATGGCGAGGCGGTGGCGATAGGGATGGTCAAGGCGGGAGAACTGGCCGTACTTTCCGGCTTCCCGGCACAAGATCAAAGGCGGCTGAAAAATCTTCTCGAAGCGATCGGTCTGCCGACTCGAATCCCCGAGCTATCCTCCAAGGCCCTACTCGAAGCGATGGCGATGGACAAGAAGAACCAGGGAGATTCGATCTCCATGGTCCTTCCGCTTCGGCTCGGCCGGGCGGATTTGCCCCGGGCGATCGATCATGAGAGCCTGCGGATTATCCTGGATAAAAGATAGTTTTTTTCAAAGAGAAAGGGTAGGCTGATCATCCGCCTACCCTTATTATTTTGGCTGCTAGGAATAGACTCGGTAGTCGATTTCCGGGAAAACGTTGTCCAGGTATTCGACCTTGCCCAACCAGTACTCGTCGATGCGGTTGTTCTTGACGTCGTCGTAGAGCTTGTTGAATCGAAGCAGGTGGCTCTTGGTACGCTTGACGGCATATTCGACCATGGTGCCGGTCTTCATGATGAAGGCCCAGTCGCTGCTTTGCGCCAAGAGTAGTTCGCGGGCGGCCTGTTTCAGGGCCCTTTCCTTGAGACCGTCGCCATTGGGGGAATGTCCCTTGGCCAGTTCGATCATCCTCTCCGCGGCCTTGTGGAGATGCGGATAAATCCAATCGTTGGAGCCGTTGCACCAGAACTCGGCATAGCCCTTGTCGCCCCAGCTCGAGTAGGAGGGAGTGGCGACCTGGTTGGTCGGGTTCTCGATGAGGTAGTCGGAGACGGTCGTGAGCTGGTAGGTGCTTTGATCGCAGGCGCTCTTGCGGAGGAAGTAGTTGAGGAACTGCGGTCCCTCATACCACCAGTGTCCGTAGAGTTCGGCATCGTAGGGGGAGATCACGATCGGGGGTTTGCCCATGACTCCGAAGAGGTGTTCGACCTGCTTTTGGCGGTTGAACATGAAGTTGCCGGCATGTTCCGCGGCCTTCTGGTCGGCCCAGTAGGGATCGTAGGGCTCTTTGTTGTTGGTGGCGCCGGTGACCTTGTAGTACTTGATCCCGGTGTTCTTGCGGGTGCCGTCGGGCTGAATGTAGGGGGCGATGTAATCGAGTTCCAGGTCGTAGCCGATGTCGCGGTAGAAGTCCCGGTAGTTGAAGTCGCCGGGATAGCCTTCCTTCGAACTCCAGACCTGTTTCGAAGAATCCTTGTCGCGTCCGAAAGCGGCGACGCCGGTATCGGTGCAGAAGACGGGGGCGAAGACGCCGTAGCGGGGACGGGGGGTGGCATGCAGGATGCCGTGGGTATCCGTGAAGAAGTAACGGATGCCGGCCTCGCGAAGAAACTGGTCGACGCCGGGGAAGTAGCCGCACTCGGGAAGCCAGATCCCCCTGGGACGGCGCCCGAAATGTTGTTCGTAGTTATCGGCGGCCACCTGGATCTGGGCCCTGACCGCTTCGGGTTGAAGGTTGAGCAGGGGCAGGAAGCCATGGGTGGCGCCGCAGGTGATGATCTCGAGCCAGCCGAGATCCTGGAACTTCTTGAAGGCGTTGACGATGTTGCGCCCGTACTTCTCGACGAAGACGTAGCGGGCATTGCGGAAGCGATCGAGGTAGTAGCGGGCCAGGTAGTTGAAGTGGCCGTCGAACTTGGTGCGCTCGACTTCTTTCTCCGCCAGTTCGATCAGTTTGTCGATGTGCTGGACGTAGCGATCCTGCAGGAGGGGATCCGCCAGCATGGAAATCAGGGGCGGGGTCATGGTCATGGTGATCTTGAAGGGGATCCCGTCGGAGACCAGACCGTCGTAGACGTTGATCAGGGGGATATAGGTCTCGGTGATGGCTTCGTAAAGCCATTCCTCCTCCAGGAAGTAGCTGTATTCAGGATGCCGAACGAAGGGAAGGTGGGCATGTAATACTAGCGCAAGGTAACCAATCGACACGGTATCAAGCTCCTTAGAATTTCATCAAGGCGTGAGACTGGGGTCCGACTAGACGGGCTCGGGGATCCTGGTCGACCTCACGACCTCGATGTGGATGTTCCGCTCCATGTCCCTATCGGCGTTGACGCCTCGAATGGGAATGGGATGGTCGCCATCAGGCAGTGCAAAGCGCAGGGAGAAGGTGCCGTCCTTCTTGAGCTGAACGGGGGAGCCGCAAACGGTGACGGCGGCATCGGGTTCGGTGGCGCCGTAGACGATCAGCTCGGCATCGGCCACCATCCAGAAGTCCTTGCCCCTCATCGAGGTGGGGCGACCGCTGAACTCGGCGGAGAAAAGGTAACTCGAAACATTTTCCAGGCTTTCCCAACCCGGGCCGAAGCGCTGAACGGTCTCGGACCAGAGGGAAGAACCTCCGGAGAGCTGGTACATGGCCTCGGCAAGGCCGACGCCCGGGGTCAACTTGGTGAGTTCGGGACCGAGGGCATTGAGGTCGAGCTCCCAGGGGATGGTGACGAACTTGTCGGCCACGACGTCGCTGGGACGTCCCAGGGGAAGGCGTCCGGAATTGGACCGAGCCAAAAGGATGAACTCGCCCTTCTCGGTGAGGAAGCCGACGTCGACCACATAGGAGCGGTCCGCGACGGAAAGGTTCAGGTACCAGCCTCGGGCGGTCTCCGGGGTATGGACGTCGAAGGAGCTGTGGGCGTTGAATCCGTTGAAGAGGACATCGGTGACGTCGTAGACCCGAAGTATCAGGTCCTTCCCCCCACGGGCCTTGGCCTCGTTGACGGCATCAAAGGAGAGGTCCCAGTAGAGGTGGACCCAGTGGGGATCCACGACCAGGAGGGCGGCTCGGTTTTCGTTGTAGCCCCCCGGGAGTTCTCCGAGACCCTCATCTACCATGAGATCGTAGTTGACCCAGGTTTTGAGGAACTGGGGGGGGGCCTTCGGGGTAGCCTCGAAAACGGGAGCCGCCACGGGGCGCTCCGACGGCTGCTCTTGCGAAGACTCAGGCAAGGTAGCGGCGTCATCCGCACCCTTGGCTCCATTCAAAGCTTGGACGAGTTCGTCTTTTTTCATTGAGCTGTATCCTTTGATCTTCTTCTCACGTGCGAGGGCCAGCAAATCCTTCCGGTTCAGCTGAACGAGGCTTCTTTCCACGGTGCACTCCTCAGGACAGGCCTTTTCGGTTCACCTGTCTTAACATTTACAGGAAAACATTCGTTAAGTCAAGAACCCTAACCCGCTTGCCTTGATAAAAAAAAAGCGGGCATACCCACCTTTGGATTGTCGACACATTAGATGCCACTTCGTCGTGAATCTATTTCAACCGTCGAATCTATCTTAACACAGGGCTCCGGATTAGAACAAGGAGGGGATATTCGTCCTGCAAGCAGGAGATCGCCCGTACTCCGAGCAATCGGGAGAGACCAGGGGGATCCAGGTTTTTTTGCAGGGATGAAGGCGATTTCGCGGAGATATGACTAGCGGGTGGCGGGATCGCAATAGGCGGGTCGGAGGGGGGGGTCCTCCAGGGCGACATGGGCTCCGGGGGCCATCTTGATCGTCATGGTCGAATCCTTGACGAACAACCAGCCGGAAGCGATCCCCTGGAAGCCGATCGACTCGAAGGCTTCTTTTTTGGCCCCCTGGTAATCGGGCGCCCAGCCGATGACGGGGCCGTCTTCCATTCTTCCCAGACCGAAAAGGATCAGCTCTTCGTAGAGGGATTCGAAGCCGGGATGGGCCATCACGTGGAGGGTGCGGGGCAAGGAGGCATGCTCGCTCGACTTCAGATAGCCCACCAGGTGCTCTCCCCGGTAAACCACGAAACGCTCCTCATGTCCGTGGCCCAGGCGGCGGCGCAAGGTGGTCATCGAGCGCTCGACGAAGCCGACCTGGAAGTCGGCGGCAGTCCAGGAATCGACCATTCGCACCGAAGCGGGCGTACAGGCGTTGTGCAGTTCGAAGAGGGCGGCCGCTTCGCGGGAATGGTAGGGGCGGGTGCCTGCGGGCGGGGCTCCGCCTTGAAGAGGGGGCTCCAATCGGTAGTAATGCACGGTGCCATAGCGTCGAAAGCCTCTCGCCTGGCAAAGTTCGACGAGGGGCGACTGGGCGGGGTCGGCTTCGAGTGTGTAGCTCTTGACTCCCGAATGACCGGACAGCAGGAAGTCGAACAACTCGCCCCCGATGCTCGGAAAGGAGCAGTCGGTACTGACGGCGAGGGCGTCGATATGCCAACGAGTGCGACTGCGGTTGCCCGGAGAGGAAGCGAGGAAGCCTTTGACCCGTCCCTCTTCCTCGGCTAGGAGAAAGCGAGCGGGGTTCGAAAACCAGGGAAAAACCGAGGCGAAAGGCCTTTTGAGACCCAGGCGCTGTTGGTAATCATTGAAGGAAGAAGGGAATGACCTGCGCAGAAAAGGCAAATCGGGATAAAGGGCCGGCCGGATCAAAGAATTCTCCTTCTTGCGGCCAGGTCTTGCGCCCCCCGGGAGAAGGGCCGATAATGGAAAAAGGAAGGCTGAAACATCGGTTTTTTTCCTCGCAACAGAAAAACCGGCGACCCATTAAAGACGCCTTCGAGCCCCATTGTAGCTCAGTTATAAGGAAAAAACAAATCGCCCTGAAGGGCTGGGAGATCTCTATTGAATACGGATGAAAGAACAATCAAGCAGCGGATGATCGCGGACAACAAGAGGGCGTTTCACGAATACCACATCCTCGAGCAGTTAGAGGTCGGGATCGAATTGACCGGAACCGAGGTCAAGTCCCTGCGGATGGGGAAGGTGAGCATCGCCGACAGCTTCGCGCGCATCGACAAGGGAGAGGTCATCCTTCATCACCTCTTCATCAGCCCCTACGTGCACGGCAACCGATTCAACCATGATCCCCTTCGGCCCCGGCGCTTGCTCCTCCACCGCAAGGAAATCAACACCCTCATCGGAAAGACCAAGGAGCAAGGCCTCACCCTCGTTCCTCTCAAGCTCTATTGGGACGGCGACTGGGCCAAGCTATTGCTCGGATTGGCCAAGGGAAAGAAGCTTTACGACAAACGAGAGGCCCTGGCGGGCAAGGAGCACCAGCGGGAAATCGAGCGGGCCCTTAAAGAAAGGACCAAGCTCTCTTAATCTCCCCTCTTGACAAAGGTTCCGCCGCCTGAATATACTTGGGGGCTGTTATGCGGAGGTGTCCCATGTTGCTGGAGGTAGCGTCCCTCCTGGAATCCCAAGAATCGGTCGCACGGATCCCCTTCCGTGAGATGATCGACTTGTCCCAGGACGTCGGAGTCCTATTGAATCCTGTCGAAGGCGAGATCACCATCGAGCGCGCCATCGACGGGTCGATGCTCACGGTCAAAGGTGAAATATCCACCCGAATCGAGGTCGCCTGTGATCGTTGCGGGAAGCCCTTCGCCATGGACCTCAAGGTTCCCGTCGAGGAGTGTCTCCGCGTAGAAAGCGCCCCGCTGACATCGCTCGAGGTGGAAGAATCCGTCGAAGCGACGGGAAAGCTGGACCTCAGCGATCTCCTGCGTCAGGTCCTCATCCTGAACCTTCCCATAAGGAAGCTTTGCGGATGCCCGGCGCTCTCTGAAGGGGAGAAACCCCGCGTCGACATACGCTGGCAATCATTGGAAGCTTTGAAAAAGCACGCTACTGAGGAGGAAGAATAGAGATGGCTCAACCAAAGAAGAAAACGTCCCACCAGAAGCAGGGACAGCGCCGCAGCCACTGGAAGATCGAATTGCCGAGCCTTTCGAACTGCCCCAAGTGCCACGCCCCCAAGCTTCCCCATGAAGTCTGCCGCGCCTGCGGGATCTACAACGGCAAGCAAATCATCCAGACCGTTGCCGCGGCGGAGTAGCGCCGAAAATATTTCGGCTGAGAGCTGATGAAAACGATCCGCATCGCCCTCGACGCCATGGGGGGGGACCATGGCCCCCGCGAGATCCTGAGAGGGGCCTGGGAAACTCTCGCTGATTACCCCGACCTGGAAATCCTTCTGGTCGGGGACAGCGGACAGTTCGAGGGTTGTGCCCATCCGAGGCTGAAGCGGATCCACGCACCCGAGGCCGTTTCCATGGAGGAGGCTCCCACCAGGGCCATCCTCAGGAAGCGGACCTCCTCCATGGTGGTGGCGATCGAACACGTGAAGGAAGGCCTGGCGGACGCCGTGATCTCGACCGGCAACACCGGGGCCTTCATGTCGGCAGCCCTCTTGATCCTGGGGCGCATCCCCTCGATCGAGCGTCCCGCCATCACCGCCGTTCTCCCCAGCCGAAAGGGTCCCTGCATCCTGTTGGACGTGGGGGCGAACGCGGACTGCAAGCCCTCTTACCTCCGGCAGTTCGCCGTCATGGGCTCCGTCTACGCCCGCAAGGTGCTGAAGGTGGAGAACCCCCGCGTCGGGCTCCTCAACATAGGCGGGGAAGAAGGCAAGGGCAATGAATTGGCCCAGGCCGCCTACGCCCTTCTGAAGGAAACCCCCAACATCGATTTCAGGGGCAACGTCGAGGGCCGCGAACTTCTCGAGGGAACCTTCGACGTCGTGGTGACCGACGGCTTCGTCGGGAATATCACTCTCAAGTCCCTCGAAGGCTGCGCTCTCTTCTGCGGAGAGGTCTTGCGCGAGGAAATCAAGCGTTCCGGACTGAGGGGAATGCTCGGTTATGCCCTCCTGAACCGTTGCCTGAAGGCTTGCGTCAAAAGACTGGACTACACCGAATACGGCGGCGCCCCCCTCCTCGGCATCAACGGCATCTGCATCGTGGCCCACGGGAGTTCGAAAGCCCCCGCCATCCGCCATGCGGTGAGAGTCGCCTACGAAGCCGTGAAGAACCAAGCAATCGAGCGGGTCAGCGAGGAAATTCGCCTACTCGCTTCTTGAAGAGGAATGAGAATGTCCTTCCCCATCCAATTGACCGGCTGCGGCCACTTCCTGCCCAATCGAATCGTTCCCAACAGCGAAATCTGCTCCTTCCTCGACACCACCGATGAGTGGATCGTCGAAAGGACCGGCATTCGCCAGCGACACGTCGCCGACGAGGGTCAGGGAACTTCCGACCTTTCCGTCCCCGCAGCCAAGCGCGCTCTCGAGCGAGCCAGGCTCAAGCCCGAAGAACTCGACCTCATCGTGGTCGCCACCTCCACTCCGGACATGCTGATGCCCAACACCGCTTCGATCGTCCAGCATGCCATCGGCGCGACCAATGCCGCCGCCTTCGACGTGGAAGCCGCCTGTGCCGGTTTCACCTACGCCTTCGCCATCGCCTGCCAGTTCGTCGCCTCCGGAACCTACCGCAAGGTGCTGGTGATCGGGGCCGACGTGATGTCCAAGTTCCTCAACTGGAACGATCGCTCCACCTGCATCCTCTTCGGCGACGGGGCGGGTGCCGTGGTGCTCGAACGCGGCGAGGAGCAGGGGGTCCATGGCCTTCACCTCGGCGCGGACGGGGCCGGTCGCGGCCACATCATGATTCCCCTCGGCTCCAGGGTCCCGCCTTCGGCCGAACTCATCGAGAGCGGCGGCCACACCATGCAGATGCGGGGCCGCGAGGTCTACAAGTTCGCCGTCGACATCGTGCCCAAGGCCATCGCGAAAGTCCTCGAGCAGGCCGAACTCACCTTGGACGATCTCCAACACGTCCTGCTCCATCAGGCAAATTTGCGCATCATGGAGGCGGTCGCCAAACGCATGGGCCTCTCCTCGGAGAAGATGCTTTCCAATGTCGACCGGGTGGCCAACACCTCGGGTGCCTCCATTCCCATCGCCCTCTCGGAGGCCGTTCTGAGCGGCAAGGTCAAAAAGGGAGATCGACTCGCCATGGTCGGCTTCGGCGCAGGTCTCACCTGGGGCGCTTCCCTCGTCACCTGGAATGGCCCCCTCGAGAGGAAGGAACCGTGAATAAAGTCTTCGTCTTTCCCGGGCAGGGCTCTCAGGCCGTCGGCATGGGCAGAGAACTCTACGAGCGCTTCGAGAGCGTCCGCGATACCTTTGGGCTGATCGAGGAAGCCACCGGATTGAACCTCAGAAAACTCTGCTTCGAGGGACCGGAAGAAGTCCTCAGGCAGACGGAGAACGCCCAAATCTGCCTTTTCGCCGTTTCCCTCGCCGCCTACCGTGCCTTCTGCGAAAAAAACGAACGGAGACCCCTCTTCATGGCCGGCCATAGCCTGGGTGAATACTCGGCCATCGCCGCGGCCGAAGCGCTCGACCTGGCCTCGGCGGCGAGGATCGTCGCCCTCCGCGGACGGCTCATGGCCAAGGCCGGAGAAAAAGCGCCCGGAACCATGGCCGCCATCCTCGGACTTCCCTCCGAACTCGTCGAGGAAGCCTGTCGTGGTGGCGAAGAGATCGCCGTGGTGGCCAACCTGAATACCCTGGAGCAGATCGTGATCTCGGGCACCCGCAAAGGGGTGGAGGAGGCCTGCGAGAAGGCCCGCGCCCTGGGAGCGAAGAAGGTCGTCCCCCTCGCGGTGAGCGGGGCCTTCCACAGTCCCTTGATGAAGCCGGCCGCAGAAGAGCTGACTTTGGCCCTCGAAGCCTGCCGCTGGCGGGACTCGATCGTTCCGGTCGTTTCCAACTGCGACGCGAAACCGACTACCCGGGCCGAGGAATTCAAGAAAAAGCTCTCCGCTCAGCTGGTTTCGCCCGTACTCTGGGAGCGTTCGGTACAGTGGATGATCGAGAACAAGGCCGATTCTTTCCTGGAATTCGGCGGAGGCAAGGTCCTCTGCGGGATGATCAAGCGCATCGGCAAGGGGGTCTCCCTCGCCCAGGTGGAGGACGAAAAAACCATCCTCGCCCAGGTGCCGGAGGCGGCCCTTTCATGAAACTGCTCGAACGCGTCGCCCTCGTCACCGGGGCCAGCCGCGGCATCGGAAAAGCCTGTGCCCTCGCGCTGGCTCGCTCGGGAGCGGATCTTGCGCTAAACTATTACCCGGGGCTCCAAGCGGAAGCCGAGGGAGTCGTCGCTGAAATCGAGGCGCTGGGAAGAAGGGCGATCGCCGTAGAGGGCGATGTCTCTTCCGCCGAGAGCGTGGAGAAGATGGTGGCGGAGACCCTCGCCTGGCAAGGAAAGATCGACGTCCTCGTCAACAACGCCGGCATCACCAGGGACGGCCTTTTGATCCGGATGAGCGAAAAGGACTGGGACGAGGTTCTCTCGGTCAACCTGAAGGGGGTTTTCCTCGTGACCAAGGCCGTGGCCAAGGCGATGGTCCGTCAACGCCGGGGGAGGATCGTCAACGTCTCCTCGGTGGTCGGCCTCTGCGGCAACGCCGGGCAGTCCAACTATTCCGCCTCCAAGGCGGGGGTGATCGGCTTCACCAAGTCGATCGCTCTGGAACTAGGCGGCCGCGACATCCTGGTCAACGCCGTCGCCCCCGGCTTCATCGCTTCCGAAATGACCGAGAAGCTCAGCCAAGAAGTAAAGGAAGCGGTCCTGAAGACCATCCCGTTGGGCCGCTTCGGACAGCCGGAAGAGGTGGCGGAAGTCGTGGCCTTCTTGGCCGAGACCAGCTACCTGACCGGTCAGGTCATCCCCGTCGACGGGGGAATGCATACGTAGCGTCAGCTACCAGAAAGGGAAGAAAAATGAGCGAACAGGAAACTTTTGCCCGCGTACAGAAAGTCATCGTCGAGCAGTTGGGTGTCACTCCCGAGCAGGTAACCCTCACCGCGAGCTTCTCCGAGGACCTCGGGGCCGATTCCCTCGACACCGTCGAGCTGATCATGGCCCTGGAGGAGGAGTTCGACGTCGAGATTCCCGACGAGGAAGCCGAGAAGATCACCAACGTCAAGCAAATCATCGATTACATCTCCGCCCGTCAACCGGTTTAGTTCAGTGAGCGGTGAAGAGCGAAGGGATGAGCCCTAGAGCCCATCCCTTCGCCCCTCACCTAAAAAGGAACCTATGAAACACCGTGTGGTAGTGACCGGGGTGGGAGTCATCTCGCCCATCGGGAACGACATCGCAACCTTCTGGGAAGCCCTCATCTCCGGAAAGAGCGGGGTCGGTCCCATCA
>DOBT01000179.1 GCA_003503675.1 Cyanobacteria bacterium UBA8530 | reverse complement strand
CCGCAGGCCATCGCCTCGAGCGGAGGAAAACCAAACCCCTCGTAAAGAGAAGGATACAGGAATATTTTGGCTCCCCGATAATGGGCACGAAGCTCTGATTCGGAAAGGTAATCGGTGAAGAAGACCGAATTGGCATGGGGAGAAACGGCGACCCTCTTGAAGAATGCGGATTTTCGCCAGTCGCTGACTCCCGCGATGACCAGGGATTCCGGAATCGCCTTTTCCGCTTTCAGTTCGAGAAAAGCCTCGATGATCCGCATCGTGTTCTTCCTCGGTTCCCGGCAACCCACCGCAAAAACGTAGCCCTCCGGGAAAGAGGGAGCGGCGGCCTCGTGAGGGAACTGGCAAAATTCTTCCTTCGGTGCCAGGGGAATGACGGAAATCATTTCAGGTCTCAAAGAAGGCAAGTAAGAAAGGAGCGCCTCCTTCGAGTGGTGGGAAACCGTGATGACCCGGGAGAGCCTCGAGGCCGAGCGCCTGATGTTATTTTGGCGGTAGCGGCGCATCCGACGCTGCAGGGGATCGGTCGAAATCGGAAAAAGATCCTCTCCCCGAAAAAAGATAGCGTCGTGGATGGTCGAGATCAGCTTGATGCGCGGATGCAAGAACCGCGGGGCAGTGTTGCCGATGCAATGCAAGAGGTCGACCCGATCGAGCGCCGCCTGGAGGGGAAGGATGATTTGCTCCCAAAAGGCGTAATCCTTCGGAAAGAGCTTCTTCACGGTGAAATTCCCTCCCCGCGGCAGGACGTTTTCCTCGTCCTCGCGATCCACGTAGATGATGTAGCGGTTGGTCTCGTCTATCCTGGCCAAATGTCGCAGCAGGTTGGCGGAATAATTGCCGATCCCGCGCCTCTGCCGTACGGCGAACCGACCATCGATCCCGATGGTCAGCAATATTTTGGCGCCTCGATTTCTGCATACAGTTCGGCATGCAGTCTTCCGATGCGATCGGGAGAAAAAGAAGCTTCAACGAGGTCGATGATCTCCTCGCGTACTTCTTTTACCCGGTAGCGCTCGAAGGCTTCGAAAAGGGAATCCCTCAAGGCGTTCTTTTCTTGCGGGTCGTACAAGACCCCTTCTCGTAAGGCGTCCATGACCTCGGGCAAGGCCCCGATCTTCGGTCCCACGACGGGAATCCCCAGGGAAGAATATAAAAGCGCCGAGCCGCTGTTGAGGACGTCCCGATAAGGCAAAACTCCGACATCGCTGGCCGCCACGAAGGCCAACAAATCTTCCTCTTCCAAGTATCGATGAAAAAAGAGGATATTTTTGACATCTTTGTTTTCGCCCAGCGCGGCCTCGATTTCCTTCAAGTAGGAAGCATCACTTGCCTTGCCAGCCACGACGAGCAAGCAATGGCCTTTGGCTGCGGGATCGAGATTCTTGAAGGACTCGATCAATTCGAGCACCCCTTTGTAAGGCCTGATCTGCCCCGCGAAGAGGAAAATGAAATTTTTTTCGGGCAAGCCGAGTTTCTGACGGGCTTCCACCCTCGATAGCATTTTTTCTCTATAGTAGTCGCGGTAGTGGGGGTGAGGGAGGGCGAAAAATTTGTCTTCTTGGAAGGGAAACCTTTTTCTTCCCAGCTCGACGCCGGCTTCGCTCAGGGTGACGATGGCGCTGGCCTTGCGGGCGACGAAATTTTGGAGAAACCTTTCGATGGAAGGCTGAAGCTTTTCATGAGAGGCCAGGTTGTGCATGGTCCAGACGATTTTTGTCCCCTTCGAAACCAGGCGTTCGAGGAGAATCACCAGTTTGAGGGCGCTAAAAAAGGATTCGAGGGGATTCTTGAAAGCGTAATAGGGCTCGAGCCAGTGGATGTGAAAGACGTCCGGCGGATGAAAAAAAGTTTTTCCTTCGCGGAAATCTTCAGCGAACCATCCGTATTTTTCGAGGGCCGCATAAACGATGTGGGTATAGGGATTGAAAGATTTATTTCCGTCCCTGGGGAAAGCGACGAGGGTTCGTCCCCCCGAGGGGGAAATCGATTTTTTCAATTCTCCGCTTTTCTCTTTATTCGCCGACCTTGACGACCACCATGGTGATGTCGTCGGTCTGGGGACCGCCATCGACGAATTCCTCGATGTTCCTGCGGATGGCCAGCTTGATCTCGGCGACGGAAAGGTCCTTGTTCTTTTCGATGGTTTCGCGCAGGAGATCGATCTCGACCTCTTCTTCGTTGATTTCCTCGATGCGGTAGAAGTTGTTGCCCGCGGGGTCCAGGGCCTCGGTGACGCCGTCGGTGTAAAAGACCAGGACGTCTCCGGGATTCAGGGGAACCGTCACTTCTTTATATTTGGCGTTGGCGCGTACTCCGAGGGGATAGGAACCGGGGATGGGCAGGCTCTCGCACAGGCCCTTCGCGGAATTGAAGTAGTGGGGGGGCTGGTGGCCGGCGCAGGCGTAGGTCATGGTGCGCTGCTTGCCGTCGATGATGGCGTAGATGAAGGTGGTTCTTCTTTGCTTCTGCATCGAGATGGCCTCGGTGATCATGCCATTGAGCGCCTCCATCATGGGGACGACCTCGTGGTTGGAGTGGATCTGGTTGTAGAGGCAGCTCTTGGTCATGGCCATGATCATGGCGGCGTTGACGCCCTTGCCCGCGACGTCGCCGACGGCGACCGCGATGCGGTTCTCGTCCAGTCGGATGAAGTCGTAGTAGTCGCCGCCGGTTTCGAGGGCGGACTCCGAACTACCGACCACTTCGAGACCGCAGATTTCGGGGGCTTTCTCGGGCAACATGGAGGCCTGGATGGCGCGAGCGGTTTCGAGTTCTTGATCCAGCCTCTCTTTTTGCACCAAGTTCTTGGTCATTTCGGCGACTCTGACCGAATTCGTCAATTGAAGGGCCATGTTCTGGAGCAGTTCGCGGTCTTCATTGGTGTAGTCGAGTTCGGACATCTTCTCGCCGAAGTTGACCAGGCCGAGGATCTCGCCCCCGATCTCAAGGGGAAGGCAAAGGTTGATGCCCAGGGAATCCATTTTGCTGAGGCTGGCGGTCTCGGAGTGCTTGGGCTTGAAGGCGACCTTGCCGGCATTGAGCAACTCCTTGATCTCGTCGGAGTTGAGGGGGATGGAGACGTCGTCGCGGAAGAGAGGCAAGCCGGTCATCTTGTGGAGGCGCAGGGCATTGGACTGGGAATCGCGGACGAAGATCGACAGGTGCTTGGGGTGGAGGTTCTGTTCGACCAAGTCGGAATAGGTGTCGATCATGCCGGCGATGTCGATGGTGGCGCGGGCCGTGACGTTGAAGTGGGAGATGACCTGGCGGAAATTGTACTTGTTGCGGAAGAAGAGCTTGTCGACGAAGAGCTGGATGCGGGAGCGCAGTGGGGAGAAGGCGATCGCCACCACCGCCGTGGCGATGAGGTTCTCGGCGACCATGATGTTTTCGAAGGAGCCTCCGTGGGGTCTGCCGAGCAGCAGGCCGAGGAGAACTCGCAAGCCTGCGGCGATCAAGAGATAGGCACAGGAGAGGACTGCGGTGATGATGGTGTAGACCATCGTACGGTTGATGACCACGTCGATGTCGAAGAGCTTGTGGCGAATGATGGCATAGGCTATCGAGAGAGGGAAGAAGACAAAGCAGGCAAAGAGAACATTGACCAATAAACCCGAGGAATCGAGGTTGACGCCGAAAAGATAGGGAACCATCCAGAACAAGACACCGGGAAGATAGGCGGCTGCCGCACCGAGGAGAGCAATTTTTGCCTGTTGCTTCAAGATGGGTCTTTTACCGCGAACGAGGACAGAAACCACGCAACCAACCAGACCGGCAAGGCCGACGATCGTCCAAAGCGCGGCTATGTTCTGAAAAAGGAAATGAAGCTCGAAATATTTATTGGCATTTAGTCCTAAGGGCTGGAAAGTCGCCTCCCATACCGGCAACAGAAGAAGGACGGGCAAATAGACCAAAAACTGGAGGGAAGGGCGTTTTTTAATCCATTCTTGCGGTTCTGGGAAAACCAAACCCAAATGAATGAAAGAGCTGCCGAGAGCAATTACCGCGAATAGATAAAGCCTAGTAAACCACATTGCCGAATCATAGTCATTGGACAGCACGCAATACAAAGCCGTAATACCCGTCATCATCAGATGCGCTCGCGCTGTCGTATTTTTTGGCTTGAGCCAGAAAGCTACCGCACCTACCACCAAATGCAAGATCCCGATGACAAAAAGAGGCAAGAAGCTCTTTGCGAAATCAACGAAGGTAAATGTCTGAATCGGAACAACAATCTGAAGGGGCTTGCTCTTCCCTTCCCGCATAGCCTCAAAAGCAAGGGAATCGCCTATTTTTGAATTCCGAACAATTTCCTTCAGTTCATCAGGGGATGCCAGTTTTTTGCCACCGACGGAGATGATCCGATCATACTGCTGAAAGCCAGCCTTAATGCCACTCCAAGAACCATCGTTTGCTGCTGAGATGGTCAAAGTCGGCTCAAAGCGGAACCCGGCAAAGGGCCGCCCAATCATCTGAAGGGAATTAAAAAAAGCGATGCTCCAGATCGCCAAGCAAACCACGATAAAGGCATTGTAGAGAAACACGGAAATTCTTAATGGCTTGCCCAACTTGCTCTCCCCTCTCTTGCCTTGGGTCATCAGCAGTATTGTACCACTGCCGACACTAAGCCGCGAAGAGATAAGCCGGCCAGGTAACGGCCAGCTCTGCCGCCGTTCAGATCAAAGGAATGAAAGCGGAAAAGACGGGAATATCTAGAAGATCCTCAAGCGACTTTTGCAGGCTGGCTTCGAGGGAGATCTGCTCCAAAGCCAGGCGCGCCTTCCTTCGAAATAACTCGATTTTCGCCTCAACGAACAAACGAACTCCCAGGTTCTCCAGGCGCTCACGGAGTTGCCCCACTTGCCCGGTTTCCTTCAAAGCCATCGAGGCCTCTAGCAGTTCTCTTTCTTCTTCGGTGTCACAACGATCGAGAGCATAGAGAATTGGAAGGGAAAGGCGCCCATTCATTGAATCCGGCCCTATCGGGTCGGCCCATAATTCCCGCACGTCGCTGACGAGTTGGATGACGATCCCCAGGTTTTCGCCGTAGGTCGCAAGCCCCTCGATGACCGCGGAAGGTTGTTTTGCCAGCAATGCAGGCGAACAGGCAAATGCACTTGCCGATGCCCCAGTCTTGCCGATGATCGCCGAGAGGTATTCTTCCATCGAGACCCGGTAAGGAAGACTGTTTCGCAGATCGGAATGCTGGCCGATCGTCATCTTTATGCCGGCGACGGAATAAAGTTCAACCAACCGCAAGGAAATATCGGGGCAATCGCTGACACGACCAGCCTGCCTAAGGCATGAAAAAAGCAGGCAATTGCCCGTATTGACGGCCTGTTGCCATCCCCAGGACTGCCAGAATTCCTCGGTATCGCCATCCTCTGCATCGTCGGTGATGTCGGCGAAACAAAACAAGAACAAATTAACGAGGGAAAGGCGCTCGATCTGAACCCTTGGCAATTGGAACGATCTTCCGATCAAATCGGGAAGATAAAGCACCGGCCACTGGGGATGCGAATGAAAATGCCGCTCTGCTTTCTGCAAAACAACCCCCAGCATCTCTTGGAAGGCTTCATTACCTTCCAAGGATGCGAGGAGTTGATAAGCAGAGCTAAAAAGACTGGACAACGAGTCGCTTTATGACGAAGGAAGGCGATCTACATGCAGGGAGGACCACCAGCCTTTTCGTCGAGATCCACGCCGGTTTTCAGGATAGAGTCGAGATTCTGAGCGGCCTTATCGGGGAAGTTCTTGTCACCGAGTTGCTGGGCGAAAACCTGGAAGCTTTCCGGAGTGAGCTTGCTGACGTAGGAGGTCAGGTTTTGCTGCATCGAAGCGGTGAGACCCGAGGTCGAAATCTTGTCGAGCATCGCGTTGACCGCCTGCTTGTTCTTCGGATCGACGATCGGGTCCCGCATCTCGGCGGGCAGCTTGTCCCAGATCCCGGCATCCTGAAGGGCCTTCTGAGGATCCACCTGGAGGGCCTGGCGGAAGTTCGCATCGGTTACCATGTTCGTCATGAGGTCCTTCACCCCCTGGCGAGCGAGTTCGATCTGGACCTCGTTGCCGAGCGAGTTCTGGCTGGCCGTCCCGGCCTTGACGTCGTCCACCATCTTCTGCACGAACGTTTTGTCTGAAAGCAGGGCTCTCTCTTCCTTCGAGAGCTTGCTCCAGGTGACGGGGCCGATGGCGGCCTGGGGATCACGCCCGAGGCCGTCGATGAAGTCCTGATTCCCCTTGAGGGTTTCGGAAGTGATGCGGGCAGTGGCGATCCCGAGGGCATCCAACGGTTTCTTGGTCTGACTGTCATTCAGGACCGCGGTCTTGTCGGCCGTGAGACCGTGCACCTTGAGGATGTTGCTCAGGCTCTCCTGCTTGAGGCCGGAGTTGACCACCAGGTCCGTGGCCACCTTGTTCAGATCGACCCCCGCCTTCTTGGCCATCTCTCCCACTTCCTCGGCGGAGTACTTGCGCGAGGTGGAGTTGATGAACAAGAACTTGTCGGGAGCGGACTTCATGAGGGAATCGGGGTCGGTCGCGTAGGCCCGGTAGGACTCGGCGAAGTCCTCGGCCGGATCGGTCTTGGCGTAGTTGGAGACGAAGTTGCCGGTATTCTTGGCCTTGGTCACGCTGTTATCGAAGGACATCTGGCCGCCGGTGCGGTTGTCGACGCCGTCAGCGGCATATTCCTTGCCGTCCCCGTAGGACTCGGTCCACTTCGAGAGCTTACCGAATTCCTTGATCTTCTCCGGGTCCCAGCGGCCATTCGACTGCTGAACCAGGTGGCCGATTTCGTGGGCATAGATGTCGCCCGAGACGAAGGATCCCGAGTCGGTCAGGGTAATAGCGCGGTTAGCGGTGGGAACGGCGCTGCCGCCCGTCGCTTCCGGTGTAAGGGTCTTGCCGGTGAAGAAGCTGAAGAATTTTTCCTCGTACTTCTTGAAGGAAGCGGAGATGCGTTCCCACAGGCTTTTCTTGGTCGTGCCTGCAGTGCTCGTGGCTCCGGCCATTCCGCCCACGGCGCCCCCCGCGATGTCCTCCCCCATGGCATTCTTGAGTGCATCGCTGTAGCCCGTATCGCTCTTGGTGACCGTCCCGGCACGCTGAAAGCTCGTTCCAGCCAGAGCCGAGCGGTCCCCGAGGGGAACGGCGTTGATGGAGTTGTAAAGGTTGGTCAGGTCGCTGACCTTCCACTCACCGCCCACTTCCTCGAACTTGACCCCTCCGGGAACCAGCTTGGTGATCTCGCCCTTGAGGTTCTCGATCACCTGCTTTTCCTTGGCGACGTCGGGCATCCCCTCGGCGATCTTGTTGGCGGAGACGAACTTTTGGACACCGCTGGAGAGGCTGCCCATGGCGTTCAGGGAGCGATCGGTCAGCGCCGAATCCGCGGGGGAAGGAGTGTTAGCCTTTTGCAAACCGAGGGAATCCGTCGCCTTCTCCGGGGCGGAAGCGGCGCCTGCCTGCCCTTTCTGAGTTTCCGGGGGCAGAGACGTCGCCTTGAGGCTTCCCAGTCTCCCCGTTCCGTTCAGCCTCCCCGTATTGCCTGTATTTCCCGAGTTCACGTTCGACATGCCATGACCTCCTCGCCCATTTCCTCTTTTAAGGAATGGAAAAAAACCCTTTTGCTTTGCGGACCGATATCCTTTCCTTTTATCCAAGGAAGAAGGAAGGCGCTTGTGCCTTTTAACGAACAATTAACGAACCAGGGTACCGGGGCCGAGGCCTTCACTAGAGGATATCTTAACACCGGGAACGGGCCTTTTCTCGGTTACAATGAAAACAGTGGCGAAAGGAGTCCATTCTTGCAGGAAAAGATCCAGTTGATCGACGCGGTGGTGATCCCCTCCGGCGTCTTCGTCGCCCCCAACGCCACGGTGGTGGGGGAAGTGAAGGTCGGCGAGGGGGCCAGCATCTGGTACGGGGCCGTCGTGCGGGGAGACATGGCCCCCGTCACCATCGGCGAGAACACCAACATCCAGGACGGCGCCCTCTTGCACACCAATTTCGGATATCCCCTCATTCTGGGAAAAAACATCACCGTCGGCCACGGGGCCATCCTCCACGGCGCGGAGATCGGGGACAACGCCCTGATCGGAATGGGCGCGATCGTACTCGACGGCGCTCGCGTCGGGGAAGGTGCCGTCATCGGAGCCGGCGCGCTGATCGGAGAAGGCAAGGTCGTTCCCCCGGGAACCCTCTTCCTCGGAGTTCCCGCCAAGGTCGTCCGCGAAGTCTCAAGCGAAGAAAAAGAGAAGATCGCTCGCAACGCCGAGCATTACCGTGAGTACGCTCGCCTCCACCGGAAGAGGCTCGAGGAGAAGGATTAATTAAACAAATATTAAAAACCCGCAAGTCCCAGCCCTTTCCCGGGAACAATAAAAAGAGCGGCGCCGATGCTTGGCGCTTCATTGATAGAAACGGAGGGGCATGCATGTCTCTTGAACAATACCTCGAAGCCGTCACCCACGTGATTCACCGCGAAGAGGACCTGTCTCGCCGCGAAACCCTGATCCGCTATCAGCGTTTCGTCGAGTTGGCCATCGCGGAGGAGGAAAGTTCTTCCAAGGTCCTGGCCTAGATGACCGAAGCTCAGAAAAACAAGGACGGCAGCGAGATGCGCATGGCGAGTGAATACATGAACACGGAGGATCTCTCGCGCAAGGTCGACGTCGTGCTCGACAACCGCTACAAGGCGCCTCCCGTTCCAAGGCTCACCCTGTGGCAAAAACTGACCGCGCATTTCAAGGCCCACTGATTCGGAACTTCCGGCCCTTCCCCTTCGAGGGAAGGGCGTTTTTTTGGGGCTTCCCGGCAGGAAGAAAATGACCTAACCTGTTGTTTTGCATGGCTATTTGGGGGGAGAAGAGTTTTGGCGCATTCGATCGTTTTCATGGGGACCCCGGCCTTCGCCGTCCCTTCCTTGAAAGTCCTTCTGAGGGAGGGCTACGACGTAAAGCTCGTCCTGACCCAGCCGGATCGGCCGATCGGAAGGGGCCAGCGCGTGGCCTTCTCCCCGATCAAGGAACTGGCCCTGGAGCACGGCCTCTCCGTCCTGCAACCGGAAAAGCTGCGCGGCAACGAGGAGGTCTTCGACAAGATAAGGGAAGCCCGCCCCGACGCCATCGTGGTGGTGGCCTACGGGCAATTCTTGCCCAGAAGCATCCTCGACCTGCCTTCTTTCGGCTGCGTCAACGTCCATGCCTCCCTGCTGCCGAAGTACCGGGGAGCGGCTCCCATCCAGTGGGCCATCGCTCAAGGCGAGGAAGTCACCGGGGTATCCACCATGTTCATGGCCGAGAAGATGGATGCCGGCCCCATCCTCTTGAAGGCCGAATGCCCCATCCTTCCCGACGACACCGCCGAGAGCCTATCTCCCAGACTGGCTGCCCTGGGCGGCGAGCTTTTGGCCGAAACCCTGCGCAAAATCTTCGATCATTCCATCCAGCCCATTCCCCAGGACGAGAAACTCGTTTCTTTCGCCCCCCTCATCAAGAAGGAGGACGGGGTCATCGACTGGAAAAAACCCGCCCCTGAAATCGCCCGGCGCATCCGGGGCTTCTTCCCCTGGCCCGGCTCGACCACCACGCTCGAGGGCAAGATCGTCAAGGTTTCCGAAGCGGTCGCCATCGAGGGGAAAGCCGCGCCCGGCCTGGTTCTCTCCTGCGACGAAGAGGGCTGGCGCGTCGGAACCGGGGAAGGCCTCCTCCTGATCAAGCAGGTCCAGATACCGGGGCGCTGCTGTCAGCCCGCATGTGAAGCGGCCCGCGGCCTCCGGTGCATCAGTCCCGGCTCAAAACTCGGCGAATAGTAACATTTCCTCACCGAAGCCCCCTCCCCTTCACCTGAAAGTGTAACGTTTTCTATAGATGAAGGAGAGGGAATTGACAGCCTGGAGACTCCTGCTCCCTCCTGATATATCCGCTTGTTGATGTCCCCCGCTGCGGACATGTAAACAAGAAAGCGAGGAGTTGTGAAAAAAAAGTTGTGAAAATATTTGACAATTTCATTCATAATTCTTATAATTCTGATCGATGAAAAAAGACATCATTTAAGATATGAAAAATGGTCTGGGGCCGGAAGGGAATTGCGATGCTTGAGCTACTCGTGGTCGACGACGATCCGAATTCGCGTAAGATCATCGAATTGATGCTTTCCAACCAGGGCTATCGGCTTCACTTCGCGGAAGACGGTCTGGCGGCCCTCGAGATTTTCGCGCGCGAAAAAATCGGTTTGGTGCTCCTCGACCTCCTGATGCCGCGCCTGGATGGCTTCGAAACCGCCAAGCGAATCAAGGAAATGGGGGAGGTCCCCATCGTGGCGATCAGCGCCCTGGCCTTCGCGACCGATCGCCAGGAAGCGCTCGAGGCGGGCTGCGACGACTTCCTCACCAAGCCCTTCGCACGAAGGAGCCTGATCGAGACCATCGTCCGCCATAGCTTGAAGCGTCAGGCGTTGGCCTGATCATCCAGGAGGTTCACCTGCGTGCGGCGGGGCAATTCCTCGAGGAGATCGCGAATGGTCTGGTTGAGGATGGGATGAATGATTTCCGGTGCGATCTCCGAGAGGGGAACCAGCACGAAAGCCCGATCATGCATCCGAATGTGGGGAATCTGCAGGCGGGCCTCCGCCACCAGATCGTCGTCGTAAAGGAGAATGTCCAGGTCGATGGTGCGCGGCCCCCAGCGGATGGTGCGCTGGCGCTGCAGCCTCTTTTCGATCGATTGAAGTTCGTTCAGGAGATCGAGCGGATCGAGCGGAGTCTCGACGCGGACCACGGCGTTGACGAACCAACCCTGATCCGGATATTCCACCGGCTCCGCCTCGTAAAAGGAAGAGACCTCTCTCACCCGGATGGTCGAGGAAGCTTCGAGGTATTCAAGGGCTTGCCGAACGTATCCGAGGCGATCACCCAGGTTCGATCCCAATCCGATAAAGGCCGTGGCCATCCCTTCACCTCTCTCGCGTGATCTCGATGAAAACCGGCCCGTTGAAGCCGGCAACCGGCACCAGGGTTTTTCCCACCCTGACCCTTACTTTTTCGATCCTACCATCTTCGAGGATGCGGCGGGCGATTTCTTCGGCGATCGCCTCCAAAAGCTTTTGATTTCCCTCCTCGATCACTGCCCTGGCGATTTCGGCCAGACGCACGTAATCGACGGCGGCTTCCATCTCGTCGCTTTCCCCGGCCTTCCTCAAATCGGTCTCGACCTCCAGGTCGACCTGCAGTTTCAAGGGAAGCTGTCTTTCGCTCAAGGAAAGGCCATGGTGTCCCCAGGCCTCGATGCCGGGCAGAAGGATGCGATCAGACACCTTGCCCCCTGACGATCGCATCGCTGACCTTGGCCACCCGAACGGCGGACAAGACGTCATGGACGCGCACCACGTCCGCCCCGGAGCGGATGGCGAGAGCCACCGTGGCCGAGGTCCCCTCATCCCGCTCACTCGCTGGAAGATCCAGGATTTTGCCGAGGAAGGACTTGCGGGAGGTGCCCACGAGCAAAGGCGCCTCGGGAAGACGCAGGGAATCCAGGTGCCTCAGAAGAGCCAAGTTTTGCTCGAAGCTCTTCCCGAAACCGATCCCCGGGTCGACCATGACTTTCTTTATTCCGGCCGAGGCGGCCCTGTGAAGGCAATCGGATAAATATTCCCGCACCTCCTCGACGACGTCCCCGTAGGCGGGAGCGATCTGCATGTCGGCGGGGGTTCCCCTCATGTGCATGGCGACGGCGGGCGCTCCGAAGGAATTCAAGACTTCGAGCATGCGGGGATCGCGAAGTCCGGAAATGTCGTTGATCAGGTGGGCCCCCAACTCGAGGGTCTTGGCCGCCACTTCGGGCTTGAAGGTGTCGATCGAGATCACCGCGTCGGTTTCCTCGAGCAAATAGCGAAGCACGGGGAAAATTCGTGAAAGCTCTTCTTCGGCGGAAACCGGAGAAGCTCCCGGCCTGGTCGATTCTCCCCCCAGGTCAAGAATGTCGGCTCCCTGGTCGAGCAGCTGGCGGGCATGGAGGACGGCTTTGTCGAAGGAAGAATAATCGCCGCCGTCGGAAAAAGAGTCGGGGGTCACGTTGAGGATGCCCATGACGAAAGTGCGGCTGCCCCAGTGAAAATCCTTTTTTCCCAGGCCCCAGGGAAGCATCAATGGCTCCTTGCCAGGGAAAGGAATTCCTCGCGGGTCTTGGCGGAGGTGCGGAAGACCCCGCGCATCGCCGAAGTCACCGTGCGGCTGCCCGGTTTTTGGACGCCCCGCATGGACATGCAGAGGTGCTCGGCATCGACGATCACCCCGACCCCTTGCGGGGAAAGGGCATCGATCAGGGTATCGGCGATGGTGGTGGTCATCCGCTCCTGGAGCTGGGGCCGCCTGGAGACGGCCTCGACCACTCTCGCGAGCTTGCTCAGGCCGGTGATCCTTCCGTTCGTCGGAATGTAGGCAACGTGGACATGGCCGAAAAAGGGCACCAGGTGGTGCTCGCACATGGAGTAGAAGGGAATGTCCTTCACCAGCACCATCTCATCGTGGGGCTCGTTGAAGAAGACCTCGATCTGGCCGCGCGGATCCTGGTGAAGGCCCCCGAAGATCTCCCCGTACATGCGAGCGACCCGATCGGGGGTTTGTAAAAGCCCTTCGCGATCGGGATCCTCTCCGATGGCCTCGAGGATCATCCTCACGGCCTGTCGGATCTTTTCCTGATCGACCATGGAACCGTTCGCAGCCAATTTATTTTCCCGATTTCATTTGATTGATCTGTTCCGAAAGGGCGACGGCCGTCTGCTGGGCCTGCACCTTGACCAGACCGGTCTTGCTCATGTCGTTGTAGATGACCACCAGGATGTCCTGGGTGTTGAGGGCATAAAGGAAGATGCTCGAGCGCTCCCCTTGCTGGAACATGGCCTGGAACTCGGTTTCCCCGATCAATCGGGCCACGGCGCGGGTGGAGGCGAAGGCGCCACTGATGAGGGAAGCGAGGGCGGTGGTGTCGATGCCGTGGACGTCCCCCTCGTTGGCGATCATCTGGCCGTTCTTCTCGACCAAAAAGGCTGAACGGGCGTCGACGTCGTCCACCAGCTCGTGCAGGAGCTTGCGAATCCGCTCGATGCCATCCTCGGTCACCACGAAATTCGTCAGAATGCGATTGATCAAGGTTTCACCTCACACAAATCCCGCGACTCAACTCTTTTACTCGGTTTCCTCAATTATACGACCTGGCGAAAGCGGGGTCAAACTCCGCCAACCACCGCCGATCTTCGGGGGTGAGGGGGGCCTTATCGAGGAGCTCCGGCCGGCGTACCAGGGTCCGGTAAAGCGACTGCTTCCTTCTCCAACGAGCGATCTCGGCGTGGTTGCCGGAAAGCAGCACGGTCGGGACGCTCAGCCCCTGGAACTCTTCCGGTCGGGTGTAGTGGGGGTAATCGAGCAACCCTTCGTAAAAGGAGTCCTGCAGCGGCGACTCCGCCTTGCCCAGGACCCCGGGCAGCAGTCGAATGATCGAGTCGACCATGACCATGGCCGGCAATTCGCCCCCCGTGAGGACGTAATCCCCGATCGAGACCTCCTCGGTCACGACCAGGTCCTTGATCCTTTCGTCGATCCCCTCGTAATGGCCGCAGATGAAAACGAGCTGGGTTTCCTCGGACAGCTCGACGGCGTACTTCTGGTCGAAGACGCGCCCCTGCGGCGAAGTGAGCAGGACTTTCGCCTGCGGCTCCCTGGGAATCGATTGGACGGCATCGAAGACGACCGCGGGGCGAAGGACCATTCCCACGCCACCCCCGAAAGGGCGGTCGTCGGCGGTGCGATGCTTGTCGTGGGCGAAGTCGCGCATGTCGGTGAGGTGGATGTCCACCAACCCCTTGGCCTGCGCTCGCTTGACGATGCTTTCGGTCAAAGGGCCGGTGAACATCCCGGGAAAGAGGGTCAGGATATCGATGCGCATTATTCTCCCAGTAGGCCGGGAATGGGCTCGATCTTGATGACCCCGCCCTTCAGGTCGATTTCCTTGACGAACTCGTCCACCCAGGGAACCAGGATGTCCTTGCCCTCGGGGGTTTTGATCGAGATCAAGGGGTTACCGGCTTCGTAGACGTCCTCCACCTTGCCGATGGGGGTGCCGTCGGTGCTGACCGCCTCGAGGCCGACGAGATCGGCGTAGTAATAGTGCCCCGGTTCGAGCTTTCGGCTCTCCTCGCGCGGAATTTCGAGGAGGCAGCCGCGCAGGACCGCGGCCGCCTCGGGAGAGTTGAATTCCTTGAACTTCACGACCACCAGGGTCTCGGAGCGCACCTGGAGGTTCACCGGGTGCAGTTCGAGAGAGGTGCCATCCTCCATCCGGCAGAACAACCTTTTGATTTCCCCGATGCGCTCGGGGTAATCGGTCTGGGGCAAGATCTTGACCTGCCCCTTGACGCCGAAGGTGGTGAGTATCTTGCCGACGATGAGGAAGTCCCCTTTTTCCTTATCCTTCAACGGTTCTGATTTCGGTGACGATGCCGTCCTTCAGGATGATGTCGGGGGCGGCCATCTTGGCGTAGAGGTTGTCGCCAACGCTCACTTCGACGAAGTTGTCCACCTGGCCCTGCACGAACTCGCTGTTGGGCTCCAGGCTCGAGATCATGTTCAAACGCTGCAGCAAATCGTTTTTGGCGGCCATCAAGCGGTTACGCTCCTCGCCGATCTGCTCCTTGAGGCCTTCCATCTGCTGGGTGAGTTGGGGACCGGCCGGAGAGATACCCTTCTTTTCGAGGTCCTGAAGGGCGCGTTTACCCTGGAATTCCAGCTGTTCCAACTGGAGATCCAGCTGCTGAAGGGCTTGCTGAAGCTCGGATGCGGCTTGCTGCTTGAAGGTTTCCGTCACGATGGCCTTGATGGTGACTTGACGGCGTAGGCTGAGGCTTTCTGCGGGCATGCGAATAAGCTCCTTTTTTATTTATGGCGACGATTCGCCTCATGATACCACATCGAGCGAGCGGTCCAAACCGACAATAAAATGACCTAAAAACTATTTGTTGCAATAATGTTAAATGTTTGCTAAGTTGGAAAAGCGAAAAGAGGAGGTCGAAGCATGTCGAGGCACATCATCCTTTGGGGGCTTTTCCTTTTTTTCCTGGCCGCCCCGGCCGAGGCGCTGATCATCGAAACGGTCATCCGGGTCCAGGTGGCAGGGGAAGTCCGTCGCCCGGGGGTCTACTGCCTGCCCGTCCAATCCCGCGTCGCCGACGCCATCCAGCTAGCCGGAGGACTGAAAAAAGGGGCCTCCCTCGCCAACCTCAACCTTTCCTCCGCCCTGAGGGACGGCGAAGCCGTCGCGGTCCTCAACGAAGAAAAAATCAAAAAGGCGCAAAAAATAGAGAAGATCGAAAAGACAGAAAAGCCTGGGAAAAAGAAAAAAAGGAGAAGCCCCGCCCCGTCGACGAAAGAATGCTTCTCCCTCAATTCGGCCACCCTGGCGGAACTCGATGCCTTGCCGGGCATCGGCCCCGGTCTGGCGCGCGACATTCTCGCCTACCGGGAAATCCACGGGGGGTTCCGCTCCCTGGAAGAGTTGAAAGAGGTCGACGGCATCGGCGAAAAGCGTTTCAACAAGCTCGCCGCCCGGATAAAAATATGAAAACTTTGAAAATTTTGATCCTTCTTTCACTCGGGTGGGTCTTCGGAATCCTCTTGCCCTTTCCTCCCGACCGACTGGCCCTTCTTCTGGCCGCGATCGCGATCGCCCTCTCCCTCGGGCAAAAAAAAAACCTTTTTCCTGTCCCTTTTCCTCCTGGTTTTGTCGGCCTCGGCCGTCTGGAAAGAAAGAATTCTCGTTTTTCCTTCCGCCGGGGACCCCGTCCACCTCGCCCCCCTGCGCTGGGCCAGGCTCGAAGGGAGGATCCAATCGGAGCCCCGCTTCGACGGCAGCAAAACGCGCTTTCTCCTGGAAACCTCGAAAATGCTCTCGCCCTGGCCGACCGAGCTGTCGGGAGTCGTGGCGGCCTCCCTTCCCGGGAAGCAAGAGCTCGAGAAAGGGGACGGAATTCTTGGCGAGGGCAGGCTGACCCTGCCCAGGGAGGCTCTCAACTTCGGGGAAACCTCCTCCAGGGAGAAGCTGGCACATGGGGGAATTTTCTGCAACCTGGCCCTCAGCCGCATCGAGAGGGTCTCGAAAAGAAAGAGCTTTTCCTCTTTTTTGCGCCGAAGAATTTTGAATTCCCTTTCGCTGGGACTGCCGCCGGAAAAAGGAAGGCTCTTCGCTTCCATCGTCTTCGGGGCGTCGAGTTGCCCCCCTTCCCCTGAGGAGCGCGAGCGCTACACCGCTATCGGGCTCGCCCATATCCTGGCCGCCTCGGGTTTGCAGGTTTCCCTGTTGATAGGGGCGATCGCCTTCCCGTTCAAGGGAAGAAAAGGGAAGTACTCCGGTTGTCTGGTGGCCTTGCTGGGCTTGGCGGCGATAGCGGGCTATCTTTTTCTGGCGGGCGAAAGCGCCTCCATCCTGAGGGCCGGCTTGATGGGGGTGGGGACCTTGCTCGGAATCGCCTTCGGGCGCCCCTTGCTCGCGTATCTCTCCTTTTTCGCCGTCCTGCTCGTCATGCTGATCTGGAACCCCTTCTTCCTTTACGACATCGGCTTCCAGCTTTCCTTCCTCGCCACCTGGGCCATCCTCCACACCATGCCGAAAATAAAGATTAGACTTCCCTTGCCTGATTTACTCGGGGTTCCCTTGGCGACGATCTTGGCGGTCTCGCTCTGGGTCATGCCCCTGCAGCTTCATCTTTTCGGCACCGCCTCCCCCTACTCCATCCTGGCCAACCTCGCCAGCAGCCTTCTGGTCGACACCCTGACTATTTTGGGCTTCCTCATGGCCCCGCTTATCACGGTCTTTCCGCTTTTACACCTTCTATTCGCGCCCTTGAGCGGGGCCTTGCTCTGGACCCTGGATCGAATCGTCTTCCTCTTGCTGTCGCTACCGGGCTCGAAGTTCCAGGTATATTTCCCCCTTTCCCTATTGTTGCTTTCCTACGGGGCGATCGCCCTCTTCTTCCTTTTTCCGAAAGACCGCTCCTGGCTGATGGGCCTCATTTTCCTCCTCGGTCTCAACCAGGTCTTTCTCCTTCACCCCCCGGAAATCACTTTCTTGTCGGTGGGGCAGGGGGATTCGATCGCTTGCCGCACCGAGCATGGCCACTGGGTACTGGTGGACGCGGGTCCCTATTCTCCCGACTGGGACGCCGGCCAAAAAACCGTGGTGCCCTTTCTCCGGAGGATGGGCTGCCGAAAAATCGACCTCCTGATCCTCACCCATCCCCACCGCGACCACCAAGGCGGGGCCCTGGCTTTGCTCAAGAACTTCGAGGTTTCCTCGGTCTGGGAAAGCGGGCTGTTCTCGGACGATCCCCAGTCGAAGGAAATCCTGGGAAACCTTCTCGAAAAAGGGATTCCCTTCCGGCGGCCCGGCAGGGGAGAGCGACTCGAGATGGATAAAATGCTTTTCGAGGTACTGAGCCCCGACCGGCCTCCGAGGGGAACCCGTTCGGACTCCAACTCGAGCAGCCTCGTCCTCAGGGTGGAAGCCAACGGATGGAGCGTGCTTCTGACGGGAGACGCGGAAAAAGAATTGGAGGACTTCCTGCTCGATAAGCCTCTTCTCCTGAAATCCGATATCCTCAAGGTCGCCCATCACGGGAGCCGTTTCGGCTCATGCCCGGCCTTCCTCGAGGCCGTCGGGGCCAAAGCGGGGATCGTCTCGGTCGGCAAGAACTCGTTCCGCCAACCCGATCAGGGAACGCTGGGAAGGCTGAGAAGCGGGATGAGGGTTTTTCGGACCGACGAGGGAGCCGTTCGAATGGTATTGGGAAAGCGGCTGCGGGTGGAAAACACCAGGGGAGAAGGCTATCTGTGGTAGCATGAGGTATGAATCGCCTCGGACAGACCGATCTTTTCGTTTCAAGACTCTGCTTCGGAACCCTGACCATCGGGCCCTTCCAGCGCAACCTTCCGGTTGCCGAGGGGGCCGGGATCATTCGGGAAGCCTTCGAACGCGGGGTGAATTTCTTCGATACCGCCGAGATCTACGAGAACTATCCTTATCTGAAGGAAGGCCTGAAAGGGCTCGGGGAGCGGGCGATCGTCGCGACCAAGACCTACGCTTATACCCGCGAGATGGCCGAAAAGAGCCTGCGCTTGGCCCTCGAAGGGCTGGGAAGCGGCTACGTCGACCTCTTCCTCCTGCATGAGCAGGAATCGGAAGACACCATCCGGGGGCACAAGGAAGCGCTGGAATATCTCCTAGAAGCCAAGGAAAAGGGGTTCGTCCGCGCGGTGGGCATTTCCACTCATTCCGTCAAGGGAGTGCTGGGGGCGCTCTCATTCCCCGAGATCGAGGTGATCCATCCCCTTTTCAACCGGGCTGGCCTCGGCATTCTCGACGGGGGGGCGAAGGAGATGCTCGCGGCCATCCGAGCGGCGCACGGGGCGGGAAAGGGGATCTACTCCATGAAGGCCCTGGGCGGAGGGCACCTCTCGCCCGAGGCCCCCGCGGCTCTTTCTTTCGTGCTCGAACAACCCGAAATTTCCTCGATAGCGGTGGGAATCGGGGATCGAGAGGACCTCGACGACACCCTCTCGATCTTCGCGGGAAAACAGCCCCCTCTTCGCCAGGGGAGGCGGCGTTCGCTTTCGATCGAGGATTATTGCCGTGGGTGCGGGGCCTGCGTCGCGGCCTGTCCCCAGGGAGCGCTCGCACTTCGCGAAGGCAAGGCGGTCTTGGTCGGAGAATGCGTCCTCTGCAGTTATTGCGCCAGGGTCTGCCCTGACTTTTGCTTGAAGGTGTTTTAGATGATGGAAGAACAGCAAAGAGTCCTCTCACTCGACGTGGGGACCAAGACCATCGGGGTGGCGGTGAGCGATCCTCTCGGCATCACGGCCCAGGGAGTGGGGGTGATTCGCAGGCGAGACCTCACCCTGGATCTCGAGGAAATCGATGAAATCGTAAAGCTATACAATGCCGGGGGATTTGTGGTAGGCTACCCCATGAATATGGACGGTACTACCGGATTCCAGGCCAAGTTTGTCGATGTTTTCGTCGAAAGGCTCAAGGCACTCGGCCTGCCGATAGCGCTTGAAGACGAGCGTTTGACCACGAAAATCGCCGAAGCGGCAATGATCAGCGGCAACGTCCGGCGAGACAAAAGGAAGCTTCTGATCGATCAGCAGGCCGCCATAATCATTCTCCAGGGATATCTGGATCGGAAGCGCCGAACTGGCCTAAGTAACGGAAAAGACCCTTATTGATTCGTCGACCGCTAAGAAAGGATCGCCGCATGGAAGAAGCTAAAGAAGACATCGTCACCTTGATCGACGAGGACGGCAACAAACACGATTTCACCGCCCTCGACATCATCGAAGTCGACAACAAGGAATACGCCCTTTTGTTGCCCGCCGAGAGCGAGAACCCCGACGAGGAAGAAGTTCTGGTCCTGCGTTTCGAAAATGAAAACCTAGTCATGATCGAGGACGAAACCGAGTTTCAGCGAGTCGTCGACTACCTTGAAGAAATGAGCGAAGAGGAGTAGCTCCGATCTCCTTGTTTTTCCTGGCAATTTAGGAGGAACCGTGGCGAAGAAAAAAGAACCTTCCTTCGACGAAGATTTCGATGAAGAATCGGAAGAACTGTCGGAATATGACGAGGAAGAAACCGATTCCGAGGATGACGAGGAGAGCGACGAGGAATACGACGAGGAATACGACGAAGAATACGACGAGGATGAAGAAGGCGACGTAAAGAAGGGCGGAGGTTGGCGCAAGAAAGCCCTCTTCGCCACCGCTGGACTCATCGCCGTCGGCCTTGGCGCCTTTTACGTCATCACCAACTACATGCCCATGAGCAAGCCTTCCCCGAGCAGTGGTCCTTACGCCAATCCGAACGCTTTCGGAAAGGTGACGAAGGCCTCGCCCACTCCTGGCCAACCCACCGAAAAACCGGCCGAGGTCAAGGCGTCCCCCAGTCCCTCGGCGGCACCGGTCGCCAAGGCCACCCCGGTCCAAAAAGTAGTCCAGGAGCCCGAAGTCGTGGTTCCCGAACTGCCGGAAGTGACCGAACCGAAGGCGCCGGTCGCCAGCCCCAAGATCGGGAACTCGCGCCATTCCCTTCGCACGGCGCGCCACTTCACCAGGAAAGCCGCGCTCACGAAAAGAGCGAAGTGGACGAAGCCGGTCAAAAGGATCGCGAGAAGCACGCGCTCTTCCGGTTCCTATACCGTTCAGGTCGGCGCCTTCTCGCAGCTCTCTAATGCCGAGAGCCTGATCAGTTCCCTCCGGGAAATGGGAATCCAGGCGACCCTCACCTCGAGCGGCGGCAGTTCTTCCGGTTTCTCGGTGCGCTCGACGATCGTCGACAACCGGGCCAAGGCGAACCAGCTCGTCAGCAACTTCAGCAAGGCGGGCCACCCGAGCCTCCTGGTCGCAGCCGGCAAGGGTAAATTCGCGGTACAGCTCGGCACCTTCAGCAACCAAGATCGTGCCCAGGCCCTGGTCTCCGAGTTGAACCAAAAGGGGCTCTACGCCTCCATCAGCTCCTCAGGCCAAAGCCGCAGCAGCGTGAACAAGGTCACCATCGGCAAATTCCCCTCCTTGGAGGCGGCCAAGAAAACCGTAAACGAACTGCGGGCAAAGAATATCCCCGCGGTGGTCATCCACCACTAACCCCTGCCACTGACGGGAGGCCGCTTCTGCGGTCTCCCTTTTTTAGGAGAAGATCGGCATGTACGACATCATCACCATCGGGGGGGCGACTCATGACGTCTTCGTCCGTTCGAACCTGGCGAAGGTCCTGAGGGTCCGCGACGAGGAGAGCGAATCCGCCCTGCTTTGCTACGAGTACGGCGCCAAGGTCAACGTCGACCACATCTTCCATACCGTGGGGGGGGGGGCGACCAACACCGGAGTCTCTTTCAGCCGCCAGGGCCTGAAGACCGCTACCGTGGTGCAGTTGGGGGAGGACGAATCCGGCGAGGTCGTCTTGCGCCACCTCGCCGATGCCGGCGTGGACACCCGACTCGCCAAGCGTTTGAGCGGCGTCAGCACGGGATACTCCGTCATCCTCACCAGCTACGAGGGGGAAAGGACCGTGTTGACCTTCCGGGGAGCGAACAACAACTTGCGCTTCGCCGACCTCGACCTGGAAGCCATGAAGGGGGCGAAGTGGCTATACATCGCCTCTCTGGGGGGGGATGCCAACAGCATGCTCGATCCCCTGGCCGATTTCTGCCTGGAGCATGGAATCAAGATCGCCTTCAATCCCGGAGCTTCCCAGATCAGAAGGGGGTTGGCCAGCCTGCAGAGGATTCTGAGCCAGGTGGAAATTCTGGTGCTCAATCGGGAGGAGGCCTCCCAGCTGAGCGGGGTTTCCTTCACCCGAAGGGTCGTCGATCCCGATCGCTGCATCCAATGCGGGACCTGCATCGACGTCTGTCCCGAAAAGGTCTTCTCCCTCAACGAGCAAAGGCAGATCAAGATCGACTCGGACGCCACCTGCACCCGCTGCGGGCGCTGCGTTCCGGATTGCCCGACCCATGCCATCCTGACCGAGCCCTGGACCATCAACCTCGACTCCATCCTGCAAAAACTGAAGGAGTACGGCCCCAAGATCGTCATCGTCACCGGCGGAGGCTCGGGGGTTCAGGCCTTCGACGGCAACAACCGCTTCATTCTCCCTCCCTATCCGGTCAAGGTGATGGATACCCTCGGCGCCGGCGACGCCTTCGCCTCGGGTTTCGTGGCGGGCTACATCCAGCGGGAGGGCGATATCGAGTATGCCCTTCTCCGGGGAAGCGCCAACGCCGCCGGGGTGATTCAGAAGACCGGAGCTCAGGAAGGCCTCTTGAACGGAGAGGAAGCCGAAGCGATCATCCGGGGAAACCCTGAGATCCGCGTCCGCGCGACGACCCTCGCCTAAGGCCCTCTCTACCAGCGGGTTTCATCCCCTACTCAAGAGCGCCGCCGTGGTTGACGAGATCAAAAAGATGAAGTAGTATTGCCGTGGTTCTTGTCGTTTCTTCACTCGGTTGCGATTGGCGAATCCGGTGATAGGCTCCTGTATCGGTCCACAACAAGAACTGGTAATCGTTTTTTTTCTTTGGAGGTCTGTAGACTATGCAGGACAAAATCCTAACCTGCCGCGAGTGCGGCACCGAATTCACCTTCACCGTCGGTGAGCAGGAATTCTACGCCCAGAAGGGCTACACCAACGAGCCCGGCCGTTGCCCCAACTGCCGCGCCATGCGCAAAACCGCTAGCGGCGGAGCCCCCCGGCGCGCCGGCGGCGGCGGCGGCGATCGCGAGATGTTCCCGGCCACTTGCGCCGAGTGCGGTTGCGAGACCAAGGTCCCCTTCCGCCCCACCCAGGGCAAACCGGTCTACTGCAGTGATTGCTACCGCAAAGTGAGCATGCGCTAAACACAAAAGCGAAAAAAGCGGAGTCTTTCGACTCCGCTTTTTTTTGGCTTCTTTGGAATTTTCCGAGTGGGTTATACCTGAACCGTCATTCCCGTAGGGGCAACCGCGGCGAATGCTCTCGCTTCAGAAGCGTCAACGGACCTGACGCCGAGCGGCCTTGGAGGCCGTTTTTCTTCTCCGGACGGGTCGCTGCTCTTTGAAGGGCTCTAGATCGTAGAGCCCCCACCAAAGCATGCCGAAAAATAAGATCGCAAAAATAATTGATTTCATGGCACAAAAAGTCGGGACGACAGGATTTGAACCTGCGACCCCCTCGTCCCGAACGAGGTGCGCTACCAAGCTGCGCTACGTCCCGATATCGGGCTAGTGTACCATTTCCCCAAAGGCCATGCAAGGGAAACGCCTGCCTCGCCCTCAGTCGGCCCCCCGTAGTTTCATGGCGAGGGCGATCTCGCTGGCTGCTTCCTTCAACTGTCCGTTGCGATAGTGAGCCTGTCCCACCAGGAAATGAGCGACGGCGTTTTCCGGAGCGATCTGGATAGCCTTCTTCCAGAGCTCGCTCGCTTTCGCCAGGTCGTTCTTCTCCGCGAAGAAGTAGCCGAGGTAGTTGTAGGCCCAGACGTAGTTGGGATCGACCAGGATTATCTCCTCGAGCTGAGCGCGGGCCGGGTCCTTCTGGTTCTTGAAGTAGTAGCCGAAGGCGAGGCGGAAGCGAGCTTCGATGTTCTGGGGGTTGGTCTGGACGAGCGACCCGAAGCGGGTGATCACCTTGTCGGCATAGGTGGGATCCATCTCGTTGACCTTTTTGAGGGCTCCCCAGGCCACCTCGAGTTTGGAGGTCCGGGCCAGCCCCATGGCCAGGTCGAACTGGTATTCGGGGTTCAGGGGTTGCTCCTGGACGCGCTGGCCCAAAAGCTCGAGTTCTTCCTTGCTGGTGTCGGCGAAGGCCGGCAGGGCCAGCCCCAGGAATAAAGAGGCGCTCAGGATTGCCGAAAGCTTGTTCATTCTTTTCATCACGATTCCTCCATGTGAGGGACATCTTATCAGCGACCCCAGGGGGCCGCAAGGTCAGTCCTCACCGAAAAGACGAAGTTCGACGGTCCGATGTTCCTTCGCGAGGGTGGAAAAGAGATCCTCCTCGGTCAAAAAGGAGGCGCCGCCCTCGAGCAGCTCGGCATACAGGTTGGCGGCCTTGCCGCCGGTGTGGTCGTGTTTTTCGATCGCTTCCAAAGAGCCGGTGAAGAAGAGCTTGCGGGCGCCCGATAGAGCCTCCAGGTTGGGGAGGTTGCCTTCCCCGTATTCGGTGAGGGCGACCACCACCGCCTCGGCACAAGCGATCTGCTCGCGAAGCAACTGGGAGTTCTCGAGAGAGATGGCGGAGAAGGGTGCCTCGAGAATGAGGGGGATCCCGAGGGAGGAGGCCAGCTCCGCATCGCTGTCCAGGGCATTGACGACCCCGACCGAGAGTTCGAACCCCATGCGGTAAAGCTCGGGGATGAGATTCTTGCCCGAGCCGCCCCCCGCCACGACGTGAAGCCTCCCCCGCTTCGCCCGCCGGTTGATGGTCAACCGGGGAAGGAGGTAGGGAGAGCCGGACTGCGGGTGGAGGCAGACCTGAACGGGAACCCCGAAGGAGGCCGCGAGGTTTTCCTCGGTGATGACCCGGCGGGGCACCCCATCGGCCAAAAGCCCCTGGGAAGAGAAGAGGAGGAGGCGGCTGCAGAACTGAGCGGCCTGATTGAGGTCGTGCAGGACGGCGACGGCGGTGACCCCTTCCCGACAGATTCGCGCGGTGAGGTCCAAAAGTTCGAGCTGCCGGTTGAGATCCATGTGCGTGGTCGGTTCGTCGAGGAGCAACAAGCGGGGGGACTGGGCGATCGCCCTGGCGAAACGCACCCGTTGGCGTTCCCCGCCGCTCAACTCCGACATCAATCGCCCCTTGAAACCGCTCGCTCCGGCAAAAAGCATGGCCTCCTCGATGATTTTCTCATCTTCCTTGCCGAGCCAGCCCAGGCCGTTGGTGAAGGGGTGGCGGGCGAAGGCGACCACTTCTTCGGCGCGGAAGGAAGAGTCTTCGGGGGGGTCCTGGGGCATGACGGCCATGACCCTGGCCAGTTGCGAGCCGGTATAGGAAGAGAGAGCCTTTCCCAAAACCTTGATACAGCCCTTCAGGGGGGGGTGATAGCCGTAGAGGGCCTTGAGCAGGGTGGACTTTCCGCAGCCGTTGGGCCCGATGACCCCGATGAATTCTCCCGGCCTTACCCCGAAGGAGAGGTTGCCGAAGATTTCTTTTTTGTAGCCGCAGGAGATCTCTTCGGCTTCGAGGATCATTTTTTTCATCTCCGGTAAACCAGGTAGAGGAAGAAGGGGGCTCCCAGGAGGGCGGTGATGATCCCGACGGGGATTTCACTGGGGGCCCAGCAGGTGCGGGAAACCAGGTCGGCCGCCACCAGGACCGCGGCTCCCAGGATGGCCGAGAGGGGAAGGACGATTCTCAGGTCGGAACCGACCAGGCGGCGGACGATGTGGGGGATGACCAGGCCGATGAAGCCGATCATGCCGCAGTTGGCCACGGTGGAAGCGGCCAGGAGCGTCGCACCGAGGGAAAGCATTGCGATGGTTTCCTTGGTCGAGACTCCCAGGCCCCGCGCGGCCTCCTCCCCGAGTTGGAGGATGTTCAGGCTGCGCAGGTGGTAGAGGACGATGAAAAAGCCGACGATCTGATAAGGAAGGGCGAGTCCGATGTCGGTCCAGGTGCGGCCGGAGAGGCCTCCCATCATCCAGAAGTAGAGACCGGCCAGGGAATCGCTGTGGGCGACGACCATGAGGGAGAGGAGGGCGCTGAAGAAAGAGGATACGGCCACTCCGCAGAGGATCAGACGTTCGATGGTCAGCTTGCCGCCCGAGGCCGCGAGGAAGTAGACCAGCGCCACCGCGCCTAAAGAGCCCAGCAAGGCGAAGAGGGGGACGGCGGAGGAGATCCAGGGGAAGAGGCCCCCGAAGAAGATGGCGATCGCCGCTCCCAGGGCGCCTCCGGAGGAGATCCCGATCAAATAGGGATCGGCCAGGGGGTTGCGCAGGATGCCCTGCCAAACCACTCCGGCGGCGGCCAGGCTCATTCCCGCGAGGAGACCCAACACCACCCGGGGAAGGCGGATCTGGAGGAGGATGGAACTTGTTTTGCTCGGCGACCCCGTGATAAGATCCCACAGTTGGCCATTCGAAAGAGAGACCGCTCCCAACCTGATTCCGAGCAATACGGTCAAGGCCAGGACGAGCGTCAGGATCAGCAATACGGTGAGCGGACGCAGGCGTAAGTGCAAGTAAATCCCCCTCAGAAAAACTCGAACAAAGAATTGGCCGCGATCGGGGAGAGGTTGGCCGCCGAAAACCTTGAAAGCCAGGGTTTTTCGATCATAGCACGAAATTTTCGCCTGCGGCTAGGCGAGATCGACCTCATCGGGTGGGAAGGGGAGACGCTGGTCTTCGTCGAGGTCAAGTGCCGCAAAAGCCGTCGCTTCGGATATGGCGGCGAGGCGATCACCCTTCAAAAGCAACGCAAGATCATCCAGACCGCCCAGGCCTTCCTCTCGCGCTTTCCCCAGCTCCCCCCCTGTCGCTTCGACGCGGTGATCGTCGATCTCTCCGGGACCGACCCCCTGATAGAACACTTGAAGGACGCCTTTCGCACATAGGAGAATACAGGTGAAAAAGCGCTTTTTCCTCGGAATCCTCTGCCTCCTCTCGGCGCAGGCTTCGGCTTTAGCCTACACCCCGCACATCGTCAAGGTCGGGTTCACCCCCTGGGAGAACCAACAGGACATGATGAAGTCCTCCCGCATCATCGTGGAGAGGATGAGCCGCCACCTCAAGATGAGGGTCGTTCCCTTCGTGGCCTCGGACTACTCCGGGGTGATCGAGGCCATGCGCTCGAAAAAGCTGGACGTGGCCTTCTTCCCGCCGGCCGCCTACGTCATGGCCCGGAAGCAGGCCCAGGCCAAGGTCATCCTGAAATCCAAGTTCGGAAGCCGTGCGGCTTACTATTCGGCGATCATCACCCAGAGCGACTCGAAGCTGAAGACCTTGAAGGACCTCAAGGGCAAGACCTTCGCCTTCGTCGACCCCGCCTCCACCTCCGGCTGCATCTATCCCAAGGTCTTGCTCATGAACGCCGGCCTCAATCCCGAAAGGGACTTCAGCCGCGTCATCTACTCCGGCGGTCATGACGCCACCGTCCTGGCCGTACTCAACCACCAGGTCGACGCGGGGGCTACCTATGCCAACAACATGGCGGAAGACAACGCCTGGTTCAAGATCCTGAAACCTCAGGAAAGGGGCAAGATCCGGGTCTTGAGCTACTCGAAGCCGATCCCCTCGGACAACATCGCCGTCCGGAACGACCTCGACCCCGTGCTCGAGGCCAAGATCAAAAAGTTCTTCCTCGACTTCTCCCTGTCGAGCGAGGGACGCAAGACCATCAAGGCAATCTACAACGTCGACGGCTTCACTTCGGCCTCGGACGAGGACTATGCCCCCGTCCGCGAGGCCTTCGAGAAGGTCGGCCTCAAGCTTCGCTGAAATTTAGGAAAGGATTAATCTGGGCTTTACCGATTCTTCCGGGCGAGGGGCGATATTAGGAGCAGGAGCCCATCGTTCGAAGGAGAAGTCATCATGAGCGGTAAGAAAAGTTGCCTGATACTTTCATTTCTGATCGCCGCTATTTTGACGGGATGCGGCGGCAACATGAATTACGCCGCGGCGACCCTTCCCGACGGGAACGCCATCGACACCTCCGCGAACTCCACCGACAAGAACATCATCACCGCCACGCCCACTCCGATGCCCACCGCCACCCCGATCCCCATTCAGCAGGGAAAACTGGACATCCGGGACGTGACCCAGGACACCAAGGGCATTCTCTTCTGGAAGAAACTGATCACGAAGGGCCGGGTCTTCAACTCCGGTTCCACGCCGCTTTCCGGCACCCTGCAGGTCGCCTTCTCGAAATCCGGTACGGCCGGAGACACCCAAACCAAGGCGATCGACAACCTTTCCCCCGGTCAGTCGATGGCTTTCGAATTCACCTCGGCCGCGAGCGCCGACGCCGGAAACCTGAGCATTCTCGGTCAACGCTAAAAAAAACGAAAAGGCGGCTTTCGCCGCCTTTTTTTCGCGCCTTGACGACCTCAGAGCGAGATGCTAAGATGATTTCAAAACAACTTTCCCCAATGCTTGTTTTTTCTCTTCCAAACCAAATTAAACCCCTTTGAAAGCGAGTGAATTTCCATTGGAGACAACGGATCTCGATATCGTTGCCCTCAACAATAAGACCATAGGCGAGCTTTACGATCTGGGCCGCGATATGAACCTCCACAACTATCGCCGCCTCCGCAAGCAAGACCTGATCTTCCGCATCCTCCAAGCACAAAGCGAGAAGAACGGCGCCACCTTCGCCAAGGGGGTCCTCGAGATCCTCCCCGAAGGATACGGTTTTCTGAGAGTGAACGATTACCTTCCCAGCCCCGACGACGTCTACGTCTCGCAGACCCAGATCCGTCGCTTCGACCTCTGGACGGGGGACGTGGTCACCGGTCAGACCCGCACCCCCAAGGAAGGCGAGAAGTACGTGAGCCTCCTGCGTGTCGAGGCCATCAACAACCGTCTCCCCGAGCAGAATTCCCGCCGAATCCACTTCGACAACCTCACCCCCATCTACCCTTGCCAGCGCGTTTTCCTCGAGACGACCCCCGCCAACCTCTCGATGCGCCTGGTGGATCTCTTCTGCCCCTTCGGCAAAGGACAGAGAGGCTTGATCGTTTCCCCCCCCAAGGCCGGTAAAACCACCCTTCTCAAGCAAATCGCCAACTCGATCTCGACCAACCACCCGGAGATTTTTCTCATGGCCCTGTTGATCGACGAACGTCCCGAGGAAGTCACGGATATGCAGCGCTCGATCCAGGGTGAAGTCGTTTCTTCCACCTTCGACGAACTGCCCGAGAACCATGTCCGGGTCGCCGAATTGGTGCTGGAAAAAGCCAAGCGTCAGGTAGAGCAGGGGCAGGACGTCGTCATCCTGCTCGACAGCATCACCCGCATGGCACGTGCCTACAACAACATCATCCCCCCTTCGGGCCGCACCCTCTCGGGCGGCCTGGATCCCAACGCCCTCCACCGTCCCAAGCGCTTCTTCGGAGCCGCCAGAAAAATCGAGGAAGGCGGAAGCCTGACGATCCTGGCCACCGCCCTTATCGAAACGGGCAGCCGGATGGACGACGTGATCTTCGAGGAATTCAAGGGGACCGGCAACAGTGAACTGGTCCTGAGCCGCGAGCTCGCCGAGCGCCGCATCTTCCCGGCGATCGACATCACCCGCAGCAGCACCCGCCGCGAAGAGCTCCTCCTCGACAAGGNNCCGACCGCCGCATCTTCCCCGCCGTCGACATCAAGCGCTCCGGCACCCGTAAGGAAGAACTGTTGTTGCTTCCCGAAGAACTCAGGAAGCAACGCATCCTGCGCAAAACGCTGGATGCCGGCGACACCGCCGAAGTGACCGAGTTCCTGAGCGATCGCCTGAGCAGAACCCAGACCAATCGGGAATTCCTGATGGTCATCAGCGATACCTAAAGCCATGGGATACGAGGAGAAGCCGGAGGGAGCCCCGCAGATTTCCACCCTCCACTATTCTTCGATCAAGGAAAACGGGAAAAACGCGAAGTTCCAACCCCTGAACCTCGCCGGATTGACGCGCGCCGACAAAAAGACGAACCTCGCGGGGATCTCGAAAAAGGGCAAGATCCTGTTGGACCACCTTTTCGAACACCTGTCACAGGCCCTGCCCACCCTGCCGCCGCTGCCCCCTTCCCCGGGCACCTTCGAAGAAAAAGAAGAAGGCGAAAGCCCTTCGCCCTACCACTACTCCATTCCCCTGGATCAGGAATGGACCTCGCGCCCCAGCCTTTCCGAGCGCAGGAATGCCCGGAGGCAGGCTCGCTTCCGCCGGGTGGCCGCCCTCCTGGCCATCGTGCTCTCCGTCTTCTTCGTGGCGGGAANNAATCAAGCCGCTTTCTTTCCCCATAATGCCCGTCAAGCCCGCGTCTCGACCGGCGATCGCTTCTCCTTCCCCTTCCCCGCAACTCCATTACACCGTCCGCAAGGGCGACTACTGGGGAGCCATCGCCGGCCGCTTCGGCATCTCTTCCGAGAAGCTGGCCTCGAACAACGGGAAATCGACGGAAGACATCCTCATGCCGGGCGACGTCCTGGTCGTTCCCGAGGGAAAGGGGATCGTCCACATCGTCAAAAAGGGGGACAACGTCTCCACCCTGCTGGTCCGCTACGGCATCACTTTCGAAGAATTCAAGAAAGCCAACTCCCTGGCGAGGGTCCATGACCTCAAGGTCGGCCAAAGGCTTTACTTCAACCCNNACTACCTTGGTGTTTCTCGCAAGCGGTAAGCGCTCTAAGCTTTCGTCTAGGGAATGAAGTCTTGATAGAGGTTGCCCCCCTCCCCCGCGTCCCCCCCGTCGTAATAAATCCCCCAGAGGAAGCGCCTTCCGGATTCGAGCTTTTCGGCGTTCCAGCCGGACTGGTTGATGGTTCCGTCATAACTGAACGTCAGGGTGTCGGCCGGTAGGCGCTCGCTGATATAGAGGGCCTTACCCCCGGGACCGCCCGCGTCGTGCACCCGGAAGCGTAGGTAGGATGCCGTGGCGTAGGGGGCCCAGCGGAAGTTGAAGGGCAGGGCGACCGAGCCGCCCTGGCCGGGGGTATTCTTCATCCCCACCAAAAACACGTCGAAGGGCAAGAAATAGCTGCCTCCCTGGGCATCGACGGGGCGCGAGAGGGTTTTCCAAAAGCCGATCTTTCCGTTGTCGCTGTCGTTGTAGTAGTGGATGAAGTAATTGCCGGCCGGCAACCCCTCGGTTTTGTAGCTGCCATCGGTCGCCGTGACGATCGAAATCGTTCTCCAATCGCTGTTGTTGATGAGGGAGAGGCGGATCCCGCCGATCCCCCGTCCCCGGCTCAGCACATGCCCGGCCACCTCGAAGGGGACCACGGGAATGGCGGTAGGGGTGGGATAGGGATATTCAGGCGGATTGACGGGAAGGGCGACGGGACGGAGCGTCGGGGTGGGCAAAGGTTCCGGGGAAGGGGTGCTCACCGGTAAAATCAGAGGATCGGCCGGTTTCGGTGGAAGCGTCGAAGTCCCGCAACCGACCAGAAAAAAAGCGCAAAACAGGGCGTAAATTCGATCGCCGCGCATCCCTTCACCTCCTGACGAGCCTTCGAGGGATTTTCTCGAGCCGAATGCCACCGAAATCCTAAGGTAGCCATTCCCCCGGGCATTCGTTAGAATGGAAGAAATATTCCGAAGGGGGTCCTCTTGAAAAGCGCACATCCGAATGAAAACGCCGAAAAATCGGTATACCAACTTGGCCAAGCCCTTTACCTCAACATCACCAATCGCTGCCAGAACCGCTGTACCTTCTGCATCCGCGACTTGACGAACGAAGTGAGCGGGGTCAACCTCTGGCTGGAAGAAGAACCCGGTCCCGCCGACGTCCTCGCGGAGGTCGAGCGAAAGATGGAAAGCCGGATCGGCGAAATCAAGGAATTCGTCTTTTGCGGCTTCGGCGAACCCCTCAGCCGTCTCGAGGCGGCTATAGCCATCGCCGAGGGCTTGAAGAAGTATTCCTTGCCGGTGCGCCTCAACACCAACGGCCTGGCCAACCTGGTTTACGAACGCGACGTGGTCCCCGAAATCGCCGGAAAGTTCGACCAGCTCTCGGTCTCCCTCAATGCCCCCGATGCCGAGGAATACGAAAAGCTCTGCCGTTCGATCTATGGCCTGGAGGCCTTCCCCGCGGTGCTCGACTTCCTGGAATCTTGCCAAAAAAACGAAGTCCCGGCGACAGCCACCGTGGTCGAACGAGAAGGTCTGGACGTCGAGGCCTGTCGGACTTTGGCCGAAAGCCGCGGCTTTCCCCTGAGGATCAGAGAATACCTGCCCGCGGGCTATTGATTTGGGNNCTGATCTTCGGAACGGCCGGAACGCCGAGAAGCGCCAAAGGCAGCAGCGAATCCGCCCTCGTCCGACTTTCCGAACTGGAGCTCGACTGCCTGGAGCTGGAGTTCGTTCACGGCGCCAAGATGGGGCGGGAAACCGCCCAAAGGGTCAGGGAGGCGGCCGTCCGATACGGGACTGCTCTCAGCGCCCACGCCCCCTACTACGTCAACCTCAACTCCCTCGAGGAAGAAAAAATAAAAAGCAGCCGAGAGAGGTTGCTCCGGGCCGCCGAGGTGGCCGACTGGTGCGGCGCGACCGATCTGGTCTTCCACGCCGCCTTTTACCAAAAAATGGAGCCCGCGGCGGTTTACGAAAAAGTCAAAAGCGAGATCGAAGGCCTGGTCGAAAAGCTCCTCGAAAGAAAGATCTCCATCCGGCTGAGGCCGGAGACGACGGGAAAGCGCTCTTCCTTCGGGACCCTGGAGGAAGTTCTCGCCTTGTCTTCGGAAATCGAAAACGTTTTGCCCTGCCTCGATTTCGCCCACTTGCACGCCCGCGAGGGAAAAAACAACTCGAGGGAAGAATGGGCGCTCATCCTGGATCGGGTGGAAGAGAAACTCGGAAGGAGCGGCCTCGAGAACCTGCACATCCACCTCGCGGGGATCGCCTTCTCCCCGGCGGGGGAGAAAAACCACCTCAACGCCGAGGAGTCCGGATTGGACTTCAAGGGTCTGTTGGAGGTGCTGAAGAGCTACGGGGCCAGCGGCAGGGTGATCTGCGAGAGCCCCAACCTGGAGGAGGACGCCCTTCTCTTTCAGGGAATCTATCGAGCCCTACCGTAGCTTCTCGGGGTTGATGGGACGGTCGTGCAGCCGGACCTCGAAGTGCAGGTGCGGGGTCGAGGCGCGTCCGGTGCTGCCGACCAGAGCGATGGTTTCGCCCTGCGAAACGCGCTCCCCGATACCAACCAAAAGCTTGGAGCAATGGGCATAGCGGGTGACGAGGCCGTCGGAGTGAGCGATATCGACGACCTTGCCGTAGTCGCTAAACCAGGAAGAGCGGATCACGACCCCATCCTGGGCGGCATGAATGGCGGAGCCGGGGGATTTCGGGATGTCGATGCCGGCGTGGAAGTGGTTGCCGCGGAAGCCGAATCCGGAAGAAACGGCGCCGAGGAGCGGCCGGCAAAGGGAACGCCCGATCAACCGGCCGATGTCCCCGAGAAGTCCACGGTGGGCCTGCTTGAATTCCCCGCGGGGGCGAAGGCGTTCCCGTGAAGAGGGAAAAAAGAGTTTTTGGCCGATCGAGAGGCTATCGAGGTTCTCGAGGCGGTTGAAGCGAACGAAGGTTTCCTCGTCGATCCGAAAACGGCTCAAGAGGGAGGAAACCGTGTCACCCGAAGAAACGGTATAGGTGAAAGATTTTTCAGCTTTTTGGGATTTCTTTTCTTTTCCCTTTTCGCCGGGGAGAAGAATTTCCGTTCCCACCTTGAGGTGGTCGGGGTCGGCGATGGTGGCTCGGTTGAGTTCGTAAATTTCTTGCCAGCGGCTGAAGGCATGCAACTGCTTCTGGGCAATCGAGCCGAGACCGTCGCCCTCCTGGACGATGTAGCTGGCGGCGCAAACGGGCTGTGCGGCAGCGAGGAGGGCGACCAAAAAGAGCGGAAAAACTTTCAAAGATACTCCCTTGTTTTCTGCGACGGTGGTTGCTTCTCCTTCGATTATACGAAATTGTGATCAATCTGACAAAAAAACGCCGATAAATTTACCTGGCTTCATTAAGAGAGTGGTAGAACTCGCGAAGAAATGGCGCTTGTAACGGCCGCGTAACTGTCCCGTGCGTTATAATGGAGATGAAAGCCGGAATCGATCTCCGGCGCTGATTTCACTTTCAGAGAAGGAGTTGCAGCGACCATGAACGTACTCGCACTGAATTGCGGCAGCAGTTCACTAAAATACCAGCTTTTCGACTGGACCAAGTCGAAGAAGCTCGCCAGCGGCCTGGTGGACCGAATCGGCCAGGCCGGCGCGACCATCAAGCATCAGAACGACGAGGCCCCCTCGACCAAAAAGGAAGTCAGCTGCCAGAACCACAGCGATGCCATCGAGCATGTCCTCAAGGCGCTCTTCGAAGGCAAGAAAGACCTGGCCATCGACGCCGTCGGGCACCGGGTGGTCCATGGCGGCAGCCGCTTCGCCCGCTCGGTGATCATCGACGCCGACGTCATCGCGACCATCGAGGAGCTGATTCCGCTCGCCCCCCTCCACAACCCGCCCAACCTGGCCGGCATCGTGGCCGCCAAGAAGCTTCTGCCCGGCATTCCCCAGATCGCCGTCTTCGACACCGCCTTCCACCAGACCATGCCCCCCGAAGCCTACACCTACGCGGTGCCCCATTCCTGGGTCGAGGAGCTGGGCGTTCGTCGCTACGGCTTCCACGGCACCTCCCACCTCTACGTCTCGCGCAAGGTCGCGAAGATGCTGAACAGACCGGTCACCGAACTGCGCCTGATCACCTGCCACGTGGGGAACGGCGTCTCCCTGGCCGCCATCAAGCACGGAAAATCGATCGACACCTCGATGGGCCTCACCCCGCTGGAAGGCGCCATCATGGGCACCCGCTCGGGCGATCTCGACGCCGGGATCATTCCTTACGTCCATAACCAGACCCAGCAGCCCTTCGAGCAAATTTTCGACGCCCTGAACAAGAAGAGCGGCATGTTGGCGCTTTCCGGTCATAGCGACCTGCGGGACGTCGAGGACAAGTACCTCGCCGGCGACCCCCGCTGCACCACGGCGCTCGAAGCCGCTTCCTACCGCCTCAAGAAGTACATCGGCGCCTATGCGGCGGCAATGGGCGGAGTCGACGCCATCGTCTTCACCGCGGGCGTCGGCGAGAACTCGCCCATCATCCGCGGAATGGCTCTCTCGGAAATGGAATACCTGGGGGTCAAGCTGGATATCCAAGCCAACGAAGTGACCTGGCGCGGCGTCGAAGGGCTCATCAGCACCAAGGATTCCCCCGTCAAGGTCATGGTGGTGTCCACCGACGAGGAGCGCATCATCATCGAGGACTCCATCGCCCTGCTGGAAGGCCGTTCCCCCGCCGATCCGAATTTCCGCTATTCCTTCGAGAACGGCTCCCTGGCCACCGCCAAGTAATAAAACGCATTCTTTGATTCGAGGAGACTTTCATGGAAACGAGACTCATTCCCGTCGGGATATCCAACCGCCATCTCCACCTCTCCCTGGGTGACCTGGAGACCCTGTTCGGCTCCGGCTACCGCCTCAAGGAGATGAAGCCCCTTTCCCAGCCCGGACAGTTCGCGGCCGAGGAAACGGTGACCATCGCGGGCCCCAAGGGAAAGATCGACAAGGTTCGCATCCTCGGGCCCGAGAGAAAGGCCTCCCAGGTCGAGATCTCCCAAACCGACGCCTACAAGCTCGGCATCAGCGCCCCCGTCCGTGACTCGGGCGACATCAAGGGAACTCCCGGCCTCACCCTGATCGGCCCCAAAGGGGAAGTCGCCCTGGATGCCGGAGCCATCCTGGCCTGCCGCCACATCCACATGACCGTCGGGGACTCCCGGCGCCTCGGCGTCCGCGACAAGGACCGGGTCAAGGTCAAGACAAACGGCGACCGTGCCTGCGTCTTCGAGAACGTCCTGGTCAGGGTGAGCGATTCCTTCTTCCTCGAAATGCACCTCGACACCGACGAAGCCAATGCCTCTCTCCTGCGCAACGGCGAGAACGTGCGGCTTTGCCTCACCGGGGACTAAAAAACAGACGGACGGAAGACGTTATCTCGTCTTCCGTCCGTCGTTTTCCACCCGTAAAGTCATTCAGGGATTGGTATAAACCGGGGTGCCGTCTCTCAGGGGAACCGAACTTTCGGTAACGATTCTCTGACCGGGGGCCAACCCATCCAAAACCTCGATCTCCCGGGGAGAGCGATTCCCCATCTTGATGGCAACCTGCCTGGCAGTGTTGCCATCGATCGTATACACGATGGGTTGGGTCCCTAACAGGAAGATGGCCTGGGGGGGAACGGAAAGCCCCTGATGAAAGCCGACTTGCACCCCCAGCTTGACCAGGGCCCCCTCCTCCCAATGCTTGTTCTCGTCCAGGGCGACCCATCCCTCGGAAATCGAGAGCGTGGCGGGCAAAAGCCCTCCGACTTCCCCGAAGAACGTCTCGTTCGAAGCCAGCGGACCGACTTCGACCTTCTGACCGACGGCGAGAGGAGTGCCGGCCGGCAAAACCAGCTGGACCACGAAGCCCTTCCCCGCGAGGGACAGGATCGAGTCGCTCGCCCGGACTGCCTCGCCGGGATTGAGGAGGCGGCGCAGGACGATGCCGGAGGAGGAGGCGACGAGGCTGCCTTCGCTTATCTTGGAGTTCACCTGCCGCAAAGCCCCCTCCACGCGGAGAAAGCGTTCTCGGGCGAGGTCCTCTTGCTGGAGGACTTCATTCAATTGGGAGAGGGTGAGCCTTCCCGCCTGGTAGGCGGCGAGGAGGCGCTCGGCGTTCTCCTCCGCGGAGATGGCCTCATCCCGCGCGATGGTTTTTTCGGTCTCCAGGACCCTGCGTCGGCCCTCCCACTCGGGCCGGATGATCCTCGCCAACTCCTGACCGGGAAAGAAAGGATCTCCCTCCTTGATTTTGGAGAGCGCCAGTTTTCCGGAAACGGGGCTCTTCAGGATGGTCGTCTCCCGAGAGGCGACCATCCCGAAGCAGGAATAGGTGTCCGGAATGGGGCCCCTGACGACGATCGCCGCCCGAACGCGCACCGGACGCTCCAGGGTGAAGCCGGTTCGGCTGGCCCAGAGCAAAAAAAGCAGGATGACGAAGAAAAGGGAAAAGAGGAGAACCCCCGGCTTCTTCATTTTTTCGAACATCCCCCGAGTGTAGACTCCCCATGGCCCCAATGCAATGGTAAGATCGAAGGATGAGAAATTCCCGATACAATCGACAGCTGGTGATCCCCGAGATCGGCGAGGATGGTCAGGAAAAGCTATCTCGAGGCCGGGTGCTGGTGGTGGGGGCCGGGGGACTGGGCTCTCCGGCGCTCGCCTACCTCGCCGCCGCGGGCGTGGGC
>DOBT01000261.1 GCA_003503675.1 Cyanobacteria bacterium UBA8530 | reverse complement strand
GGGAAGGGCATTGGGGACGCTCCCGGAGACGGGCGCGATCGCGGGAAGGGCTTTGGGGGAGTTGCCCCAAATGGGCGCGTTCGTGGGGTGCGCCTTGGGGGATAGTCCATAGCCCGTTCCGGCGGCCGGGGCCTCGAGAGAAAAAAGGAAAGGGGTAGCCAGGACGGCAAAGACGGCAAAGAAAGCCAGAAGCGGCGGTGCCTTCGTTTTTCGCCTCAAACCGGTCGCCCCCTTTCACTTCAAGCCCCATGCTATTATAGTCGCACGGCAGTTTCAAGATTAGCAAGAAATGCGGGGGGTGACATGCTTTTCCCGAGGTTCGCCTTGCCGATCCTTTTTTTTTCGATCCTTTCCGGAGGGGGTGCCTTCGCCCTCGAGGCCTCCGAATGGAACCAGCAGGGCCTGGATCTTTTCCGGGCGGGGAATGATTCCGGGGCCATCGAGGCCTATCACCAGGCGCTCTCGATACAGAAGGACTACCCCATCGCCCTCAACAACCTCGGCATCGCCCATTACCGAAGTGGCGATTACCCGAAGGCCGAGGAGAATTTCAAAAGGGCGATCGCCCTCAAGGGGGATTACGTCCAGGCGGTCGTCAACCTGGGCCTGGTCTACTTCCGGACCGGCCGCTACCTTGATGCCCTCCAGCAGTACTGGAAAGCCAAGAGCATCGACCCCTTCTACGTCAAGATGCGGGTCAACAAACGGAAGGCCGAGGAACTGCTCGACGAGGAACTGAGGCAGCATCCCAACGATCCCCGTCTGGAGAAGCTGAGGGAGATGAAGGGGAAGATGGAGAATCTCCCTTGAAAAAGCACGCTCGGGGCTTCGCAGCCGCTTCTCTCCTTTTTTTCACTTCTTTGCCCGCCGAAGCCTCTCTTCTTTCCGATTTGGGGACGGGGAGCATCCGCTTCTACCAAACCTTTGTCTCCAGCCAGGACGGTGAAAACTGCTCCATGCGCCCGAGTTGCTCGCAGTACGGGCTCGAGGCCATCCGTCGCCGCGGATTCTTCCAGGGGGTTCTCCTGACCGCCGATCGCCTCGCCCGCGACAACCCCTGGACCAAGGACCGCTATCCCCTGGTCGGAAACGAGGGGAAATACTATTTGCTCGATCCGGTAGAAAGCCATCCCTGGGATCCCCGGAAAGACAAGGACCTCCCGTCCTCCCTCGTGGCCGGCGGCCTCTCGCTGCTCGTTCCCGGCGGAGGTCAGCTCTACCGGGGTCACGCTGGAGATGCCCTCTCCTTCCTCCTTCTCTCGGGCTGCTTCGACCTTGCCGGGGCCTATTACCTGCAAAGAAACAACCGAAACTGGGGAGTGGGTTACCTTCTGCTGGGGGGAATCTTCCAGGCGGGCTCGGTCTACGGAGCCCTGGCCGACGCCTCCTTCGAGAAACCCTCTTTGCCCCCCGGAAAGAGTTCTTTCGAACTGGAAAACCTCGAAAAAGCCTCCGCATCGGGAAACCCTCTCGATCGCCTGAGGCTGGGCGATGCCCTTTTCCTCCGGAAGGAATATCCGGCGGCCCTGGAGGAATACCGGGAATTGCCGGCCGACAAGGACACCCGGATGGCCTGGTGCCTGATCGAAATGGGGAATTACCGGGAGGCGGCCCCTTTGCTGGCGGGCTATTCCGGGGAAGTTTTAGCGCTGGAGAAGGTTTCGAGAAAATCGGAAGGAAAAGCGAGAACCATGTCCCTCTTCCTTCCCGGCAGCGGACAGGCTTACGCGGGGCGGTGGGATAGCGGCTTCAACGCGGCGCTTCTCAACCTGGGCTTATTCGGACTCACCGCCTATACCGTTTCCCAGAGGGATCCCATCGGTCTTCTGCTCACCCTGGGCTTCGGGAGCCGCTTCTATAGCGGAAACATCGAGAACGCCGTCCGCTTCACGCGGGAAAGCAACCGCGAGGCGAAGGAAAAGCAACTACAGGCCCTGCGCAGCAAGGCCATGTTCGAGCCGCTCCTCCCCTAAGCCGATAAAACGGCCTTAGGAGTGCTAAACGATTGCATTAGTCCCCTTCCATCCGGGTTTCCCCCTGGATTCCCGCCGACGCGGGAATGACGGTTGGCGTTTAGGCAATCGGATAATTGCTCTAGGAGTGATTGTTTTATTCCGTTTTCTCTCGTTCTTGCTTTTTGAAGTATGCCGATTGCTTTGCCCTCAATCGATTGAGCGTTTGGGGGGCAAGATATCGCTCGGGTTGCTCCTGTCGGGCTAGCCATTCCGCAACGATCCGGCTTTCCAGATCGGGATATTCCTCAGAGGGCTGTTTCTTCATCGCTAAAACACCTACGCTAATTTGATGCACGATTGTACCGATCGAATATTCCATTTCGGAACTTGGCGCGGGACGCTGTCCGAGCCGCCATCGATTGCCTCGTTTCCTTTTTTCGAGAGACTTGGGCCTGACTGTTTGATTGTGATGAGGGAAATTAAGGAAAAAACTGCTCGCCTTCCGATTATCCCTTGCCTGCTCTTTTTTGTAAAGAGAAAGGGAATAAAATGCCGTAAAAGAGGCTCGATTCTCATGGAATGGGAGGGAATGCGGGGGCTATTAGAAATTTCCAATAGCCCCCGCAGCTCGCTATTTACGCCCTTAATCGAAGGTTTCCGGGGGGAAGAGGATGACTCTTCTATCCGGTTCCTCACCGACCGATTGCGTGGATAGGTGGTAGCGCTCGGCCACTTCGTGCTGGATTCGCCTGACCTGACCCTTTTGCGGATGCAGTTGGATGACTCGATCCTCGGTCAGCACCGTGTCGATCGCCTCCCGCACCTCGCGAATCGCTTCTTCCTCCTCGGCCGAGATGGCCCCGGTCTCACCCGCGACCTCCCGGACGGCCTTGGCGATCTGGGCGATGGTGTTGGATTTCAGGACGAAGACCGGCAGACGCAGGGCGTTGGCCTCGTCGACGACCTTGAAGCCGCCCTTGGTGTAGGCCTTGAGGACGAAGACGGCATCGGCATGCTCCATTTCCTTGGTGATCTCGAAGGGCAGCCGAAGGTTCGAGATCACCCGCTCCAGGTGGGAACGGCTGACGGCGTAGGGATAGATGCGCAGACGCCCCTCATGGCGCTTCGCGACGTTGAGCAGGGACTCACGGGCTTCGGGCCGCCTCACCTCGACCTTGCCGTGGCGCAGGTTCCTGAGTTCGGGCTCGGGCGGGCTCCCCCTCAAGAGGCGATCCACCACCTCCGCGACGTCGGTGTGGACCACCACCTGATCGTGGTCCTGGATCTCCACCGCGATGTCGAAGGTCGGAGGCGCCTTCCGCTCGAGAACGGTCTTCTGGGTTCCCCGACGCCTGGCCTCCTCGTCGGAGAGGGTCACGGCCTGGATACCGCCCACCAAATCGGAAAGGGTGGGGTTCATGAAGAGGTTTTCGATGTTGTTGCCGTGCGCGGTGGCTATCAACTGGACTCCGCGCTCGGCGATGGTGCGCGCGGCCGCCGCTTCCTCGCTGGTCCCGATCTCGTCGATCACGATCACCTCGGGCATGTGGTTCTCCACNNCGCGATCTCGTTCGAGGTGTCTATCACGATGACCCTCTTCTCGAGTTCGTCGGAGAGCACCCTGGCGATCTCGCGCAACTTGGTCGTCTTGCCCACCCCCGGACGCCCCATCAAAAGGATGGAGCGGTTGGACTCCACCAGGTCCTTGATGATCTCGACCGTCCCGTGAATCGCGCGCCCCACCCGGCAGGTGAGCCCCACGACCACCCCGACGCGGTTGCGAATGGCCGAAATCCGATGCAAGGTCCGCTCGATCCCGGCGCGATTGTCCTCGGTGAAGCTTCCCACCCGATCCACCACGTAGTTCAGGTCCTCCCGCGTGACCAGGCGATCATCGAAGTCCTCGAATCCATC
>DOBT01000021.1 GCA_003503675.1 Cyanobacteria bacterium UBA8530 | reverse complement strand
TTGCGGGCCACGAATAGGAATATGTTGTTATGGCGAAAATACTGGTGCCGCGATCAGAGGCTCTTGGTTAACAATCCGGTGCCGCGGCATATAGCTGCGGCACCGTAATCTTGATCGGCAGCACCGATCAAAAAACCCCTGGTTGGCTTTCCTTTGTTCAAGAAGCAGGGCATGGAGCTNNGCGCAAAGTATTCGAACGAACGGCGGCCATCGCAGTGTAGCCAGAAGAGCAAAAATGGGAAATGCTTCAAAAGCACTTCCCATCAAGGGTTTCGCTATTTTCTATTCGGGAACTTCAGCTTAGCCTCCCGCCACCGGCGGGACGATAATTATCTGATCCCCTTCATCGAGCTTCCGATCGAAGGAGGCCGGCTGGCCGTTGACGGTGGCGAGCATGACCAGGTCCTGGGGAATGGTCAGCTGTCCAAACAATCCCGACAAATCGGGACCTTCGGTCTCGATCTGGGCGTTCATCCCCTTGTTGTAATCGGAGAGCAAGCCGAAAGCTCTCAAATTGACTTTCATCTAGGCNNCCTTCGACCTCGCGGACCCAGAACATGCGGGTGAGGTTCCAGATCCTCTCGGAGATGGCGCAGAGGCTCTCCATGGTGTAGTCCTTGCCCAGGACGGCGTTGACGATGGGGGGATAGAAATCGAGGGAGAGGCCGATCTCGACCCAGAGCAGGCGGCAGAGGCCCAGAGTGTCGAAGACGGGGCGCACGTGCTGCAGGTCGACCACCACCTGGGCCTTGCCCTCGATGATCTCGCGGCCGACCTTGATGTCATGGGTGACGGCCCAGGCCCTGGAGTGGTGGGCGCCGGTGTCCGAGGTGCAGTAGGCGAGCATGGAGTGTNNCGGTCATGTAGGCCAGCATGTTGGCAGGGGCGCCTCGCGACTCGTACCCGCTCCACTCCAGGCCCTTGACCTGGATGGCGTAGTCCTCCGAGCCCTTTCCGAACTTTTTGGAGGCTGTACGGGTGCCGTCGGCCAGGATGGCGCCGATGCCTTCGCGCTTGGCTATCAACCTGGCGAGGTATTCGAAGTCCTCGATCGAACCGAAAGAAATCTTCCTGCCGATCATCTCTTCGGTGAGGACTCCCTTTTCGAAGCACTCGATGGCGAAGGCGATCACCACTCCGCCCGAGATGGTGTCGAGGCCGAGTTCGTCGCAGACGTAGTTGGCGTGGATGACGTCGTCGACGGTGGGCATGGCGCAGCCGCCGCCGATCAGCGCGGTGGTCTCGTACTCGGGCCCCTCGACCACGGTGTCGTACTTCTTGGTCTTGGCCTTGGAGTACTTGCCGCAAGCCATGGGGCAGGCCTGGCAGGCCTTGGTGTGGATGAAGTTGTTCTCGTAGAAGATCGACTTGTCGTAGGCGGCTTCCCCCTCGAAGAAGGTGGTCTGGAAGTTACGGGTGGGGAAGGTTCCGATGGAGTTGGACCAGCGGCTCACCATGCCGTGCAGGCCGTACTTGTGCCAGTCGCCCAGAGTGGGGTGGGCCTTGCAATGGGCGAACATCTCGTCGCCGAGTTTGTGGACCTTCTCGACGTCGGCGACGGGGATGGTCTTAGAGCCCCGCACGGCGACGGCCTTGACGTTCTTCGAGCCCAAAACGGCGCCGATGCCGCAGCGGCCGGCCTGGCGGCCGAAGTCGTGGGAGATGCAGGCGAAATGGACCAGGTTCTCTCCGGCGGGGCCGATGATGGCGATCTGCCAGTCGTCTCCCAGCTTATCTTTCAGCAGTCGCTCGCCTTCGGTGGAGCCCTTGCCCCAGAGGTCGGTGGCGTCCAGGAAATCGACGTTCTCGTCGTCGATCAGGATGACCGTGGGCTTCTCGGCCTTGCCCCTGACCACGATGGAGTCGTAGCCGGCGTAGCGGATCTCGGCGGCGAGGTGGCCGCCGATGTTGGAGTCGCCGTAGCCGCCGGTCGCGGGGGACTTGGTGGTGATGCAGAGCTTGGAGTTGGCGGGGATGAAGGTTCCCGACATGGGGCCGGGTGAAAAGATCACGAGGTTGTCCGGGTGAAAGGGATGGGTGCCCTTGGGCATCTCGTCGTAGAGGAGGCGGGCGCCGAAGCCACGGCCGCCCAGGTAGTTCTCGGCCAGCTCCTTGGGGGTGGGGGTGGCCTCGAAGGCGGATTTCGTGAGGTCGATGCGCAGGATGTTGCCGGCGTATCCGAACAGCTTCATTGTCAGCTCCTTAAACGATCGAGAGGGTGTTGGTCGGGCAGATGGTGACGCATTCGCCACAGAGGTCACACTTGATCGGATAGGCGACTTCCTTGTGCTTGGTCATGGCTCCGTGGGGGCAGCGGCTGACGCATTCCCCGCAGTTGTCGCACTTGCTGGGGTCGACCTTGACGATCTTGTTCTCGATTCCGATCGCCTTCTTGGGGCAGACGAGGACGCAGAAGTCCTTGCCGCAGCCCAGTCCCTGGGTACAGACCTCGACGGTGAATCCGCCCGGCCTGGGGAAATGGCCCTTGATTTTGATGGCGGTTTTCTTGGGGTTGTTCTCGTTGGAGTGGTGCAGGGCGCAGGCGAAATTGCAGGCCTTACATCCGGAACACCGCTTCTCTTCGGCAATTACTCGCATTCTCACTCCCTCGTGGCTTCATTTTCCCTGGACGGGAAAGGCGGACGATCCATTTTACCAACTTTTCGCTGCGAAAAGAACGAAAATGATGCTAGGATAATTTTGTGAAGGCGATTACGTCCACGGAGCAGGAAAAGAGGACTATGCAAGCTTCCGAAACCCCCCAGAAAAACTTCCTCCGCATCCTCCTCGCCGAGGACAACGTCGTCAACCAAAAAATGACCAAGCGCATCCTCGAGAAGAGGGGCCATACCATCGCCGTCGCCAACAACGGGCTGGAGGCCGTCGATCTCTGGTCCAGGGAAAGTTACGACCTCATCCTCATGGACGTCGTGATGCCGGAAATGAACGGGGTGGAGGCCACCGCAAAGATACGCGAGATGGAAAAGGCGGGTGGCGGCCACATCCCCATCATCGCCGTGACGGCCCACACCATGGTGCGCAACCGCGATCGCTGCCGCGAACTGGCCATGGACGGCTTCATCGCCAAGCCCATCCAGATCAACAACCTCCTCGAAGAGATCGAGCGCTTGATCCCGAGCCAGGCCATCGTGGTGCCGCCTTCCCTTCCCGGCGAGAATCTGGCCCGGAAGCTCTTGGCCGAATTGGACGGCGATCTCGAACTCATCCGGGAGCTGGTCCAATCCCTGCTGGTGGACGTCCCGAGACACCTTTCCGATCTGAAGGAGAGGATGGAAGAGGGAGACTCCACCGGGGTCGAGTTCACGGCCCAGGTCATCAAGGGGGCGCTGGGGAACTTCGGGGCGGACACCGTCCGAAACGCCATCCGTTCCCTCGAGTTCACCGCCAAGACCCTGCGCGGCCCCGTCGGGGAATTCGCCTCCGGCGCGGTCTGGAACGCGGCCTATGCCGTCGAGAGGATCGGCAAGAGCCGTGATTTGACGATGGGAAAAGAATCCCTCGAGACGCTGGAAAGCCAGCTCAGGAAATTGACCAACGCCCTGGACGACTTCGCGTAAAGAAAAAAATCCCTACTCCGCGCCCATTCCTCTGAGGGCCCTGCGGGCTCTTTCGGAAAGAATGGGGTTTTCGCGCGCCCTTTCGAGGCAGGCGTGGAACTCGCGCACGGCCTCCAGGGAATGGCCCAATCCCCTTTGGATCTCTCCGATCTGGAAATGCGGCTCGGGGTCGTCGTCCCGCCTGGCGCTCGCTCTCTGAAAGAGGGCGAGCGCTTCCTCCATCTTCCCCTGGTCGCGGGTGAGGGCTGCGAGATTGAGGAGCGCCTGGCGATGCTGGCCATCGATGGAGAGGGTTTGCTTGTAGGCCTTGATGGCTTGTTCCGTTTGGCGATTCATTTGGTAGGCCAGGCCGAGGGAAAAGACTATCTGAGGGTTTTGCGGCTGAAGGGAGAGGGCCTTCTTGTAGAGAGGGATGGCCTTGGAGAACTGATCCCGGTGAACGAGGCGGTCCGCCAGGGAAACCAGGGAGGCGGAGTCGCTCGGGGAATTGACGGTCTTTTTGAGGTTTTCCTCTTGCTTTTCTTCCGCTCCCTCTCGGATGCAGCGACCCAGGAAGAAGGAGCCGGCGCTCGTGAGCGCCAGGAGGCCGAGCAGTCCGCAAACCAGCCAGAAGCGCTTCCAGCGGGCGGGTGGGGTCGAGAGGAGGAAGCTGCAGCGGCCGCAGTGAGCCGTGGCGATTCGCTCTTCGGAGGAGAGTCGGTTGAAGACCCCGCAGCGGGGGCAGGCTACCATGTAGAGGGGATTTCCCTTTTTGGCGGGGAGCAGGGAATCGTAGGCTTCCCGCTTCTTTTCGTCGGAAAGGATGCGATAGGCCTCGTTCAGCGATCGGGCCCTCTCGGGTGAGCCGCCTCGATCCGGGTGGTTTCCCAGTTCGAGTAGGAGGGCGCGATAGGCCTTCTTGATGACGATCGGACTCGCCTTCGGATGGACCTGTAGCACCTCGTAGTGGTCTGCCGGATTTCTTTCTTGCTCCATCTTTCCAAGGGTAAGGCGGATAGGGCGATTTGTCCATTTCATCCTTTTGCCCCGACGAGCCAAGGGATAAGGTGATGGAACATCCATGAGGAGGTTCGGCATGGAAAATTGGATTCTTCGGGAAGGGAACCCCTGCACCCTGATCCTCAGGGGCGCCTTGAAAGGCAAGCGGGTCAGTGCCTTGCGCGAAGTCGTCGGAAGGCATTCCGGTCCCTTGAGGATCGACCTCTCGGGCCTCGAGGCCATCGACGGCAACGGCTTCGCCGTCCTCGCCGCGCTCGGGATGAGTCCCGGCGTGACCCTCATGAATCCCCCTCGCTGCGTGCGCCTGCCGCTCGAGAAGACCCGCCTCTTCGAGGCGATCGAGATCGAGACTTAGCGATGGCGAGCGTTTTGATCCTACCTGCCCGGGGCCTGGCGGCAATCGAGAAACCGGTGGCCCTCTTGCCGTTGATGGGGGTGCCCGTTCTCGACCATCTCCTGGCGGGATTGACCCCTTCCCCCTTCAGGGAGATTTCCTTTTTCTTCAGCGGTTGTCCCGAAGCCATCGAGGAAACCTACGAGAAGTCGAAGCTTTTCCTTTTTCCGGTCAAGCCCGGGCTCGAGGACCAATTCATCCTGAGGCGGGCTTCGATCGAGCAGACCACCTTGGTTTTGCACGAAGGGGTCCTGCTCGCCCTGGACTGGCAAGCGGCTTTGCGGACCCATCGGGAAGGTCGACATCCCTTGACCCTGATTTTGTCGCAAGGCGGGGTTCCCGCGGCCTACATCCTCGAGCCGGGGGTCTCCGATCCCTGCCGGGTTCCCTGTCAGATCATCCGGGCTCGGGGTTTCGGCGATGCTTCCACCCCGAGCGGCTACCTGGCCCTCCACCGGGAGGCGATTTCCGGGCGCCTCGGGATACACCTTCCCGGAAAAGAAGTTTCGCCGGGAATCTGGATCGAGGAGGGGGCCCAGGTCCATCCCCGGGCGGAACTCTTTGGCGACTGCTGGCTTTCCTCCCAATCCCGGGTGGAAAGGGAGTGCCGGCTCAGGGACAGCTTCCTGGAAGGGGAGGCCCGACTGGAAAGGGGGGCGACCCTGGGCGGGAGCGTGGTGCTGGGCAAGACCAGGCTTGGAAAAGCCACTCACTGGAACGAGCAGGTCCTTCACCACTCCTTCGCCGTGGGGCGCAAGGTCGATGAGGTGACGGAGAACAAGGTTCTGGAGGAATGGGGAAAAAGGGGGTTTCCTTCTTTCCCGCTCGATGCCCTCATCGCTGCTTTCGCGCTGCTTCTTCTTTCCCCGCTCCTGATCCTGATCGCCCTCCTGATCGCCCTGGATTCCCCCGGTCCGGTCTTCTATTCCCAGCTCCGGGTCGGCCAGAGAAAGGGAAGGAGCTTGATCCCCTTCGACCTTTACAAGTTCCGCACCATGAGGCTGGACGCCGATCGGGAGCGGGAAGAACCGAGCGGGGGCATCTTCTACAAGCCCAAGGAAGATCCGAGGGTGACGAGAATCGGTCGTTTCCTTCGCAAAACCAGCCTGGACGAACTGCCGCAACTGGTCAACGTCCTGAAAGGCGATATCCGTCTGGTCGGCAACCGGCCCTTACCGGTCTACGAAGCCGACCTGCTCAAGGAAGCCTGGCAAAGGGTCCGTTTCCAGGCTCCTGCCGGCATCACCGGGCTTTGGCAGATCAGCGGGCGCTCCGAACTGAGTGACGTGGAGCGCCTGGCCATGGACTCCTACTATGCGGTCAGCCGGAGCCCTTTGGGGGACCTCGGGATCCTGTTTCGGACCATCCCCGTCCTCTTCACCCACCGTGGGGCGCGCTGAAAAAAGGAGGCATTCCTTGATGCCGAGATTCTTTTTCCTTCTCACCGCGGCTTTCCTGATTTTTTGTCCGGCGGCCTTTTCCCTGCCCAAGGAAATGAACGACCTTTCCGTCGATCAGGCGATAGCCATCGCCATGCAGAAGAACCCGCAGGTATTGGCGGCCCAGCAGCAGGTGCTGGCGGCCGAGGCCCAGATGGCCCAGCAGGGCAACTGGCTCGCCCGCTCCTTGACCGCCAACCTGGGCTACAACCCCAACGGCATGGCCCAGGGGGGGATCGGGGTCGCCGTCAACGTGGGCGATCTCCTCAACGGCTTCCAGCAGGAGAAAATCGTGGCTTCCAACCTCCAGATCGCCCGCCACAACCTCCGCCAGGTGAAGCTCAGCGTCGCCGCGGCGGTCACCGCGGCCAGCGCCGACTACCAGAACCAGAAGCGGATCGCCGAGATCCGGCGGGAAGCCATCAGGGCGGCCCAGAGCGACACGGCGGTGATCGAGAGGCTGTTCGCTCGTGGCAACGCCACCATCGGGGACCTCGCCAAGGTGAGGCTCACCGTCAGCCAGAGCCGCATCGACCTCTCCGAGAGCGAAGGCAACCTCCAGAAGGCCTGGATGATCCTGGTGCAGCAAATGGGAGACAGCGATTGGCTGGAGAAGAGGAAATGAACGATCTGCCCGAGGATGGCGAGAAGAGGACCCTCTTCGAGGAAGGCTTGCCGCTGCTTTGTTCGGTAGGCCGCAGGGTACTCAGCCAGTCCCGCGTCAACCCTCTGGATCTCGTCACCGCCGGGGCGATCTCCCTTTGGAGATTGGCCCTCCAGTATTCCGAGGAAAGCGGGATCCCCTTTCAGGACTGGGCGGAACTGGCCCTCCTGGTCGAACTCTCGGCTTTCGTCCAGATGCCGGCTTCCTCCAGCCTGCCGGAGGTACTGGCCCCCTTCGCTCCTCGATTGATCGAAATCGCGAGGGAGCTCTCCGAAGCCGCCCCCGAGGTCCGTCTGGTCCCCTACCGTTCCGGGCCCCTGGTGGAGAACCCTGAATTCTCCGTCCAGGCCTGGAGCAAGAGCGAGTCCCCCGGCGAATTCCTCGCGCCCTTTCTTCGCTCCCTCCGGCGCTACTGGATCATGGTGCTCGCCCTGGTGATCCTGGCCGAGAGCGGGGTGCTCTTCTTCAGCCTGCGGGAGAAGAAGGTTTATCAGGCCACCGCCACTCTCAACACCGGCATCGGGGGGGGGAACAACCTGTCAGGGCAGGCGACCGATTGGTTCAGGGCCGGAACGGTCATGGCCAACCTCACCGAATTGATGAAGTCCCGCACCGTACTCAAAGCCACGGTCACCAGCCTGCATCTGCCCTCGGACGACGAGAGCCTCGAGAGATTGGCCAAGAAGATCCAGATCGACCGCATCTCCAACACCGATCTGCTTCGGATATCGGCCACCGGGAATTCCCCCGAGGAGGCGGCCCTGCTCGCCAATACCCAGGTCAACGAGTTCGCCCGCTACTACGCTTCCATGCAGAGCCAGGACGCCCGCTCCGCCGACTCCTTCATCAAGCGTCAGGTCGGGGAAGCGGAGACGAAGCTGAGGGGAGCGGAGGAGCGCCTGAAAAGATTCAAATCGGCCACCGTCCCGGAGTCCGAATCCAAGATCGCGGGAAGGCTGGCCGATCTGGACGTGGAAAGGGAGGAGATCTACAAGGGAATCGCCGCGGCCAAGGCGGGGCTGGCGGCGGTTCAAAGGGAATTGTCCTCCCTGAAGGTCGACCCGACCCTGGTTCGCCAAGTCAGCCAGAGCAACGAAGTGCTTTCCGCGGGAGAGCGCTTGAGAGTGTTGCAGCAGAACCTGGACGATGCCCGCTCCAGCGGCGTTTCCGATCCCTCCCTCCTGGCGAACCTCAAAAGCCAGATCCGCCAGGCCAAGGGGCGTATCCGGGAAACGGCCGCCTCGACCACCCAGGTGAATCCGGCGATCGCCGATGCCGTCGCCAGAAGGATCGCCTTCAAGGTCGAATTGGCCCAGGGAAATGCCAAGCTGGCTGCCCTGGAGGACTCGATACGCCGTCTCCGCCCCCTGGCCCAGGCCGCCAGCCAGAACGAGATCTCCCTCAAGCAACTGCAAAGGGAGGTCGCCCTGGCCGAGGGCGAGTACCAGCGCCTCACCGAGAAATCCGGACAAACCAACCTGGCCCTGCACGGCTCCCTCAACCTTTCCTTGACCGTGGTCGATCCGGCCTTCCCCCCCAAGAAGCCGGTCAGCCGCAAGATCCCCCTGAAATTGGCCATCGGCTTCATCCTCAGCCTTCTCCTGGGCTGCACCCTCGCTTACGGCCTCAGCCGCTTCGTCGATCGCCGCTTCCGCCCCGTCGAGAGCACCTGAAATGCCGAAAAAGATAACCGAAAAGTTCAGAGGGAATATTTGAAATGTCCAAGGTCGGAATGTTGGCGGGCTTCCTGTTTTTTTTCCTGCTCATCGGCCAGCAGGTGGCTCGCTTCGATCGGCTGGGCATGGTCTTCTTTTTCCTTTTGCCCCTGCTTCTGATGGTTTTGCTGAACGTCGAGTGGGGGGTCTACGGCCTGCTCTTCTTGGGTTTTTCGGTCATGTTCATCAAGCGGATGATGCCGGGTTTGGACATGAACCAGGTGGGGCTGGCCATGGATGCCCTGCTGCTCTTGATGGCCCTTCGGGTGAGTTTCGACCTGCTGGTGGAAAGGAAATACGCCGCCTTTTCATCCCCCTTGACGCTTCCCGTCCTGGTCTTCACCCTCTACCTCTTCCTCGAGATCTTCAACCCGCTGGCCCCCAGCCTCATGTTCGGAATCACCGGGACTCGGGCCACGATCAGGATCCTGGGCTTTTTCATCTTTCTCCACGCTTTTCGTTCGAGATTGGCCATCAAGAGGTTTCTCTTCGTTTGGCTTTTTTTGGCTTTTTTCGAGGGGCTCTACGGGATTTGGCAGCACCACCACGGCTTGCTCTACCAGGAGTTCAACTGGCTGATCGAGTCGAGAAGCGCCAATACCCACATCCTCAACGGCTACATCCGGATCTTCGGTACCCTGGGGGATGCGGCGACCTTCGGCTTCGTGCAGATCGCCGGCGCCCTCATCCTGATGGCGATGGCCCTCACCGGGGATTTCAGGAAGAGGGCTTTTTGCATCGTCCTGAGCCTTCCCATGCTCTATGCGGCGGTGCTCTCCTACTCGCGGGGCCCCATCGTGGCCTTCGCGGCCGGGGTCCTGGCCTTGATAGGGGCCAGCCGAAACCTCAAACTGGCGATCGCCCTCCTGTTGCTCTTCAGTTTCGGTACCGGCGCGCTCACCCTCTCGGGGAAGGATCACCTGGTGGATCGCCTGGCCTCCGCCGCCACTCCGGCCGAGGACGCCTCCTTCCAGGTCCGCATGGACTACCTCAACCGCTTCTTGCCCGAAATCATCACCCATCCCTTCGGCTTCGGGCTCAACACCACGGGGGCCTCGGGGGCGAGCGCCGCCGGGGGGGAAGTTTATTACGGGACCACGGTCGGCATCCCCACCGACAACCAGTACTTCAAGTACGGCCTGGAACTCGGGTGGGTCGGGCTGTTGCTCTTCCTTTGGCTTTACCGGGCCTTCTGGTGGAGGACCTATCGGATCTTCGAAACAATGGAGGACCCCTTCTTCAAATCGGTGGCTCTGGGCCTCTTCGCCGTCCTCACCGCCTTCGGGGTGGGCGCCTTCTCCAACGACATCTACGGTCAAAAGCCGATTTCCGAGTTCTTGTTCCTGGCTTTCGGGTTGGTGGCGCTGCTCGGGCAGCATCGGAGGATGGATGGAAAGAAAGAAGATCATCCTGTTGGCTTCGGATGAAAGCACCGCTCCCCTCTATCGGGTGCGCCTCCTGGCCAAGCTTCTGGAGCGACGCTACGAGGTCGAGGTGGTGGGCTTCCAGTTCGGGGAAACGGAGCGAAATGCCCCCCGGGACTTCGAGTATCTTTCACTCGAGGCGCGAAACAACTGCTTTTCCTTTTTGGAGCAAGCGGGCAAGGCGAAGGGCTTTTTGAAGGGAGACCTGATCTACGCCATGAAGCCGCGCCCCACTTCTTTGGGGCTCGCCCTCTGGCACAGGAAGAAGAGCGGGATCCCGGTGGCCGTGGACGTCGACGACGACGAACTGTCCATGATCGCCCCCTTCTCGAAGTACCGCCTCAAGAATTTTCTTTACGGCCTGCCGAAATTGGGCCAGCCGAACTGCTTCGCCTACACCCTCCTTCTCGATTCCCTGGTGCGCAAGGCCGACGCGGTGACGGTGGTCTCGGAGCGCTTCCGGAAGAGGTACGGGGGGGAGTTGATTTATCAGTATGTCGACACCGCGACTTTCGATCCCCGCCGCTTCGACCGGGACGGAATCCGCCGGGAGGAGGGGCTGGGCGAGGTTTTTTCGATCGCCTTCGTGGGGATCGCCTTGCCCAACAAGGGGGTCGAGAACATCCTGAAAGCGATGGACGGGCTCTCGAAGGAATGTCGGCTCTGGATCATCGGGCCGAAGACGGAATACGCGCGAAAACTCGCCGACCGGGACGGGAGGGTGGACCTTTTCGGCACCCGCTCTCCGCAAGAGGTGCCGCGTTTCCTGGCCGCGGCCGACCTGGTGGTGCTGCCCCAGAAAAAGGGACCCCATTCCGACGGCCAGATGCCGATCAAGCTCTTCGAGGCCATGGCCATGGCCAAGCCGATCGTGGCGACGGGTTTGGCGGATATCCCCAAAATCCTGTCGGGCTGTGGTCTGGTCGTTCCCCCCGACGACATCGTCTCCCTCCGGGAGGCCCTTCACCTGCTCACCAGAGCCCCCGGGTTGGCCGGAGCACTCGGAGCGCTGGCTCGAAGCCGCTGCCTTTCCGAATACAGCTGGGAAAGAGGGATCGAAAAAATGGCCGGGCTTTTCGATCCCCTGCTGGAAAAAAAGATCGAGAAGAAAAGAAGATGATCGAGAAGAAGAATTTTTTGGTGCTATCGATCACGCCCTGGGAAACCCCCATCCCTTCCAGCGCCCATTTCCTCATGAAAGAATTTTCTCGAAGAAACCGGATCCTCTTCGTGAACCATCCCCTCACCTTCAAGGACGCGATCGGAAAAAAAAGGGTGAGGGAAAATTTGCTGCGCCTGGATGAAAACTTTTGGGTTCTCACTCCCCCGCCCTTCTTTCCGATCAACTTCCTCCCGGAAGGCAGAAGTTACTCCTTCTGCCTGGGACGGCAAGCCGAGCTGACCGCCCGGGCCATCCTCGCGGCCATGAAAAGGATCGAGCTGATTTCTCCGATTTTCTGGATTTCCTTCGACGTTCCGCTGGGCGAGGCCTTGATAGGGAAGTTCGAAGAGAAAATGAGGATATACCACCGCTTCGACGAGATCCGCGGCCAGCCCTACCTGGCCAGGCATGGCGGTCCCCACGAGAAAAAGCTCATCGAGAGCTGCGACCTCGTTTTCTCCTCTTCTCCCAACCTCATGGAGGGAAAGGAAAAATTCTTCCTCCTTCCCAACGGCGTGGAGCACGCTTTTTTCGCCAGGGCCCTGGAAGAGCTCGAAATCCCTCCCGATCTCGGGGAGATCCCCCGACCGCGCATCGGTTTCCTGGGAAACATCGATGAAAGAATGAACAAGGATTTGCTGAAGAAGCTCCTGAGGGAAAAACCGGAGTGGAGCCTGGTTCTGATCGGTCCCGCCCAGGAAAGGGCCATGAGGGAATTTTCGGATTTTCAGAATTTCCACTGGCTCGGCCCAAAGAACTACTCCCTCGCGCCGAATTACCTCGCGGGCTTCGACGTGGGCATCATCCCCTACGTTCGCTCCCTCCAGACCTCGGGGATTTATCCCCTGAAGATAAACGAATACCTGGCGGCCGGTTTGCCGGTGGTTTCGACCGATTTCGCCCCGCTGGAGGAATTTCGCGATGTGACCGAGATTTCTTCCGAAAGCGGCTTCGTCGAAGCCGTCGAAAGGGCCCTGCTCGAGAATTCGCGGGAGAAAAGGAGAAATCGCAGCCTTTTCGCCTTTTCGAACTCCTGGGAGAAAAGGGCCGAACGGGTCTCGGCTTGCATCGAAGGATTTTTGCTTTTCTCGGAGGGAAAGCGATGAAAAAGAATTTGGCCATCGCCCTCGTCAACTGGAACGCCAAAGAATATCTGGATGCCTGCCTTTCCTCGATCGAGAGGGAAACGAAGATTTCCCACGAGATCTGGGTGGTCGACAACGCCTCCACCGACGGCAGCAAGGAATATTTGCGCGACAGGCGGGATGTCCGATTGATCGCCAATGAAGGAAACGAAGGCTTCGCGAAGGCCAACAACCAAGTTATGCGGCTGGCCGACGCTTCCTATTTCCTGCTCCTCAACCCCGATACCGTGATCCTCGACCAGGCCCTCGATCGAATGGTCGCTTACCTCGAAAGTCACCCCGAGGCGGGGGCCGTGGGCTGTAAACTCTTGAACCCCGATCTTTCCCTGCAGCCCTCCTGCCATGCCTTCTACTCCACGCTGGGTTCCCTGATCGAAAACAAGCTTCTCACGCGCCTGATTTCTTGGCGCTCCCCACGAAGTCCCTGGCTCTCCTTCTGGGATCACGAAAGAATCCGCAGCGTCGACTGGGTGACGGGGGCCTGCCTGATGGTGAGGAAAGAGACGATCGAGCAGGTCGGGGAACTGGACGAAAGGTTTTTCATGTACGGAGAGGAGGTGGACTGGCAAAAAAGAATGAGGGAAAAGGGGTTGCAGGTGCATTTCCTGCCCGAGGCCAGGATCATCCACTACGGAGGGGGATGCAGCAAAAAAGCGAAAAAACCGATGAATCGCCAGGAGCTGTTGAGCCGAGAGCTTTTCATCGAGAAGCACTATCCCTTTTCCACGCTTTTCCTTTATCGCTTGAAGGCCAGGATCGCCCGGTTGGTCATGAAAAGGATAAAGCTTTGAGGCAGACCCCAACAACGAAGTCTTCGCCTGGACGAAGCCCCTTTTTTTCTTGGCAAAACGCTCTCCTTATTTTTCTTTTCCGGTCTCGGTGCTATATTGTTTTTATGTTGCTTAGGTGAACTTGTCACTTTTTGCGAGAAAGTAGCTGCTTCGATGACCGTCAATCTGCTCGCGAACGCCTTCAACGTGGGGGCGATCGCCCTGGTTCTCCTGATGTCTTTCGTGGTTTCCCGCAGCCATTCCCTTCCCTTCTTCGCTCCCTGGCTGAAGGGCTACTTTTTCTGCTTCCTCGTCGTGGCCATTGCGCTGTTCTTTCCCATCGAAGGGCCGTCCCCTTTCATCTTCCTGGAGATCTCCTGCATCTTGGGGGTGGCCGGCTTCTTCTTCGAGACGGGATTCCAACTCCAGGGAAAAAAAAGGAATCCGTTCGTCTGGCGCTTATTGGCGGCGGTCTTTCTTTTCTGCACCGTCCTCCTTTTCGTCGGATTTCAGCCGAAACTGGTCAGCGCCATTCCTTTCGCCTTCTCGGCGACGGCGGCGCTTTACCTGGGTTATCTCTTCATGTTCGAGGTGAAGCTCTTCAACCGAATGACCAGCGCGCTCTGGCTGGGCCTGCCCCTGAGCCTGGTTTTCTCCTCCTCCATCGCCTATCCCCTCTTGCCACTGGATCACCATTGGATGGGCTTTTCCTTCGCCGCCACCATGCACCTCCTTCTCGGCACGGGGATGATCGTCTTTCTGTTGGAGAAGAACAAGGAGGAAGCCGATCGAGGCAAGGACGAGTTCCTTTCCGTGGTCAGCCACGAGATGAGGACCCCCTTGAACGGTATTCAGGGCTTCGCCTCGATCCTGGAAGACGAGATATTGGGGAAGCTAAACGAGCAGCAGCGGCAAGCCCTCTCTCGAATCCTCGAGGGCTCGGAAAAGTTGCTCGATCTCGTCAACGACCTGCTCGACGTGGCTCGGAATCAGGCGGGAAAGTTCGATGTCCAGCTCGAGGAGATCGAGTATTCCTCCCTCGTGGAGGAGGTGATGGCCTCCCTGCAGCCCGTCGCCGACGGGAAGAGGATAAGCTTCTCGGAGGAGGTCGAGGTATCGGAGCCCGTATCCCTCGACGGGAAGAGGATAAAGCAGGTGCTCTCGAACCTCCTCGCCAACGCCCTCAAGTTCACCCAGGAGGGGGGCGCCATCGAGATCAGGGCCCGCATCGAGGGGAGGTCGCTCGTCACCGAGGTGAGAGACGACGGCCTCGGGATATCCCGCGAGGATCTGCCCAAGCTTTTCGCCCCCTTCAAGCAACTGGACATGGGGCTGACCCGTCGGGTGGGCGGGGTCGGCCTGGGGTTGTGCATTTCGAAGGCGATCGTGGAAGCCCATGGGGGAAGGATCGAGGGAAGCAGCCCCGGGAAGGACAAAGGATCGACCTTCCGATTCGTCCTGCCCGTGTCCTAGAGCGATATGCGACCGTATTTGCCACCTTCCATCCGGGTTACCCCCGGAAATTGCTCTAGTTTTTTTTCTTGCAGAGCCCGGAAAGAGGGCATTCGTCGCAGCGCGGAGCCTTGGGCTGGCAGTAATGGTGGCCGATTCCGTCGATCTGGGCGTGGAACTCGTTGAAGAGGGGGACCTGGTGGGGGAGGTGCCTCATGAAGAAGTTCCTCATCTCCTCGTAGGTGGCGTCCTTATTGAAGAATCCCAACCTCCCGAAGATCCTGCGGGTGTAGGCGTCGCAGGTGAAGGAGGGCAAGAATCCCGCGTAAAGCAGGATGCAGTCGGCCGTTTCGGGGCCGATTCCCTTGATGGCGAGTAGTTTGGGGCGCAGTTTCCTTTCTCCCAGCGAGAACATCCTGTCCAGGTCCCCCCCGTGCTCTCCGAAGAGGAAAGCCGTGAAGTCCTTTATTTTCTTGGTTTTCTGTTTGTAGAAGCGGCTGGGGATGACCAGGGGCTCGATGATCTCGGCGGGGGCCTGGTGCAGCTTGGCGAGCGAGAGGAGGTCGGCCGCTTTCAGGTTGGCGATGGCTTTTTCGACGTTGCGCCAGGCGACGTTCTGGGTCAGGATGGCTCCCACGATCGTTTCTTCGCGCGTTTCCCCCGGCCACCAGCCCCTCGGGCCGAAGTGGACCAGCATGGTTTCGTAGATCTTCAGCAACGCCTCGGTTTTGGCTTTTAGTCGCAGCATCGATTCCCCTTTCGGGGGGTCATTCTACTGCAAAACGCCTTTCACGGCTAGGATGGACGTTTGTCCCGCCTCGAAATAGGATTGAAACAAAAAAAAACTACGCTGACCTTCGTTCACCAAGCAAACGAGGAGGTAGAAATGAAAAAAACCGTAGGAATCGCCTTATTGGCAGGATTGGTGGGGTTGGCCACGCTCGGAGCCTGCTCCCATCAGGCCATGAACTCGCCACAGGCCGCCTATCGGGTGATGTCGGGGGATCCGTCGGGGATCTCCGGACTCGTCGGGATCCATGGCATCACGGCCCAACAGAAAGAGCAGTTGAAGGCGATCGCCCAGAAATACCGTCCTGCCCCGGACACCCTCAAGGCCCGGTTCGTTTCCCTGAAAGGCCTTCTCTTGGCCGACCCCTTCGACCCCGTCGAATTCGAGGCGGCGCTGCAGGCTCACGTGAGCGAAAGGGACGCCCGCCTGAAGCAGCACCTCCCGGCCCTGAGCGAAATGCGCTTCGTCCTCACCGAAGAGCAAAAAACGAAGCTCGCGGCGACCCTGGAGCAGAAGCCCCAGATGCGGGGTCATTTCGACGGGATGAGGAAGAAGATCCTGGGACGCCTCTCCGGAGACCTGAAGCTGACCGACGCCCAGCGTTCCCAGTTCGAGGCGATCGCCTCCAAGCTCCACGACTCCGAAACCATGAAGATTCATCGAACGGCCTTGGTCGACTTCGTGCGCAGCGGAGACCAAGGGAAGCTCGAGGCTTCGATGAAGGAAGTGCGGCTCCCCTCGGAGGATCTGGTATCCTTGGTTTCGAGCCTGGATAGGGGACAACGGACGGCCCTCGTGGATCACCTCGAGCGGTTCATGGGAAATCGCCACCCCTTGTGGAGACACTAATGAAAGGGACGCTGCTCCTCATCGACGACGATAGGGATCTCGCAACCCTCCTGGGCGCCTTTTTCGCCCAGGAGGGCTTTCGAATGCTCTGGGCCGAGAGGCCCTCGCAAGCGTGGGAATTGCTCGAACAGGACCCCGACCTCGTTTTGCTCGACGTGATGCTGCCCGAGGCGGACGGCTTCGAGGTCTGTCAGGCCTTGAGGAAGGAGCGCTCCGTCCCGATCCTGATGCTGACGGCCAGGGGGGATGAGCAGGACCGCATCCGGGGCTTGCGCCTGGGGGCCGATGACTACCTTCCGAAGCCCTTCAACCCCGAGGAATTGCTGGCCCGCGTCGAGGCCATCCTCCGCCGCGCCCCCCGGCCGGTCGGAGATTGCCTGGATCCTGAAACCCGTCGATTCGTCCTCGATCGAAGGGGCATCGATCTCACCCCGACGGAATACCGGATCCTCGAAGCCATGGTACGACAGCCCGGCCGTTGCTTCGCCCGCGATCAACTCCTGGACCTCCTGGACGAGGCCGGGGCCTGTGAATCCTTCGATCGCTCAATCGACATCCACATCAGCCGGTTGCGGGGCAAGATCGAGAGCGAGCCGAAACAGCCCAAGCACCTGTTGACGGTACGCGGCCTGGGATACCGCTTCCAGTGGTAGTACCGAAGGCCGATAGCCTGGTCTGGAAGATCTGCTGGCATGGTCTCCTGGTATTGGGGCTTTCCTTCGCGAGCATCTTCGCCATCGGGCATCACTTCGTCCGGGTGGGGCACCTCGAGGCCCTGCGGCAGATGCATCGGGAACAGGCCCTCTTCCTCGGCCATGAAGTCGAGTCGGCTCTCCGGGAAGGAAGGGATGCTCGAATCCGTCTTCGAGAGCTCGATCGTATCCTGCATACCGAGAGCCGCTTCGTTCCGGGGGGCCGACTCGTCGAAAAGCTCAAGTTCGAGCCTTCTCTGTCTTCCCTGCAGCCCTGGGCGGTATCCTGGGTGCGCGTCGATAGCGGGGGCGCGACGGTGGGCTCTATCCGGACCCGTTTTTCGCTTCGCATCATGCGGGGCGGAATGCGCCCGGTGGGGGTGGCCCTACTTTACCTGTTCCAGTTGATCCTGATGATCGTCATCCCCTTGGTTGCCGTCGTGATCCGCCCGCTGAGGCAAATCACCCGCACCGCGGAAAGGCTCGGGAAGGGCGATCTCGATACCCCCATCCCCGTCCTCCGCAGAGACGAGTTCGGAGAACTGGAAGAGGCCTTCGAGGGGATGCGAAAAAACTTGAAGGCGACGATGGGCCTGAAGGATCGATTCCTGCGCGACGTTTCCCACGAACTCCGGAGTCCCCTCACCCGCCTTTCGGTCGCCCTGTCCCTGGTTCGGAAAGGGAACGATACTTTTTTCCCGCAAATGGAGAGGGATCTGTCGTTCATGGACTCGCTGATCGGGCAGTTGCTCGATCTGGCGAGGATCCAGGCCCCCGAACTCGGGGAAAAGGACAGCGCCTGCGATCTGGGCGACATCGCGGGCGAACTGCTCCGGGAGCGAGCGCTGCTGTTCGATCAGAAAGGGTTGTCGGTGGAGCGAAAGCTGGAAAAGGCCGTCATCCGAGGAAACTCCGCCCTGTTGCGGCGCGCGATCGGAAACCTCCTCGACAACGCCATCCAGTACGGTCGGAACGAAGGACGCCTTCGGGTCGAGACATCCGGGGCGAGGGTTCTCGTTTGGAACGAGGGAGAACCGATTCCGCCGGAGGACCTCGACCGGCTCTTCGAACCCTTCTACCGTCCGGATTCGTCCCGCAGCCGCAGGTCCGGGGGAACCGGGCTCGGCTTGTCGATCGTCGGGGCGATCGTCGAGAAGCACGGGGGAAGCACCGAAATCCGCTCGGACGATGGGGGGACGACGGTGGAGCTGAATTTTCCGCTCGTTCAAAGAGGTTGACGATCCGAGGCCGATCATTCGGCCATGCCTCGGAAAGGGATCAAACCCGACAACAAAGCTCGTCCATCCCTCCCATTCCATCCCGCCGCTTTCTTCTTATAATCGGGGAGATAGGCTCTGGCAAGGCAGGAGGAATTATGGCTGAGCATGCAGAACACGCGAGTTGGCCCGAAGAGGTCGCTATCCTGCCGGTGCGGGACACCGTCGTTTACCCGGGGGCCATCGTCCCCATCTCGGTCGGGCGCGAGAAGTCCATGCGCCTGCTTCAGGACCTCCAGGAACCGCGGGAGGTTCCTCGAGACAAGCTGGTCGCCATCGTGACCCAGCGCGACATCGAGATCGAGGAGGTCTCCTTCGGGGACCTCTACGAATTCGGGACCCTGGCGAAGATCCACCACGTCCTTCAACTTCCCAACCAGACCGCCAAGATCATCCTTCAGGGGTTGGAGCGGATCCGCCTGATTCACCCGACTCAGGAAGAGCCTTTTTTCAGGGGGAAGATCGAGATCGCCCCCGATTTCGACGTGAGGGACCATCAGGTCGAGGGCCTCATGCGGGCGGTCACCCAACAATTGCGGCGATACGCCGAGCTCATTCCCGGCTTGCCCGAGGATCTCCTGGCCCTGGCCCTCAACTCCCAGGACCCCAACCGTCTCGCCTACCTGGTCGGCTTCAACCTCAACCTCAAGCTGGCGGATCGCCAGTCCATCCTGGACGTCGACCATCCCTACCTCAAACTCGGGAAGCTTTCCCAGCTCCTCGGCCACGAGATCGAAATCCAGGAGTTGGGCCAGAAGATCCAGAACGACGTCCAGGACAGTCTAGGCAAGAGTCAGAGGGACTATTACCTCAGGGAACAGTTGCGCGCCATCCACAAGGAGCTCGGGGAGGAGGAGGACCCGCTCACCGAGGTCACCGTCCTGCGTAAAAAGCTCGAGGAGGCCCAGTTGCCCGAGGAGGCCAAGAACGAGGCCGAGCGGGAACTCTGCCGCCTGGAGAAACTGCCCTTCGGCTCGGCCGAGCACCCCGTCATCCGTCACTACCTCGACTGGCTGGTCGCCCTTCCCTGGGGCAAGTCGACCAACGACAGCCGGGATCTCGTCCGGGCGAAGACCATCCTCGACGAGGACCACTTCGACCTCACCGAGGTCAAGGAAAGGATTCTGGAATACCTGGCGGTCTACAAGCTCAAGGCCGAACGCTCGGGCGAATCCTCCTTGAAGGGGCCGATCCTTTGTTTGGTGGGACCTCCCGGCGTGGGCAAGA
>DOBT01000099.1:12956-13144 GCA_003503675.1 Cyanobacteria bacterium UBA8530 | reverse complement strand
TTGTCTTGAATAAAGCATACGAGGCTCATCCGGAGCGCTTTGTCGCCAAAGCGCCTATTGCAGCCCCCCTCCCGCTGGCCGTCTGGATCAACCCGCCGACCAAGACTAATGACGGGAGCCGAGGGCCCGACGAAGCTCCTTCAGAAAGCGAAGTCGGAGCCAACGGCCTTGGGCAAGAAAGAGGTACT
>DOBT01000099.1:6348-12910 GCA_003503675.1 Cyanobacteria bacterium UBA8530 | reverse complement strand
GTTCGGAGCTCTTAGAAGGGCCCGCCGCCAAAGAACATATTCACGAATACGATGATGCCCATGATGACCATCAAGAGTGCCATGAGAAAGGCCGGAGAACGGAGGAGCCGCTGGGGTTTTATTCCGAACTTCCGGAGAAGACCCCAATTTTCGAGGGTTGCCAGGATCAAGAAGAGAGTCCCGAAGGCAACCAGGGTCAGCCCCAAGTTGCGCGGGCGCAGGGGCTGGGTGTGGGCANNACTCGCAAGTAGCGGAAAAAGGTGTGAATCGAGAAGCCAAAGCCGATCATGGAAATGGCGGTTCGAACCCAGGCCATGAGGGTTCTCTCGGCAGCAAAGATCGTTCGTTGTATTGCCAAGTCGGTTCGCTGTCTTGCCAAGGTGTCCTTGTCGTCCATGGCCCCCCCAGTTGCTCGATCCTTTCATTCTATCAAGGAAGCTGCCAGAGGATTGGTGCTTCATGCCGACGGAGTTTGTCCGGTGGGATGAATGCCCCCTCTCTTCTACCCGCTATACTCTCCCAATGAGCGAAGTAGCCTTGGCCAGAGTCCTGGCACGAACCGTCTGGTTGGTCACAGGAGTCTGGCTGGTTCTCTGGTTCTTCAACAGCATCACCCTCGTGATGCTCTTCTTCCTCGTAGCCATGGTCCTTGCCTTTGCGCTCAACCCTCCGATCACCTGGCTTGAAGACCACCGGACTCCCCGCGTCCTCGGAACCCTCATCACCCTGCTGGGCATCACGATGGTCTTCGGTCTCCTGACCTGGCTCATCATCCCGGTCCTGTACGAGCAGTTCGCGATGCTCATCACCAGCCTTCCTAGCTATGCCACGCAACTGCTCGNNGATCGTTTGTCGGGACTTCTGGCCAAATATCCAGCCCTTCAAGACCGCATCCGCCTCGATGCCAGCGTGCTGGGTCGGGCTCTACCTGGCATCCAATCCTTCGTGGGGCGTATTGGCCGTTCTACGGTGGATTTTCTCGCCTTCTTTATCCTGTTGCTGGCGACCTTGAGCATGGCGGTCTACGTTGCCATGAACCCAAGGCCCATCTTGCGGGGCTTGTTGATCTCGCTTCCGCCCCTATATCGCGAGCCGACCACTCGGGCGCTGGTCAAGTCCTCCCGGATGGTAAGTGCCTGGATCAGTTCGAACGTCATTGTGGGGTCCTTGGAGGCGTTCGCGGCAGCCCTCTTCCTCTCCTGGATTGGCATCCCGGGAGCATTGCTTTGGGGGGCCTTCACCTTCTTTGCTGAGTTGATCCCCAAGATCAGCACCTACATCATGCCGATCCCCGCCTTGCTCGTCGCCTTGGCAGTGGATCCGATAAAGGCCTTGTGGGTCCTCTTGTTCTACATGGCCTTGAACGAAGTGACCGGAGACTTCGTGGCTCCCTTTGTGCGCGGCACGCAGATGGACCTCCACCCCGCTCTGCTCATCGTCTTCGTGCTGGCGATGGCAGTCGCCTTCGGCTTCGTCGGGGCCTTGATGTCCACTCCACTGACGGGAATCGCCAAAGCCTTTTACGAGGAATTCTATCTCGCCAGGCAGCTCCCGGATCAGGACCTCGAGCAAAGAGTGGAACGAATTTTGGGCCGGCGGGGGGAGTGAGGGCAAGATAGGAGAGCCAGGAAATTAGTGTTACTTCCGTATGAACAAAGCACAAACAAGGAGGCTTATTCAATAAGTCTCCTTGTTTACAGAGTGGGCGGTACGGGACTCGAATCCCTGAACCTATGCATTTCAAGCAAGGGTTCAGAGAATCGGGCCCTTCCAAATCTCCCCCTTGAGGCTTGACAGCTGACTGACCGTCAGTCATAATCTCTCAATGACACCCCGCCCGAACCCGAAACAACGCCGAGAGAGCCTGGTCCAGGCGGCGATCGCCCTTTTCCGCGAGAAGGGCCTCCACGCCACCAGGGTGGACGACATCGTCCGGAAGGCAGGAGTCGCGAAGGGCACCTTCTACCTCTATTTCCAGAGCAAGGACGATGTCTTGACCGCGGTGGCAGAAAAACTCGTCGACGAGATGGTGGAACGCGTCCAAACTGCCGTGGAAAGCGGGGTCACCTTGCCCGAAGAGCAACTCCTCACGCTTGGCCAGGCCCTATTCGATATGAGCGACCTCCCCGAAGAACTCATCGGGGCCTTTCACCGACCGGAGAATCGCGCTGCCCACGAACGCCTCGCCGAACGAATGACGACACGTCTGGTCCCCGTTATCGAGCGCATCATCGTCCAGGGAATGGAACAGGGAGTGTTCATCTCCGAGGAGCCCCGGTCGACCTCGATGATGGTGCTGGGCGCCTTGTCGGCCCTGGATTCGACGATACGCACCAAACAAGAAATCCCCGGCTCGATCGAAAGACTCAACCGCTTCGTCCTGCGCGGGTTGGGATTCAAAGGGAGGAATCAATGAGCGATTTCGCCATCTCGACCCACGGGCTATCCAAGCGATACGGGGATGTCCTCGCGGTCGATCTCCTCGATCTGCGCGTGGGGCGCGGGGAAATCTACGCCTTCCTGGGATTGAACGGGGCCGGGAAATCGACCACCATCCGCATGCTGCTCGGGATGATCAAGCCTTCCGCGGGCCATGCCGAGATCTTGGGCCAGAGAATCGAGGCCCGCACTTCCGGGCTCTGGCGAAAAGTCGGCCATCTCGTGGAATCGCCCACCGCCTACCCCGAACTCTCGGTGCGCGAGAACCTCGCGATCGCCTTTCATCTGCAGGGCCTGAAGGCTCGCAAGAGGATCGACGAAATCATCGAGGAACTTTCGCTGCAACCCTACGCCCACCGCCAGGCGAAGAACCTTTCCATGGGCAACTTGCAGCGATTGGGGCTCGCCCGCGCATTGCTTCATGAACCCGAATTGCTCCTGCTCGACGAACCCGCCAACGCCCTCGATCCGGCGGGGGTGGTGGAGATCCGCTCGATGCTGAAGAATCTCGCCCGCGATCGAGGGGTGACGGTCTTCCTGTCCAGCCATATCCTCGCCGAAGTGGACCGCCTGGCCACCCGGGTCGGCATCGTCCATCAGGGTCGCCTCATCGAGGAGCTGGAGGCCGAAGAACTGGAAAGAAAGCGCGATCGTCGTCTCGAAGTGACCGCGCGCGATCTCGACAAGGCCGAGGAGGCCCTCCGCTCGGCGGGCTATCTCCCGCAAAGGACCGAAGGCGTACTCGAGCTGCGCGAGGAAAGGGCGCTCGAGAGCCCCGACGAGGTGGCCAGACTGCTCGTGACGACCGGAGAAGCGCCGATGCGCCTGGCAGTGACCCAGGAAGACCTCGAGCAGCACTTCCTACGCCTCACTCGCCAAGAAGGAGGAGGGAAATGAAAGCGTTCAAGCAGGCATTCTCGGCGGAAGCGCTCAAGACTTTTCGCTCCAAGGTGCCCGCCCTCACCTTGCTCGGACTGTCGCTCGGTCCCCTGGTGGGAGGATTCTTCATGGTCGTCCTCAAGGACCCGGAAAAAGCCAGGAAGATGGGGATGATAGGGGCGAAGGCGCACCTGGTGGGAAACGCCGATTGGCCTTCCTATTTCGGTTTTCTGGCCCAGATCATCGCGATGGGGGGGATGATCGTCTTCGCCTTCGCCGCGAGCTGGGTTTTCGGGCGCGAGTTCGCCGACCGAACCGTGCGAGGCTTGCTCGCCACTCCGACCCCGCGCTCTTCCATCGTCGCCGCCAAGTTCTCCGTGATCGCTCTCTGGAGCGCCCTGCTCTCGGCCTGGGTCTTCGCTCTGGGATTCCTCATCGGGAAAATCGTGGTCTTGCCCGGCCTCACCAGACAACTCGCCCTGAGCGCGACCTTCGATTTCTTTTTCTGCGCCTTCCTGACGATCCTGCTCTTGCCGGCAGTGGCCTTGGTCGCCTGTCTAGGGAGGGGATACCTGGCCGCACTCGGCTTCACCTTCCTCACCCTCTTCATCGGACAGATCGCCGCGGCGACCGGCTGGGGCGCCTGGTGCCCCTGGTCGATCCCGGCGATCTTCAGCGGTGCGGCTGGCCCCAGGGGACCGATGCTGTTTTATTTCAGCTATTGGATCGTCGCGATCACCTCGCTGGCGGGAGCTTTTTTCACCTTCGCCTGGTGGAACAGGGCCGACCACACGACCTGAGAAGTTCAGCCCCTCAGCAACTCCACGAAGTCCTCGGGGGGGACGGGGCGGCTGAAGAGGTAGCCCTGAATCTCGTCGCAGCCGTACTTCCGTAAAAACTCCAGCTGTTCGGAGGTTTCCACTCCTTCGGCGATCACCTTGACCTTGAGGTTCTTGGCCATGGCGATGATGGCGGTGACGATGGCCGCACTGTCCGGATCGAGGGTGACGTCCTTGATGAAGGAGCGATCGATCTTGAGGGCATTGATGGGGAACTTCTTGAGGTAGGAGAGGGAGGAATAGCCGGTTCCGAAGTCGTCGATGGCGATCCTCACCCCGCGTTCGCTGAGCTGATTCAAGATCTCGATGGTGACATCGAGGTTCTGCATGGCGGTGCTTTCGGTGATCTCGAGCTCCAGCCACTGAGGCGGCAGATTGAGTTCGTCCAGGACCTTGAAGATGTTCTCCAGAAGGTTCTGCTGTTGGAATTGACGGGCCGCGAGGTTGATGGCCACCCGGACGGGAGGCAATCCCATCGCCTGCCAGGCTTTGTTCTGGGTGCACGCGGTGCGCAGGACCCAATCGCTGATGGGCAGGATCAGCCCGGTCTCTTCGGCCACCGGGATGAAGTTCAAGGGCGGGATCATTCCCTGCTCGGGGTGTTGCCAGCGCACCAGGGCTTCCATTCCNNGCGCGGTACATGGCCAGATCGGCGTTCTTGACCAGGATCTCCGGGGTCTCCCCGTCGTAGGGGTAGATGCTGATCCCGATGGAAGGGGTGACGTAGAGTTCGTGGGAATCGATCGAGAAGGGAATCTGGAAGCCCTTCAGGAGGCGGCTCGCCGTTCGCTCGGCCCCGGCGGCATCGGCGTCGGGCAGGATGAAGAAGAACTCGTCGCCGCTGAGGTGGGCGATGGTGTCGCTCTCCCGGACGCCCTTCAGCAACTGCTTGGCCGTCATTTTCAGGAGGCGATCGCCGGTCTCGTGCCCCAGGGTATCGTTGATCTCCTGGAAGCGGTCGAGATCCAGCAGCATGATCGCCAAAGGTTCCTTGTGCCGCCGCGCCCTCGCCAAGGCCTGCTCCAAACGGTCGTAGAAGAGAAGGCGGTTCGGCAAGCCGGTCAGGGGGTCGTGGTAGGCGAGATAATTGAGTCTGGCCTCGGTCTTCTTGTTCTCGCTCAGGTCGACGAAGGTTTCGAGGTACAGCTTTCTTTCTTTCCTCATGATGGGCACGACGGTCTTCATGATGGGAAGCACCTCCCCGTCGGTTCGAAGAAGGGAACGCTCGGAACTCTCGACGAACTGGCCGCAGTCGACGGGACACTTCCCCTCTTCGGCGGGACAAATGAAGCGGTGGCAGGACTTCCCGAGCATGTCCTCCCGAACGGACCCGCACATCTCGGCGGCGGTGGGATTGGCCTCGAGGATCCGGTGGCTCTCGGCGTCGATGATCACCATGCCGACCTGAAGGGAGGCGAAGATCGTGCTCAGGTGGTTTTCATGCTCCTTGGTGTCGGCCTGCGACTTCTCCAGGGCCGAGAGCATGGTGTTGATCGAAGAAGCGAGATGGGAAATTTCGTCCGTTCCCTCGATGGAAACCTTGTCCGAGGGCTCCCCCTTGAGGGCGATCGCCTCCAGCTCCGCGTCGAGGCGGGACAGCCTGGAAAGCACGGCCTTCTCGAGCAGGGCCAAAGAACTGAAGGAAAGGAGCGCCAAGCTTCCCATGAGCAGGACCAGCAAGGAACGACTGCTCCAAGCCAGGATCAGCATGAGGGAGAAGAGGGTGAGACCGAGCACGACGAGGGTCTTCGCCCGCAGGTTCAAGTTCTTGAAGCGAGGCTCCTTTACTTGCAAACCAGATTCACCAAGCGCCCGGAAACCACGACTTCCTTGATCATCGTCTTCCCGAGGATTTTCGGGGCGATCGCTTCTTCGCTCTTGGCCTTGGCGAGGATTTCTTCCTGGGAAGCGTCGGCCGGAACGACGATGCGGGCGAGGATCTTGCCGTTGATCTGGACCACGAGCTCGACCTCGCTCTCCAGGGTCAAAGCCTCCTCGTAGGTCGGCCAGGCTTCATAAGCCAGGGTCTTGCCGTGCCCCAGCTTGTCCCAGAGCTCTTCGGCCAGGTGAGGCGCGAAGGGGGACAGCAGCAAAACGAACTTCTCCATGAATTCCTTGGGAAACTTCTCTAGCTTGTAGGCTTCGTTGACGAAGATCATGAGCTGGCTGATGGCGGTGTTGAAGTGCAGGCTTTCGATGTCGGCGGTGACCTTCTTGATGGTCCGGTGCAGGGTCCGCTCGAAGGCCGGGTCGGGAGAGTGCCCGCCGATCTGGGAACTGAGGTTTTCGTTCTCGTCGACGAAGAGCCGCCACACGCGGGCCAGGAAGCGGAAAATCCCCTCGGTGCCGTTGCTGTTCCAGGGCTTCACGGCATCGAGCGGGCCCATGAACATCTCGTAGAGGCG
>DOBT01000099.1:0-6337 GCA_003503675.1 Cyanobacteria bacterium UBA8530 | reverse complement strand
CCCACGTAGAGGTCCACCGGCATCCAGTAGCGCTCGGCGGCCTGCGACCAGGGCTCGCGCTCGTTGTGCGGGTCGCAGAAGCGCAGGTAGTACCAGCAGCTCCCGGCCCACTGGGGCATGGTGTTGGTTTCGCGCCTCGCCTTCTGGCCGGAGACGGGATCGATGACGTTGACCCATTCCTCGACGGCCGCGAGGGGGGATTCGCCGGTGCCGGTCGGGGTGATGGAGGGGATTTCGGGAAGCAGCAGCGGCAACTCGTCCTCGTTCAGCGGGCGCATGGTGCCGTCCTCCAGGTGAAGGATGGGAATGGGCTCGCCCCAATAGCGCTGCCTCGAGAATAGCCAGTCGCGGAGCCGATAGTTGATGGTCTTCTTGCCGAGTTTTCTTTCTTCGAGCCAGTCCGAAATCATTTTCTTGGCGTCGCAGACGGTCGAATTGTCCAGCATCCCCGAATGAACCAATTTCCCCTCGCCCGTGTAGGCTTCGACCCGGACGTCGCCGCCCGAGATGACCTCTTTGATGGGCAGCTCGAATTTCTTTGCGAAGTCCCAGTCGCGCTGGTCATGCCCGGGAACGGCCATGATGGCCCCGAAGCCGTAGCTGGCGAGGACGTAGTCGGCGATCCAGATCGGCAGGGATTCTCCGTTGACGGGATTGACGGCATAGGCCCCGGTGAAGACCCCGGTCTTCTCCTTCGAGAGCTCGGTACGCTCCAGGTCGCTCTTCCGGGCGGATTGCTCGATGTATTTCTTGACCGCCTCGAAATAGTCTTCCTTGGTGATCCTTTCGACCAGGGGGTGCTCCGGAGAAAGAACGCAGTAGGTCGCCCCGAAGAGGGTGTCCGGCCGGGTGGTGAAAACCATGAAAGAAGCGTCCAGGTCCTTGACCTCGAACTTCACCTCGGCGCCCTCGGAGCGGCCTATCCAGTTGCGCTGCATCTCCTTGATGCCCTCGGGCCAGTCGAGGGATTCGAGATCGTCGTGGAGGCGCTCGGCATAGGCGGTGATCTTGAGGATCCACTGGCGCATGGGCTTGCGGATGACCGGATGGCCGCCGCGCTCGGACTTTCCGTCGATGACCTCTTCGTTGGCCAAAACGGTTCCCAAGGCGGGACACCAGTTGACGGGCATCTCGGCGACGTAGGCCAGGCCCAACTTGTAGAGTTGGAGGAAGATCCACTGGGTCCAGCGGTAGTATTTGGGATCGGAGGTGGCGATCTCGCGTTCCCAATCATAGGAGAAGCCCAAGGACTTGAGCTGCTCCCGGAAGCGATCGACGTTCTTCCGGGTGATGACGCGGGGATCGACCCCGGTCTGGATGGCGTATTGCTCGGTCGGCAAGCCGAAGGAATCCCAGCCCATGGGGTGGAGAACGTTGAAGCCCTTCATCCGCTTGTAGCGGGAAACGATGTCGGTGGCGGTGTAGCCCTCGGGATGGCCGACGTGGAGGCCGGCGCCGGAGGGATAGGGGAACATGTCGAGGGCGTAGAACTTAGGTTTCTGCCCGTCTTCAACGGTCTTGAAGGTCTGGTTCGTTTCCCAATATTGCTGCCACTTGGGCTCGATTTGGGTGGGCTCGTATTTGGACATGAAAAGATTTTGCCTTTCTACGCTTTATTTGATTTCCTTGATGTGCCGGATGTACCACTCCCGCACCATCTTGGTGCGCGAGGCCTTGAGCGCTTTTTGGTAGGACCTGACGGCTCCGCCCTTGTCGCCCGCAGCCTCGCAACGCCGTGCTTCTCCAACGGCCAGGGCTTCGGTCGTCACCCAGGGAGTGACGGCGATTTCCATCAATCCGAAAGCTTGAACGAGGTCCGAGCGTTCGGGACGCTTGACCGCCAATCGGCTCTCGATCACCGGAATCGCGAACGGGTAGGGAGCCGGCAAGAGGCTGATTTTCGGCTTGAACTCGGTCCACATCGCCTTGAGCAGGGCGTATTCCTTGGGGTTCTTCGCGTAGGCGACCTTGAAGCGCATGGGAGCCATCGCCAGGGAGGCGACCAGCTTGGAAAGGTAGTCGACCTGCTCGTACATCATATTGTAGTTGAGCTTTTCCTGGGTGTCCCCGCTGCCGTGCGTGTCCCGATGGCGGCCGTTGGTGAAGAACAGGAAGGGGATCTTCTGGTCCCTGAAAAGGGCGTAGCTGCCGCGGTTCCCGAAAATGTCGGTTCCGACCAACTGGACGAACCAGGGCCGGGTGGAGAGCACCATGCGCTGGCCGTTGCAGAACTCCGAACCGGCGCAGAAGAATCTCCAGGAGGGGCTATCACCGAAAGCGCGCCCGACCGAGTCGATGGACAAGTAGGTATCGATGGACTTCAGGGGGAAGGGGGGATTGTTCATGAAGGATTGGGCCCCCGCAAAGCCGTACTCCTCCCCGTCGAAGGAAACGAAGAGGACGCTCCGGGTGAGTTTCCCCCTCCCCCTCATGACCGAAGCCATTTCGAGCAGGGTGGCGATCCCCGCGGCGTTGTCTGAAGCCGACTCCCCGGCTCCCTCCGAGTCGCAGTGGGATTGAACCACGATCAGGCCGTCGCCGGTTCCCTTGAGCAACCCCATGACGTTCGCTCCGCCCTGGAAGGGATGGATGAAAGCCCCCTTGACCGGGGAGAGGCCGATGGACTTGAAGCACATGGCGATGAAGTCCGCGGTCCGGCGGGTTTTGGGGTTGCGGAACTCCCTCTCGATCAGGTCGTGTTCGGAAAGGCGCTGAACGGTTCCCCGCAAAGCGACCTCGCCGCCGAAAGTGAGCGCCAGGGCCGACTGCGAGAAAGCCAGAAAAAAGGCGATCGCCAGCGGCAGGCTTTTCTTTCTCATTTGGCACTCTCCAGTTTCATGGCGTCGATCATGTCCAGGATGTAGGAGAAATCGTAGTAGGAATCGACGAAGTCGAGGTCGTCGGCGGGCAGGATCAGCTTGGGACAGGCGTCGAAGCCGGAGATCCAGTCGTCGTAGAGGGTGTTCAACTGCTCGATGTATTCGCGGGGCATCGAACGTTCGTAGGAGCGGTCCCTCATCTTGATGCGCCTCATGAGGGTCGGAACCGAGGCCTTCAGGTAGATGAGCAGGCTGGGAGGATTGAAGAAGGGGTACATCGTCCGGAAGATCTGGAGGTAGTTCTCGTAGTCGCGATCGTTCATCAGGCCCTGCACGTGAAGGTTCTTGGCGAAGATCTCGGAGTCCTCGTAGATCGAACGGTCCTGGATGACGGAATGGGGGCTCAGATCGATCTTGCGGTGATGACCGAAGCGCTGGGAAAGGAAGTAAACTTGTAAATGAAAACTCCAGCGCTCCATGTCCTGGTAGAAGTCATCCAGGTAGGGGTTGCCCGTGACGGGCTCATAGAAGGGCTCATAGCCCAGACGCTCGGATAGCCAACGGGTCAGGCTCGATTTGCCGACGCCGATGTTCCCGGCAATGACGATGAACCGCTTTTCGTTGTTTCGATTGTGCATGGCCTGCTCCTCCCCCTTATTATAACCGACTTTCGACTTGACCAGGCAAATTCGACCCTAGTATGATCGAAGATTGAATCCCGGCTTCGTTTTCGATGAGGAGAATCGGATGAGCAAACTCGCGGTCGTCGCCATCGGCGGCAATTCCCTGATCAAGGACAAGGATCACCAGTCGGTGGCGGACCAGTACGCCGCCGTCGTCGAAACCTGCGACCACATCGTGGACATGATCGAGCAGGGCTGGCGGGTGATCATCACCCACGGCAACGGCCCCCAGGTCGGCTTCATTCTCCTGAGGTCCGAACTGGCGAGCGCAACCCTGCATACCGTTCCCCTGGATTCCTGCGGCGCGGACACCCAGGGCGCCATCGGCTACCAGATCCAACAGGCCCTCTTCAACGAGTTCCGCCGCCGCGGCCTGAAGAAGCAGGCCGTCACCGTCGTGACCCAGGTCCTGGTCGACAAGAACGATCCCTCCTTCTTGAAGCCCAGCAAGCCGATCGGTCCCTTCTACGACAAGGATAAAGCGGACAAGGCCATCAAGGAAGACCACTGGAACATGGTGGAGGACGCCGGACGCGGCTGGCGCCGGGTGGTGGCTTCCCCCCTGCCCCTCGAAATCATCGAGCAGGACGCCGTCCAGAAACTCGTCGACGCCGACATGACCGTCGTGGCCGTGGGCGGCGGCGGCATCCCCGTGATCAAGGACGAGAACGGCGACCTCCTCGGAACCTCCGCCGTCATCGACAAGGACTTCGCCTCGGCCCTTCTGGCCGCCAACCTCAAGGCNNTCGGACGCCAAGAAGTACCTGGAGGAAGGCCACTTCGCCGCCGGCTCCATGGGCCCCAAGATCAAGGCCGTCGTTTCCTTCCTCGAACAGGGCGGCAAGGAAGCCCTGGTCACCGACCCCGCCTCCATCAAGAAGGCCCTCGCCGGCCTGACCGGTACCCGGATCGTTCTCGACGGAAAAGGGGAAACGAAGTTGACCCCCTCCAAGATGAGCGCCACCGTCTAAAAAAAAAAGAAGGGGGGGGCATTTTGCCCCCCCCCCCGATCTAGAAAGAGGAGCGTCGATGGAAACCAAAGCGATCGCCGCGGGACTGTTCCTGCTTCTTTCCCTGGGAATGCCCCAAGGTGTTTCGGCCAAAGAAAAGAAGCCCTATTTGTTGAAGAAGCCCAAGGTCGTTTTTTCCACCAACGCGCGCTACAAGGAGTCCTCGATGATGAACGCCTTCGATCGCCTGCAAGCGCCCCTCTTCGAAAAGCGCGCCGCCGACTGGCGTAACGGGGCGGTGGTCTACCAGGTCCTGGTGGATCGCTTCGCCCCCTCCAAAAAACTGGAAGAAAAGAAAAAAGACTACGCCGCCCCCCGCAAGCTGCGGGATTGGGGGGAAATCCCGAAAGCCGGTTCTTTCGTCGAATCCGCCCAGGTCTGGTCCCACGAGATCGATTTCTGGGGCGGGGACCTCTCCTCCCTGCGGGGAAAACTGGACTACATCCAGAAACTGGGGGTCGATACCGTTTACCTGAACCCCATCTTCGCGTCCTTCACCAACCACAAATACGATGCCTGGGACTACAACAAAATCGATCCCGCCTTCGGAACTCGCGCCGACCTGGCCGCGCTGACCAAGGACCTCCACTCGAGAAAGATGAAGCTGGTCCTGGACGGAGTCTTCAACCACATGGGGCGCCAAAGCCCCTTTTTCCAGGAAGCGCTGGCCAACCCGAAGAGCAAGTGGCGGAACTTCTACAAGTTCGGGAAGGAAAATTCCTACGTTTCCTGGATGGACGTCGCCAACCTGCCCGAACTTAACCTGGAAAACCCCCGCGTGCAGGACTACATCTACGCGAAAAGAGATTCCGTGATGCAGTCCTACGTGCGGAAGGAAGGGATCGACGGCTGGCGCCTGGACGTCGCCTTCGACATCGGCTTCGAGTACCTGCGAAGGATGAACGAAGCCCTGCACGGGGCCAAGCAGGACGCCGTCCTGATCGGCGAAATTTGGAACTACCCCGAGGAGTGGTTCCCCTCCGTCGACGGGGTGATGAACATGCACGGACGCGCCCTCCTCCTCAAGATGCTCGAAGGCAAGCTCAAGGGCAGCCTGGTCGGCGACATGTGGGAAACGATGATCGCGGACGCCGGCATCGAGAACGTCCTGAAGAGCTGGCTGGTGCTGGACAACCACGACACCCCCAGGCTTTCCACCATCCTTCCCTCGACGGAGCTGCAAAAAATGGCCCGCATGCTGCAGTTCACCCTTCCCGGCTCGCCCTGCCTCTACTACGGCTCGGAACTCGGGATGACCGGCGGGGACGACCCCGAGCAACGCGCCCCCATGCGCTGGGACCTCGTGAAGGAAGACAACGAGCTTTTCTCCTTCCACAAGAAGTTGCTGGCAATGCGAAAGAAGGAAGCGGCCCTACGCTACGGAGACTTCCGAAAGCTTCATTCCGACAAGCTCTTCGCTTTCCTGAGAAAAACCAATTCCGTGCGGGAAACCGTGGTGGTGCTGGCCAATCCCACCGACCAAGCGGTGCAGGAGTCGATTCCCCTGAGAGAAAGCAAGTTCCAGGACTACACCGACCTCAAGGACCTCTTCACGGGCAAAACCTACAAGGTCCTCGCCGGGCTGATCGACGTCGACATCCCGCCCCATGGCTGGGTGGTCCTGAAATCGGACACTTCCAGCTATCCGAAGGGATACAATCGGTTCGACCGGATTTATTGATTCGCTAGCGTTCAAATGAGCTCAACGGCGATCCTTGCCAAATCAAGGATCGCCGTTGACGGCGTCGAATGACCTTATTTTCGCTCAGCGATATTTACCCGGTAATACAATTCCCTTCCGTCTCCGGTGTCGACGCTGCAGAGA
>DOBT01000060.1 GCA_003503675.1 Cyanobacteria bacterium UBA8530 | reverse complement strand
TTCGGTCAAAATCGAAAAGGCCGTTCCCGAAAGGCTGGTGACCAACCCAACCGTTCTGGGCAAGCTGCGTGAATCCTGGAAAATCCCGGATCAGAAAAAGGAAAAGGTCGGAAAGCTTTGGAACATCCGGTTTATCCAGTACGTCGAGGAGGGGAATGTCGAAGCGGCCAAAGAAGGCCTCCTCGAAGAGCTGAAAAAAATGGGACTATCCGAGGGAAACGACTTCCATATGCGCTTCGCGTCGGCCCAGGGAGACCTCGCGACCCTGAACAGCCTCTTCGATTCCTTGGACGAACAATGCGACCTCATCGTCGCCCTTTCCACCCCGACCTTGCAATGCGCCCTGAAAAAGGCCCGGGGAATCCCCGTGATATTCACCAACGTCGCGGATGCCGTGCGAGCAGGAGCGGGCAAGAGCAATAAAGAACACCTCCCGAACGTCACGGGGGTCCTGACCATGAGCGATTTCGACGGCATGGTCGAAGCCGTCAAAGAATGCCTTCCCGATGCCAAAAGGATCGGAACCCTCTTCGTTCCCGCGGAGATCAACTCCGTCATTTACCGCGACGCCCTGGCGGCCTCGGCCGAAAAAGCCGGGCTCACCCTCGAATCGGTCGGAATCTCCTCGAGTTCGGAAATCGCCGACGGGGCCCTTTCTCTCGGTGCGAAGAACCTCGACGCCATCTGCCAGATCTCGGACAACACCAACAACGTCGGATTCGCCGGCATCGTCCAGGCGGCGCGCAAGGAGAAGATTCCCCTGTTCGCCTTCGTGGGGAAGCAGGTCAAAAGTGAGGGCGCCGTCGCCGGGGTCACCCGGGACTACGAGCAGGCGGGACGGGATGCCGCGCAAATGGTAGGGCGCGTCATGCGGGGAGAGAGCCCGGCGAACATCCCCTTCGAACTCGTCAGCAAGACCGTCACGCTCGTGAACTTGAAAAACGCGGCCCTCTTTGGGCTGAATATTCCCGCTTCCTTCTTAAAGAAAGCCAAAAGGGTGGACTGATGGAGATCAAAAGAGAAAAAAGGGGCGATCGCCTGGAGCTCGCCCTCAAGGGCCGCCTCGACGGGAGTTGGGCCGATCACGTGGAAGCCGAGTTCACCGAGGCCATCCGCGGCGGCGCTCGCCACCTCCTCGTCAGCATGGAGGAAGTGACCTTCCTGAGTTCCGCCGGCATTCGAGTCCTCCTCAAATGCTACAAGGACCTGAACAAGATCGACGGCACCTTCGGAATCCTGCAACCCTCGGACTCCGTCGAAAGCATCTTGCGAATGACCGGCATGGAAGGACTGTTCGCTTCTGCCGAGGTCGTCCCCCAGCAAGGCCCCCTGAAGCAGCAGTTCGGAGACCTCACGCTCTCTTTTGCCACGGAGATAGAGAGCAAGGGTTATCTCTGTCGATTGATCGGGGACAGCAAAAAGCTTTCATCCGCTTCCTACGGCCCGAACGACCTGCGTTCCATCGAGCTTTCGAGCGATGTCTTCGCCCTGGGCCTGGGGGCTTTCGGAGAGGACAAGGAGAGTTTCGGGGAATTNNGCCCGATTTCCTGCTTTCGGAGGGCTCTTTCATCCCCCGCATTCAAGCCCTCCAGGCCATCGTCTGCCAGGGAGAGCCGTCGAACTCCTTCCACTTCGAATCCGGCGAGCATCCCGCCACCCTCTCCCAGTTGGCGGAAGCGGCCCTGAAGATCAACAAAGGAGATTCTGTGGCGATCGCCTTCGTCGCCGAAACGACCGGGCTGTTGGGCGCCGCTCTCAAGAGCTCCCCCAATCATTCGGAATCCCAAGACATCTTTGAATATCCCGGGGTGCGGCAGTGGCTCTCCTTTTATCCGGAGCGCGCGCATCCGCGCTCCCTTTGCCTGGTCGTAGGGATCGCGACGAAAAAAAGTGATTCAAATATTTTATCCGAGTTCCTTCGACCGCTCGGTGGGGATACTTTCGGGCATTTCCATGCGGCCGCTTTCCCTTACCGGCCCTTATCCCGAGAAATCACGGGCCTTACCGAAACCATTTCGAGCCTGTTCGAGAAGGAAAAGCCCCTCGGGATCCTGCATTTGATCAGGGACGCTCAGCTCGGGGAAAGCGAATTCGAGCGCGGGTTGGTCTGGGTGGGGAAAATCACGTCCATCGAAAGGGAGAACAGCCGATGAATCTCTTGATTGGATCTTTGACCATCGGCTTCATCCTCTCCCTGTTGGCCTTGGGGGTGTACATTTCCTTCCGCATCTTCGATTTCGCCGACATCACCGCCGACGGCTCGATTACTCTCGGCGCCGCCGTCGCGGCCGTTTTGTTGACCAGGGGCATCGATCCCTTTGTCGCAACCCTGGCGGGCGCTCTCGCGGGATGCCTGGCAGGCACTTTGACGGGAATCCTCCACACGCGCTTCAAGATCCACGGCCTCCTCTCGGGCATCCTGGTCATGACGGCCCTCTACTCCGTGAACCTGCGCATCATGGGGCGCAGCAACATCTCGCTCATGTCGGAGAATACCCTGGCGGCTTTTTCGGAAAGCCTCGGAACGAAGATCTTCGGTCCCCTGCCCCTCAATATCCTGGGTTGGGAAGTGGCGACCCGCGATCTTTCCTTCCTGATCNNCACCGGCAACATGATCGTCCTGGGCTTGGCCATCTCCAACGGCCTGATCGCTCTTTCGGGAGCCCTGCTGGCTCAATACCAGGGCTTTGCGGACGTTCAGATGGGAATCGGCATGGTGGTTTGGGGCCTCGCCTCGGTCATCATCGGGGAGGCGCTGGTCAAGGGCCGCAGCCTGGGCATGGTGCTGACGGGGGCGCTGATGGGCTCGGTGCTGTTCAGGCTTTTGGTGGCGATCNNGCGTTGTTCGTTTTCGGAGCCCTGGTCTTGCCCGGCATCGTGACGGCCCGAAAGAAAATGGTGCAGCATGCTTGAAATCACCGGATTGCGCAAAACCTTCAATCCCGGCACCCCCAACGAAGTACGGGCGCTGGCCGGCGTGGACCTGGAAATTACTGAGGGATCCTTCGTCATCGTGCTCGGCACCAATGGATCGGGCAAGTCGACTCTGCTGAGCGCGGTGGCTGGCACCTTTCTTCCCGACGCGGGAAAGATATTACTGGATGGACAGGACATCACCGCTTGGACTGAGCATCGCCGCGCCTCTTTGATCGGAAGGGTCTTTCAAAACCCTTTCAGCGGAACGG
>DOBT01000226.1 GCA_003503675.1 Cyanobacteria bacterium UBA8530 | reverse complement strand
AGCCGAACGAGGCAGGTATCGCCCCTCACCTCGGCTTCCAGCCGTACCGGTGCGGAGCCGTCGTTGCGCCAAACGAGATCCGCCCTGCCGTACCAGACCGTCGCATCCCTGCCGGGGGGCACGGAGGAAACCAAAAAATTGTGGGGGACCCTTTTCAGGACCTCGAACCCCCCGTCGAGCACCGCCGCGTAGAGGGTGGAGGAAACCTGGCAGATGCCGCCGCCCAAACTTTCCCGCTTCTCGTTCTCCAAAAAGGCCGGGGCGAAACGATAACCCCTTTCCAGGCTGCGCGGACCCACCACCCGGTTGAACGAGAAAACACCCCCCGGCTCGATCCGGACTCCGTCGATCGCCCGGCAAGCCAAAAGGATGTTGTTTCTTTGCTCCTCGCTGCGGCCAGCGAGGTCGGAGGCAAAACAACCGACCGTATTTCGGGGGCGAAGAAATTCGAGAGAAAGACAAGCCGCGGAAAAAAAGATCAAAATAGCGACATAAACCGGCCCGCTCTTCCTCATGGCTTTATTTCCATTTTCTTCTCGTTCGTCGAGGCGCGCATCTCGGGGATATACATCGGGAAGATCGATGCGGGAAGGGCGCTGTAAACACCCGGCAGTTCGGGCCTCATGACGTAGAAGAGGTCATGGGNNCGGGAAACGAAGAGCGCCACCTTCTCGTCGCGCACCTCGCGGTGGTTCCACCAGTAGCCCCAGCTGTCATCGCTTTCCTCCAGGACCTCCGCCCCTCCGGGCAGGGGATCCTCGATGACCAAATAGCGCAAAGCTTCCGTGTTCTTGATCGTCAGTCGAACCAGGACCAAATCGCCTGAGCGCACCACCTTGTCCACCGGAGCGAGGTCCTTGAAGGGAAAGGCCTCGCCTCCTTGAATCTCTCTGCTCTTGGCCCAGGTTTCCCTGGGAAGGAAATAATAACGCCGTGAGAGGGAAAGGTTTTTCGAGGAAGAAGCCTCGAGCCTTTCCTTCTTTTCGAAGAAACGCAGTTGGGCGCCGTAAGGCAGGCTCTTCTCGCTCTCGATCGTCAGGGTGTTGGTGCCGGGGTGCAAAGAAATCCGAGCCGAGGAAGAGCCCTCGGGAATCTTTTTTCCGTCGAGGGAAACGAGGACCCTGGCGTCCCGGGGAGAAGGGGGAGAGGCGAGCAGGACGGAATCGAGCGCCAGGACGACGGCGGCGGTTTCCTTGGTGCTTTCCCAGGCAGTGCCGTTCTTCTGGGCCATCAACCAGCGCACGGTCGGAAGAACTTTGGGGTCCTGGGGATGCAGGGCCAAAACGGCCTGCAGGCTCCAGGCGGTCGCCTCGACGTCGCCGTCGAACCAGGAATAGGGGACGGCGCCGCTGAGCCAGTGGTTGAGTCCCGGAGAAGCGACGGCGTTTTTGTCGAGCAGGGAAAGAAGCACTTCCGCCCGATCCGGACTTCCCGAGCCGGTCAAGGCCAGGGAAAGCAACGCTTTGCCGGTATTGCTCAAGCTTTTTTCCTTTTCGAACAGGAAAGCCAGGCTTTTCTCGGGGGCTGAGCCGAAGCGGGAAAGGGCGTAGAGGGAGAAAGCGGCGGCGTCGTAGCCCGAGCCCCGCTCGAGCGTATGGCGTCGGGCGACGTCGGGCTTCGCCTTCCCGCTGAATTCGCGAAGATAGGAAAGGCCGCGATCGATTGCGCCTCGCTCGACCCCGACTCCCGCTCTCTTTGCGGCATCGAGACCGAGCAGCACGTAGGAGGTCAATTCCGGTTCGCTGTCCCCATTCTCCCACCAGGCCCAGCCGCCATCGCTCTGCTGATAGCCATAGAGCCTTCTCAAGGCTCGATCGACCTGCTTTTCATCGAGGGACCGCTCGATGCCGAGGGCTCTCAAGGTCCCGACGGTCGTCAGTTCGGGAAGGAAGCGACTGGTGGTCTGCTCGGTACAGCCGTATGGGTACTTCCTCAGGTAATCCAGGGCACCGAGGATCCCCGAAAGGGGGGTGGGGTTGAAATCCACCTGCAAGTGAACGTTTTCCGAATTCTTCGGGACCTCGAAGGAAAGGACGCTGCGGCCGGCCTCGAGAATGCCGGTCCGGTTCTCGATTCGCTCGATCCCGTGCGGGAGCACCGGGAAAGAACTCTTCAAGGCATCGCCCGCTCTCTTCCCCCGCGCCGAAAGGAGCAAAGTTGCCTCCCCGACATTTGGCGCCTCGGTCCGCCATTCCGTTCTTTTCGACCCCTCCCCAGGAACCAAAAGAGAAAGCCTCTTTGGATCGAAAACTTTCAAGTTTTCGGCCACCAACTTGAGGACCAGGTCTTCCCCTTTTTTCGTGCGGTTGTGGAGGATGGCGGCCAGGGTGAGGGAATCGCCCTGGGTCAGGAAACGCGGATGGATCAGGCGCACCAGGAGGTCCTTGGAAACCAGGAAGGTCGAGGTGGAGGAACCGACCTTGCCGGAAAGAGCGTTGGCTCGCACCGTGATCACCCAGGTGGTGAGGTTGTCGGGCAAAGTGAAGGAGATTTCAGCTGAGCCTTTGCGATCGGTCTTGAGGTTGGGAAGCCAAAAAGCGGTGTCCTCGAATTTTTGGCGCAATCGCGGCTCTTCGCTATCCTTGGAGAGGCCCCCCGAGTATTCCTCGGGGAAGGAGTAGGAAGTGGAAACGGAAGAATAGCGGGGGCCGAGGAAGAAGCGCCTGATGTCGGGGGTTTGATCGGGCTCGATGGCGTAGATGGCCTCATCGACCACCCCGAGCGAGCATTCCGCTTCCACCGGCCTGCCGTCGGCGTCGGAAATCTTCAGGGAAATTTTCGCCTTCTCCCCGGGCGCGTACTTTTCGCGGCCCGGCTCGATCCGGACCTTGAGGAAGTTTTCCTCGGGGCTCACGTTCAGGGACTTCTCGACCGAATGGAATTCCTTGCCGTTGACCAAAGTGGCCCCCAGAAAAAAATTAGGCTCCATGTCCCTGGTTATAGGGATCTCCAGAAGCTTGTTCGGAGCTTTCATTTGGTTGACCCTGGCTTCCTCCAGGGTGGCGCCCTCGCGGGTCAAAAGTACCGGAACGTCGCCGATC
>DOBT01000104.1 GCA_003503675.1 Cyanobacteria bacterium UBA8530 | reverse complement strand
CTGCAATGCCTTGACCATCCCCCTCTGGCAGGCCCTGGGAGCTTGTTTGAGCGTCCTCCTGACGGAGGGGGATGGTCAAGGCATTGCAGAGGATGTTGAAACCGGCCGCGAGGCCCTCGCATTTCATTTGATCGTTTTGCCGATCACAGGCCAGCAGGGAGGTGGAAAGGGAATTGTTCAAAAAGCGCAGGGGGATGACCAGGCTCAGGAAACGGAGGAGGAGGACTGCCGGGGCATAGGAGGTCCCGTACAGCAGGAAGATGATGGACTCGGCGAACAGGGAGGTGAAAAGGCAGATGGGAAAGGCTGCCAGGAGAACCAGACGGGCGGACAGGGAGCAGACCCTTCGCAGCTCTGCGGGGTTCGACCTGGCGTTCACGCTCATGCTGGGCAAGAAGGCATTGTTGAGGGAGACCGCGAGGATGGTGAAGGGCACGATCAGCATGGAAGCCGCCCGATAGTACCCCGCTTCGGAAGGCCCGGACCAGTGCGCGAGCAGGAGAACGTCCACGCTGACGTAGATGGTGGAGAAGAGAAGGTCCAGTCCGAAGGGGATCGCCTGCTTCAGGATGCGCCCTTGTTCCTTCCACCGAACCACCGCCGGCTCGGTAAGGGGAAGGATGAAGCGGATGAAAAGCACTCCCCCGACCAGAAATTTCAAACCCTTGCAGAGACAGATCCCGGCAAACAGAGCCAGCAGGGAGGGAGGGCGAGTCGCGAGCCAGGCCCCGACGAAGAGCCAACAGCCACGATCGATGGAACTCGCGAGGCTATCGAACTCCATCCGCTCGAAGGCATAGAAGGTGGCCTGTACCATCAGGCAGACGCTGCCGAGGAACATCTGCAATCCGGCCAGTGCCAGAACCGGGAAAAAGGCGGGGGGAAACAACCAGGTCCCCAGGGCGAACAAAACCAGGGCGGCGAACAAGGAAAGCTTGGAAACCAGGCTGAGCCCGTTCAGGAGATAGTGGCGGGCCCTTTCTCGTTCCCGGGCGATGGTCCGGATGAGGAGGACCTCGCTCCCGAAAGTGCACAGGAAGGAACAGATCCCCACCAGACTGGAGAGGGAGCCGATTTGTCCGAAGAAGTGGCTACCCCACTCGCGGGCGAGCCAGGTGTTGATCAGCAATCCGGCCACGAACTCGAGGGCACGTGCAAAGACCTGGAAAATAGTATTCAAGGTGATCCGGTTCATTGTCGTCCTCCTCGGGATCGCCCGAAAGACATTTCTTTTTTAAAGGGGAAGGGCGATCCTACTTTTCTTTCGAAAAGCGGGCTTCGTCCATAAGGTAGAAAAAAAGTTTCCTGCCAGGCCAAGAGGCTCGACCTCGGAGGACAGAAAAACAAAAAAGGCGAAAGAAACGAAACCTCCTGGCGAGGGAATACTCCTCCAAAATTTCGACGGAAAGTAGAGTCGAAAAACCTGCCGCAAAGGAGGAGGTAGATTTTCCGAACGAATGCCCCGTATTCGAAAGGAACTCCGCGACCTTTTTGAATTTTTCGATGCAAAGGGAGAAGAAGCAATGAACATTCTCGTTTTGACCAATCAATTGAGCACGGGCGGTGCGGAATACTTCACGGTACGTCTCTCGAACGAGCTATCCCGCCGAGGGCACCACGTCACCTTCGCGTCGGAAGGGGGTGAGCTCAAAGAGGTGCTCGAGTCCCCCATCAACCACCTCTTCGCCCCTACCCGGAAGAAATCCCCCTGGGGAATCTGGCAACTGGCCCGTCAGTTGAGGGAAATCCTCATCTCGAAGGAGATCGACGTGGTGCATGCCAACTCCCCTACCACCGCCCTGGCCGCACGGCTCGCTCGCGGGAAGCGACACATCCCCGTCATCGCTTCGGCCCACGGTTTCTGGAAGCCCTGGACCAGACCGGGGGTCGCGGCGATCTACCATCTGGGAGCCGATCGCATCGCCGTCTGCTCCCGCTATCTCACCGAGCAACTGATCCGAAACGGCTTTCCCCGGGGCAAGGCCGAGATCGTCTACAACGGCATCCCCATCCCCTCCCCCGACCCGAAGATCCGCAAGGCCATCCGGGAGGAACTGGGCCTCTCCCCGAACCAAAGAGTCCTCGTCACGGTCGCACGCCTGGTCCCCGAAAAGGGCATCAACTACCTGCTCGAAGCGATGACGAGCATCCTCGTCGAGCAACCCCGGGCAGTGCTTCTATTGGTGGGGGATGGCCCGGTGAGGGGAGAACTCGAGGAACTGGCCCAAAAACTCGGCGTTCAGGATTCCGTTCGTTTCCTGGGGAATCGCCAGGACGTCGCTCGTCTGCTCTGCGGCGCCGATCTCTTCTGCCTCCCATCCCTCATCGAAGGACTGCCCCTCTCCATCGCGGAAGCCATGGCCGCTTCCCTGCCCGTCGTCGCCACCGAGGTCGGGGGAGTCCCCGAAATCGTGCTGGAAGGAATCACGGGCTGCCTCGCCTCACCTTGCAACCCCCCGCACCTCGCATTAAAGATCCTCCGCTTGCTTGAATGGCCCGAAAAAATGCGTCAGATGGGGGAAGCGGGTAGAAAAAGGGCCTTGAATCACTTCTCCATCGAGCAAATGACCTCCCATTTCGAGGCCCTCTACAACGCCGGCTGCGATTGCCACGTGGGCACGCAGGCAGAAAATCTTTCCCTCTGAAGAGAGGAACGGAAAAGGAGGAACCATGCGCATCGGGATCGTCGCCCTCTCCTGCCCGAACGGGGGAATGCTTCACTACACCTCGCAACTGGCCAACGCCCTCGCCGAAAAGGCCGAGGTACACCTCTTCACCCCCTGGAAGCCGGAACTGGAGAAATACCTCGACGCGAGGGTGAAGCTCCAACCGACCCTTCCTCTCAGCCTTCCG
>DOBT01000269.1 GCA_003503675.1 Cyanobacteria bacterium UBA8530 | reverse complement strand
TCCATCATTCTGGTCTTCCTTTACTACGTCATCATGGCCACTTGCCAGGCGCTCGGCAACGGCGGCATCCTGCCCCCCATCCTCGCGGCCTGGGTTCAGAACATCGTCTTCGGGGGAGTGGGCATCTTCCTGCTTTGGCAGGTGGACAGATAGCGATGCTTTCGATACTCGATCGCTACATCATGAAGGAGCTATGGCGTCCCTTCCTCATGGGCACCCTCGGCTTCATCGTCATGAACCTGGCCAATCTCCTGTACATCTACGCCAACCTGATCGTGCAAAGCGGCGTTCCGGTCCTGGTCGTCGTCAAACTCCTGCTTTACAACCTGCCCGCCATCGTCGTGATCACCTTTCCGGTCTCCTTCCTCTTCGCCACCCTGCTGGCCTGCGGGCGCCTGTCGAAGGATTCCGAGATCATCGCCCTGCGCGCGGTGGGAACGCCCTTTCGAAGAATTTCCGTTCCCATCATCCTGGCCTCCGTCCTCCTTTCCTACGTCGGCTTCGTGGTGAACGACGACCTGGTTCCCTGGGCCAACCGGCAAACCGTCCAATTGGTCCGAACCCTCATGCTCCGCCAGTCGAAAGCCGTCTTCCGGGACAACATCTTTTTCAAGGGGCCCCATCAGAACATCTACTTCTACATCCGGCAGGTCGATATGAATACCAACGTCATGTACGACGTCTTCGTCTACGACCGCCTCAACCCCCTCCCGGTGGTCTTCACCGCCCGCGAGGGTACCTGGTCCGGCTCGACCTGGCACCTGCGCAACGGCATCGAGCACCGCTACGAGGACCCCAAGGGACAATTCGTCTCCTACGAGATCCCCTTCAAATCCCGAAAGGTCGACGTGGGGACCAACCCCTCGACCTTCTTCACCCAGGAGGACTTGTCCCCTCAGGAAATGAAGAGCACCGACCTGGCCGCCCAGATCAAGACCATGAAGGAGGGCGGCATGGACACCAAGACGCGCGAGGTCGACTTCAACATGAAGTTCTCGCTGCCCCTGGCCACCTTCTTTTGCGCTCTGTTGGCGGCTCCTTTGGGAATGCGCTATTCTCGGATGGGCGGCTACATCGGGGTCGCACTGACCATCGCGGTGGTCTTCGTTTACTACATCGTGATGTCGATCTGCCGCTCGATGGGCAACGCGGGAATGCTCGACCCGGTCACCGGCGCCTGGTTCGAAAACTACCTTTTCGGCGTCCTGGGCGCTTTCCTCTTGTGGCGCGTGGATCGCTAGTTCATGAAAAAGAATCTTCGGCTTTTCGTTGGCCTCGTCACTTGTTTGCTCGCCTTTCCTTCCCCCGCCCGAGCCGAAAGCTTCTTTCCTTCGAGCCTTCTGGCCCAAGCGAGTCCTTCGCCCGAGGCCACTTCGAGTATTCTGCCCGCTGAGGCTACTTCGAGCGTTTCTCCCGAAGCCTCTTCGAGTGTTCCGCTCGAAATGCTTTCTCCCGAGGCCAGTCCTTCGGTCCCGGTCAAGAACGGCGTCAAGTTGAGCGCCCTCTACCTCGAAAACGATCGCCAAACCGGGATAGCCAAGGCCCGCGGCGACGTGAAATTGACCTTCCGCGACATGGAGATCACGGCGGAGGACCTATCCTACGATCAGCGCAACAAAAGAGCCTGGACGGATTCCCCTTTCAAGCTGGTCCAGACCAAGGACGGGAAAAACCAGGTCATCACCGGAAGCAAGCTCTCCTATTCCTTCGGCGGCGAGCTCGCCGAGGTGAAGGACGCCACCCTGACCATGCCCGCCAAGGCTCCCGGTCAGATGATCTACATCTCCGCCAAGGAGTTGAGCAGTTTCAATCGCTCGAAGTTCGTTTTGAAAAACGGGGTCTTCACCACCTGCAACCTCATCAACGAGGAGCATATTCCGCACTACCACCTGGTTTCCGACAAGATGGAAATCATTCCCGACGTTTCTTTGATGGGCTGGGCCAATACTTTTCTGGTCAACAACCGCCCCATCATGTACCTGCCCTTTTACTGGATCCCGCTCAACAAGATGGAAAACAACCTCGAACTGGGCCAGAACGACATCGAAGGACGCTACGTCAAGACCCGGCTCGGCTATGCCCTTTCTCCCTACCAGACCGGGACCGTGTACAACAACCTCATGGAATTCAAGGGCTGGGGAACGGGCTTCGACCACCTGTGGAAGGCCGATCCCAACTCCCAGACCGTTTTCTCCTTCTACGGCCTGGCCCGTCCCGACACGGAGGACCTTCCCGACGATCCGCAGGAGCCGAACAACTGGGTGAAATACGGCCTGACCGGAACCCCTTTCCAGGACCACCTCTTCAAAATCCAGCACCAGCAAAACCTTCTGGGCCCCTTACGGCTCGACTTGAAGTACGAAGACATGAACATGTACTCCTTCATGAACCTGCCGAAGAACGTCCCGGCCGGTACCGATCGACGCAGTTTCGCCAGGAACTTGCGCGAGGTCTACGACAGCCACGACCTGAAGTTGTCCGATAACCGCTTCGGCTTCGACTACAATCTGGGGCGTTCCTTCAAGGAGGCGAAATCGAACGGCTCGGTGTCCACCAGCCATACCGGCCGCTTCGGCACCAACTTGGCGGGCGTCAAGGTGGAAGGGAACTCCAACTGGAACCAGACGGGCGCCTGGACTTCTCCGAGCCTGGAACAGTCCCCGAACTCCAAGCCCCGTACCGATTGGGCCAACAACATGACCTTCAATCATTCGGTGCAGGGAGGGCCCACCACCTCTCTCTCCCTCAATCACTGGCGGCGCGATAATCCGGGTTCCGTTCTGGACCAGCAACTCGATCCCACCTTGACCGTTCGCCAGGACCTGGGTTGGGGTAACGCGACCCTGACGGCCCAAAAAAGGCTCGATTTTTCCCCGAATGCCCTCAAGGCCGAGACCATCCGCAGCCGCGGCTACACGGACAAGCTGCCGGAATTGGTCGTCGAATCCAACTCGATCGGCGAGAATTTCCAGCCCTTCCGGCTTTCCCTGGGACTGGGGCGTTATTTCGAGTCGAGTTCTTTTAACCCCGACGACACCTCGAAGACTTACACGACTTCCCCCATCAACCGCTTCAATCCCGTTTTCACCCTGGTCAACAAGCCCCTGGACATCAAGCTGGGGAAACTGGACTTCGGCGGGACCGGCTTCAAGCAGTTCTTCTACAGCACCGGAGACGCCCAGTACTCCCTGAATTTCAACTCCGGCCTCGCCTCGGAATGGGGGGATCACCTCGCCACCACCTTCAACTACACCAAGGTCAAGACCGATCCGAATAACAATACCCCCCTGAAATCGGATTCCCTGGGCCTGCAGAAGTCGACACTGCTGACGAGCAGCGTGATCGTGAAGGGCACCAAGGACGAGTCCGGCAACATCGATCTGAACTGGACCACTTCTTCGGGTTACGACTACGAACGCCAGCGCTACCTCAACCTCAACTCCAGCCTGAACTACGCCCCCTCCAAGCGTTTCAACCTCCAGGCGCAGTCCGCCTACAACTTCGAGAGCGTCCCGCAACTTTCCTTGAAGAACGGCACCTGGTCCCCCCTGGGGATGACCCTGAACGTGCGTTCGACGGACGGGCCCTTCGGGGGCGTTTTCGGACAGAGCGGCCTGGTGCCGGGCTGGGAGTGCAACAACACCCTGAGCTACGACTTCGTCAAGGGGCAGTGGGGCTCCTTGCAGAACACCCTGAACATCGCCCTGGGCGAGGCCTGGCAATCGCACTGGGAATTCAAGATCACCGGTTCCTACGATTACGGCGGAACCATCAACGGGATCTCGACCGAGAAGGGCTATCACCTCAACGAAATCTCCCTGAACCGGGACCTGCACGATTACCTTCTCTCGCTTTCCTACAACCGGCAGGCCCAGGCCTACATGCTGCGCCTCTCGATGATCGCCTTCGGCACCGACATCTTCAACTTCAACAAGTCCGGCTTCACCAGCGGACAATGATTCCCTCATCCCCCCGGCCCCCTTCTACCCCATTCGGGGCACAAGCCC
>DOBT01000042.1 GCA_003503675.1 Cyanobacteria bacterium UBA8530 | reverse complement strand
CCGATCCGATCTCGAGGACCTGGGCGCCGGCCTTCTGGAATTCCTTGCTGAAGGCTTCGCTGTCCACCTTGACGTCGGTACCGGCCTGCCCCAATCTGGAATAACTCGTCTTGCTGACCAACAACAAGCCCGTCAGGAAAATTCGATCGGGGCCCTGCGGCATGGGCAAGTCGCGGTAGTTCGGGAAGGTCAGGGGCACCCGGGGGATCTTCAACACCGTCATTCCCGCGGCACTCGACTCGCTCAGGAAATAGCGGAAGCGATCGCCCTCCTTGCCGAGCAACTCGATGTAGGTCTTTTGATAGAGCTTCAGCAACTCCCCGTGGGCCGCCGACACTCCCTTGGAACTCCAGGCGGCCTTCTGAGCCTCGGTGGCTTTCTCGGGAACGTCTTCCGTCGGCTCGACGTAGAGGGAAGCGAAAGGAACGTTTCGGTCGAGGTAATCCTGCGGTGAAAGAGTCTCCTTGTTCAGCGAGACGGGACGGGTGGGGAGGAGCAAAGAGGGAAAGGGATGCTCGGGTGAGAAATTTTCGTTCGCTTTCCCGATATAGCCCTTCTTGATCACCACGTTTCGGGAATTCGACAAGAAATCCTTCAAAGCGTTTTTTTCGAGGGTGCGGCCCAATAGGAAGGGCTCGAAGATCTTCGCAGTGGATTTCCCGACGTTCAGGGAAGAAGGGTAGGGATAGAATTTCAGGTAGAAGCGGTGATCGGCGGGTTTTTCCCTGGTGGGAACGGGGAAGCCCATCTCGAGGAAGCCCGCCAAGTCGATGTTGTCGATGTCGGGGAGAAATTTCCCGTTGTAGCCGAGGGGGGGATATTTCAGGGCCTCGCCCGTGAACTTCGAGGAAGGATAGAAGGCCAGATGGAACTTCAAGTCGCGGTCGATCCTCCATCCCGAAGTCCGGATAGCGGCGAGGGCTTGGGCCGGCAGGGCGAAAAGCAGGGAAAAGGCGATCAATAAAGTCTTCTTCATTCTTTTTTCCTCAGAAACCGAAGGCGTAGCCCAGCTTCAGGTCGAAGACGCCGGATGCGGGAACTTCCCAGTAGCCGAGGCCGAAGGTGAGGGCCGATTTGGGGGTCAGGACGTACTCGAAGCCGGCGTCCGTCCCTTTCAGGAAGAGGCCCCGGCCCGCGGTGAGCTCGACGTCGGCGAAGACCCCCCAGCGTTCGGAAAGGGGACGGTGGACGATCGCCCCNNCAGCGCTCGGAAAGGGGACGGTGGGCGATCGCCCCGCCGGTGATTCCCCCGTCGATCTTCTTGCCGTCGTAAAAGCCCCGGGCCCCGAAATATGGTTGAAATTGGATTCCCTGGAAGGGCGGAAGGGGCGAACCGGCCGCCAGCATTCCATCCAGGTCCATTCCGCCCCTCAACCGGTAAAACCAGAAGAGCGAACTGGGGTAATAGAGCCCGCTGAACTCCAGGGAGGTCACGAAGTTCTTCGCCCCGCTCCCGTTGCGGAGGGCGACCTCCAGCGGAGTGTTCAGGCGGAAGCGCGGATCCCTTTGGTTCTGACGGTTCATCGCCTGGATCACCAACTCGCGGATGAGGGGAAAGGTCTGGGCGCAGACCGCCGCGAACTGGTAGCGCGTCAACTCTTCCTCGCCCCGAAAGGTTCCGTCGGGAAAACCCACCATCACCCGGTAAGAGACCGCCAGGCCGAGCACCTCGGAATAGAAGGGATCCGAAGGAGAAAGATCGGAAAAGGGATTTTTGTGGGGAGGAGCGGGAGGCTCGAGGACCTTTTTCTTTTCGGCGAGCTCGAGGAGGTTGTGGATGACCTTGGCCAGCTCGAAGCGAGTGACGGGATGATTCGCCTCGAAGGAACGATTTTTCAACACCCCCTCGAAGAGCCCGTAGTCCCGTAGAAAAGAAAGGACGTTTTGCTCCTTCAAATCAGAAAAAGCATTATTGTCGTTTTTATCGTTTTTTTCACTTTTTTTCCAACTGGTTTTCGAAATCACCTCGAGTTCCTGAACCAGGCCTCTCAGGGCATGGACGAAGTCCTGCCTCGAGAATTTCGATTCGCCCCGGAAGGTGTAATCGGGGTAGCCCTGCATCAGGTTCCGATTGATCGCCACTTCCTCGATGGCGTTCTCGGCCCAGTGCCCGGCCGGGACGTCCTTGTAGATTTCCGCCGGCACCCCGGCGAAAGCCGGAGAGGCGAAGGCCGAAATCAGGAGGAAAAGCAGTGCTCTTTTTTTCATTTCGAGGAGCGGACCGAATAGCCGCCTTTTTCCAGGACGTCAATCACGCGCTTCTGCAGGCGCTCGATGTCCTTGGGCTCGAGCGTCCTCTCGGACGACGAGAAGAGCAGGGAGAAGGCCAGGCTCTTCTTGCCCTCGGGCAGGTTCTTTCCGGAATAGATATCGAAAATCTTGATTTCCTTCAGGAATTTCCGATCGGCCTGGCGAATGATTTTTTCGACCTCGATCACGGGGGTGCGGAGATCGACCAACACGCTGACGTCGAAGGTCACCGCCGGAAAAACCGGAACGCTCTCGAAAGAATCGATGATCTTCTTCGCTTCCAGGACCGAAGGGACGTCAAAAAGGAGGACGCCGACATTGCCGCCCAATGCGAAGAGCTCGGCCACCTTGGGATGCAGTTCGGTCACGACGCCCAAAGTCTTTTCGCCCTGCCTGATGAAGGCCGTCCGGCCGGGATGCATCCAGGCTTCGAGGGAGGAGGGATCGGCGACGAACTGGAGGTCCGCCAGGCGCAACTCGTCGCTCAACAGTTCGAACAACCCCTTGGCCCGGTAGAAAAGTTCCCCGTCGGGGGATTTCCTGCCGGCGGCCAGGGCGCAGAAGGAGGAACGCTCGTCGGGCAGTTTCGAAAAATCCTCGGTGAGGAAGACCGGACCGATTTCGTAGAGCGAGAAGCGATCGAAGCGCTTGAAATTCTCCCCGGCCACCCCGAGCATGTTCGGCAAAAGGCTGCGCCTCATGAGGTTCTGGTCGTTGTTGAGGGGATTGCGAAGCTTCAGGTTCTTTTCGGGAGCCATCCCCAGCTTCCGGATGGCTTCCTCCCCGTTGAAGGAGTAGCAATACACTTCGGAAAAACCGCCCTGCAGGGAAGAGATTTTCCTGATTTTTTTCGCCAGAAGGTCCAGCGGCTCCTGGAAAGGCGGAACGATCGTCGCCGAAGGAGCCAGGGGAGGAATATTGTCGTAACCGAAAATCCGGCCGATCTCCTCGACCAGGTCCTCGGGAATGGAAACGTCCTTGGTGGCCCGGTAGGTCGGAACTTCGACCTGCCAGAGGCGGAGAGAATCGACCGCCTCGTTGACCGCGAAGCCCAGGCTTTCGAAAATCTCTTTCATCCGCTCATTCTTCAGGGAGGTGCCCAGGCGGAGGTTGAGGAATTCGGGCTTGATGGGGATCAGGACTTTTTCCGGGGGGTGGGGCCAGAAGTCGGCGATTTTTCCCTCCACGAAGAGGTCGGGGCAGGAAATCTTCAGGATCTGGTAGAAGCGCCTGATCGCGACGACCGTCAGGGCCGGATCGAGGCTCTTCTCGAAGCGGATGGCGGCATCGGTCCTGAGCGCCAGGCGATTGGCGGTCCTTCGGATGGTGGCCGGGTGGAAGTTGGCCGATTCGAGCAGGACTTCGGTGGTGTTCTCGTCGACCTCGGTGTTGGCTCCGCCCATGACCCCGGCGATCGCCACGGCCCGCTCTTCGTTCGCGATCAGAAGGTCGGAAGGAAGCAACTGCCGCTCGATCCCGTCCAAGGTGGTGAACTTTTCGCCCTCATGCGCCTTGCGGATGACGATGGAAGCCTTTTTCATTTTCCGGTTGTCGAAGGAATGCAGGGGCTGCCCCAGTTCGAGCAAAACGAAGTTGGTGGCGTCGACCACGTTGTTGATGGCCCTAGAGCCCACCGCCTCGAGCCTCCGCTGAATCCATTCCGGCGAAGGCAAAACTTTGATGTTCTTGAAGACCACCGCGGAATAGCGCGGACAAAAAATAGGATCTTCGACTTTGATCGAGACGGTGGGCTCACCTTTTTCGGGCATTTCCTCGTTCAGTTTTTTCAGGGGAAGCCCGAAGATTGCCGAGATCTCCCTTGAAATTCCATAATGGCCCCAGAGGTCGGGGCGCNNCATCGTCCTCGATTCCGAGGGCCTCGGAGAGGGGGATGCCTAGTTTCGTGTCGGGGGGCAGCACCATGATGCCGTGGGATTCCTCGCTGATTCCGAGTTCCCTTTCCGAGCAGATCATCCCTTCGCTCTCCACCCCGCGGATCTTGGCCTTCTTCAATTTCAGGCCGCCGGGCAGTTCGCAGCCGATGCGGGCGAGCGCGATGACCTGGCCCACCTCGATGTTGGGGGCGCCGCAAACCAGTCTCAGGTTTTCGCTGCCTATCGAGACGGTGGGCAATTGCAGTTTCTCGGCGTCGGGATGGGGCTCGATCGAAAGGATTCTCGCAGTGAGGACTCCGGGCCAGCGATCGCCTATTTTTTCGACGCCCTCGATCTCGGCGGTGCTCATGGTGAAGCGCTCGGAGATTTCGTCTACGGGCAAATCCCCGATGTCCACGTAATCTAGCAGCCAATTCCTCGATATTTTCATCTTAAATGCCTTTTCTCCTAGAACTGTTCCAAGAACCGGAGGTCGCCGCCCTGGAAATAACGGATGTCGTCGATGGCGTAGCGCATCATCACCAGGCGATTGAGGCCCAGTCCGAAGGCGAAGCCGGAGTATTTCT
>DOBT01000157.1 GCA_003503675.1 Cyanobacteria bacterium UBA8530 | reverse complement strand
TTGCAAAAAGTATTGCCCGGCGCGGAGTTTTGGTACTTCTCTTCGGGAAGATAGACGTTGCCCTCGCTATCCGTCGTGAGTTCGCAGTAGTAAGGCGAGATCTTAAATTCCGGCGGCACCGGGATCTGAGTCACGTTGCCTTTCGCATCGATCTTCTTGAACACCAGGCCGCTTCCGGAATAAGAGCCGCCCTCGATCGCATACATGTTCGAATTCGAATCCATCGCGGTCGAAGTAGGTCCCCAACCAGGGAATGATGCGACAGTGCCGCCGTTGGCGACGTTCTGAAAATAGGGCGAAGGCATGGGCTGGGCGAGGTTCTGGAAGATCCGGTCGAGTGGGGCCTGAACCAGCCCGTTGGCCCCGATGAACGTCCTCAAGGCGGACAGATCAGGCTCTGACCAGGTGTAGGTCTTTTTGATCTGTTCTACCAGCGCCCCGGGCTGGCCGTTCTGCACCCCCCGGGTCGTATTCTTGGTAATCTCGACCTTCGTATCGCCGTTCTTGGTAGCCAAAGCCGGAAAGGCGTAACTCAAACCGAATCCCAGGGAAAGTGCCAGCAAAATCGCTTTCCTGAATCTCATTGCCGCTCCTCTCTTTCGAAATCTCTCTTGATGACTCGGGCTATGGGAATGCCCGCGGGCATTCCCATAGCCCGAAGTACTACTTGCGTGCGTCCTTGGGATCGATGGCGAACCAGACATCCTCTGCGAGCTTCCGTTTGTTATGCTCGACGTAGGAAGATTGGAGCAGGCTCTCACCGAACGAGTTCTTGACTTTATTGGGGAAGACTTCGATTTCGGTGATCCCCAGAGAAGGAAGGGTAGATAGTTCAGCGGGCTGAACCTTGGCATCGTGGTTCCGATCGATCCAGGCTTTGAGTCCATCCAAGGAGGAGCCCATCAGGGCGGTCTTTATGACGGGGATCTCTTTCCCAGCAGATGCGATGCGGCATTGTTGAATCAGGATCAGAGCCAATTTCATATAGCCGTTGGCGTAACCACCCGGGTTACCGAAGAGGTTTTTCCCGCTGATGATGCCATCGGTTTGAGCGGCCCTCGTCACTTCGCCCTGGCGATCGTCGACCAGGAGGGCGTCGTTCTCGCCGTTCATCCACTCGATCCGGATCGGCGCCCCATTCCCGAGAAGATCGAACTTGACCGAACCTTCGGCGATGAAAGAGTTGGCATCGTTGCGCCTTTGAGCAGTGGAACGCCCCGTAACCCCGATAAACTTGTTGCCGCTGAGGTCGAGGGTGATCGGAGAAGCAGTCGAGATGGCGGTACCATAAATCGACTTGGCTGCCGCTCGCAATTGCGCGGCGGTCGCATCCGCGACATCGATCTGGAAAGCTTGTCCCCAACGTTCGGAGTACCACTTGTAAACGGCATGCAGCATCGCATCGGCGCTGGTGCCCGCCACCACCAAGGACAGGACGTCGTTCCAACTCCCCCCGGAACGGTCGAAGACAGCGGTGATCGGCTTGTAATAAGGAGAAGAGGGGATAGGAAACCAGGACTCCGTATAGTGGGTAAAAATCCCCTTGACGTCGAACACGCCTTCCGGGACGAGCCCGCTCTCCATCAACTTTGCCAATTCCAAGAGCCGCGAACTTTGCCCCGCGATCGAGAGACCGTCGCCACCGCTCCCATTCGCGATGGCCGTTGCCTTATCGAGGGCTCCCCCCGTCAAGGCCGTAGAAAAACTTGTTTTGATGAAATAGAGCGCCGTTGCCTTCAGCTGGGCCTCTACATCGAAATCAACTGAATAACCGTCGATCCATCCTCCCGAAGCACCGAAAGCAGCCTTGAGCTCCTTTGTGTCGACATCACGGGAGTGCCATTCCAGGGCGGGATCGGAATTCGAAGCGATGAGTTCTTTCGCATCCCGGAGAGACTGGATCAATTGGGTCATGGTAAGCGCGCCGCTGGAGATCTTCTTTTCCACCCCTGCTGCGAAGCTGGAGGACACGCTTTGGCCGAATTCCTTCACATAGGTGTCCAGCACCGTTTTGACGTCCTTCGCCTTGGCCGCCGCGGCCGAGGCGGTGGTCGTGGTCACGGCAATCTGGACGAGGGTAGAGGAATCCAAGGCTCCGGCAGATTTCGCTTGAATAAAGCGATCGATTTCCGCTGCGTCGTTGGGCTCCCGGCCCACCGATGCGACGAAAGCATTTTTCGCCGCGGTCTTGGCAGGATCCGCGTAGAATTGAAGAACCTTCTTGTTCTGCTCGACGAAAGTCCCGCTTTTCCCGTCCTTGCTCCCGGAATAGGTCCTCTGGGTGCGTTCGATCTTCTGTTCCCCGTTGTTGGCGGCCTTGGCCGGAAGAACCATAAAACTCAGGGAAAGTGCCAGCAAAATCGCTTTCTTGGCTCTCATCTTTTCTCCTCTCTTAAGGGGGGGAGAGCCGGTAAAACCGGCTCTCCCCCGGCCCTTTTACTTCCCCATGAACCAGACTTCTTGCATTACGTACTTCTTGCCGTTCTGGACGAAGTAGGATTGCTCGAGCAGTTCTTCGTTCTCCTTCTTGATCTGGGGGATGAGCCCGATCTCGGTGATCCCCAACTCGGCGAGGTTCTTCAGTTCGTCGCGGACAGCCAGGCCGTCGCCGTTGTCCACCCAGACCATGAGGCTGTCGAGCTCCTTGCCCCTCAGGACTCCGAAGCCTTCGGATAGCCTGGTTTGGAGCGAGGCGACCTTGCTGTCCCGATCAAAGAAGCTCGCCAGTTTCATGAAGCCGCCGGGATAGCCCTCGATGTCCCCGAAGAGGTTAGCGCCCGTCAAAGGCTTGCCCTCTGCGATTCGGTTGAGGGCCGCGTTATTGATATTGTCCACCAGGAAGCCGTCCCCGCCCTTGATCCATTCGGTCTGGAAGGGCTTGCCGTTCGCCATCAGATCGAACTTGACCGAGCCTTCCGGCACGAAACGCTTGTTGTCCGATTTGCGGTACTTGGAAGAGGAGCGGCCGGTCACGTCGACCTTGCCGTTGTGGTTGAGGTCGAGCACCAGGGGATCGTGGTCGTTGCCGCTCAAGAGGATGACGTTACGGGCCTGCTTGATCTTGGCATCGGCCTCGGCGGCCATTCCCAGAGAACGCAGGGCCTTGGATTCGGCCACCAGCTTGGCGGCGGTGGAGAAGTTGGCCGCGAGCAGGAAATCCGAGTCGGCCGCGCCGTTGAGGGGACCGCCCCAGGAATTCACGCCCGGGGAATACTTGCCGGTCCCGTCGCTGGTCATCCACCAGCGGACCATCTCGTTCTTGTACTGCTCGGGGGTATAGCCGGCATTGCGCTTTTTGCGATAATCCACCATGTACCAATCGGTCCCCGTGTCGCCGGCCTTGTAGCGCGCCTCGAAGCCGTTGACGTAGGAGTCTCCGTAGCGCTGGTCCATGGTGGGGTCATGCAGGTTGGTCTTCTTGAAGAGGTTGCCGGCGAAGTCCCAGTAGGAATCGGGGCCGCGCTGACCGTATTTATCGAGGACCGCCTGTCCGCCCACGTCGGCGATCAAGGTATTGTAGTCCCAGTCCATGGTGATGTAGCCGTTGCTGCTGAGCTGCTCGATCATGGCGTTGAAATTCGTCGCCATGGTTTGCCCCGCGAGAGGGCCTCTGAGGAACTTTTTGGTGTTCGGATCGATGCCCATGCCCTCGTAGGCGTTGGTGAAGCGGGGCTCCCAGGCCCTGCCGCCCGTTCCGAGCTCCGTGCGCAGGGCCTCGGGAAGCAGCCCCTGGTCGGGAGACCAGTTCAAGAACTGATCCGGCAGCTGGTCGAGGTAGTTGCTGTTCTTGTTCTCCTTGGCGATGTCGGCCAGCTTGGTGACCTGGGCCAGGGCATTGGCGACCGTCGTGGTGCCCTTAGCGACGAGGATGGCGGCCTTCGCCAGGATTTCCCGGTCGACCGAGCCGGAGGGGGCCGAGAGGATCTCGGTCTTGACGATCTTGTCGCCGTTGTAGCTGTAGATGGCGCCGGAAGAATCGCGGGCGAGATCCCCCCAGGTCTTCTGGGGATAGGTGCCGTTCACGCCGTTCTTGTCGAGGGGAATCTGACCGATCACCGTGACGGCTCCGCCGGCCTCGGGCAAGGAATAGATCTTGCCGTCGAAGCCGACCAGTTGATAGCTCTTGTCGGGGTTCTGCACGATGTCGATGATCAGACCGGAAGTCACGCCGGTGACGGGAAGCTCGGTTTTCGCCCCGGTCTTGCGATCGAACTCGTAGATCTTGTCCCCGCCGTAAGTGATGGCCAGGAGGTTGTCACCCGCGCGATCCATCGAGACCATGACGTTGTTACCCGTCAGGAGCGTGGTCACGTTGCCCTGCGGATCCACCTTGCGCAGCACGCGCGCGTTGCTATCGGTGTCGTTCCTCGAGATGTAGAGGTTGCCGTCGCGATCGGAGGTGACGGTGGAATCCCGGGCGGTCAAACCAGGAACGAAGAAGAAAGAGAAGGCGCCGGTCTTGGGATCGAAGCGCTCCACGCCCGCCATGCCGTTTTTGACGATGTTGACGATGCCGTCGTCCCCCATCTCGGCGCGGACATGGCTCGCACCGGCGAGGTCGGCAGGCACGGGGAGCGAGGTGCGAGTGCCGTCGGGCTTGATCTCGAGCATGCCGCTGTTGGTGAAGGTGTAAAGGTTGCCGTTCGGCCCCATCACGGTCGAGGCATAGTACCCGCTGACGCCGGCGGAAAGCCCGCTCGCGACCACACCTCCGTCGATGATCCCCTCCAGGTAGGCATTGGCGGCGGGATAATCCAGCTCGACGTTGGGGGAAGCACCGATGAGGGAAACCATGGCGGCGAGTTCGGCCTTGGAGGGAACGCGCCCGGTAGCGGCGATGAAGGCGTCGTGGGCCTCCCGTTTCGCCGGATCCACCTCGTACTGANNACGGATCTTCTGAATTTCATCGTTCCTCCTTTTCATTGTTCGAAAGGGCCGGGAGAAAAATCCTCCGCTCGTTAATTGCTTTGAATATCTTAATGTATATATTATTCCACCAAACAAGCAAGAGATATCAGCGGAAAAGAAGCCTAAGTTGAGGTTAAGGCCACTCAAGTCCCTGGCATGCCTGTCTTTGACGGTAGCCGAGAGGGCTTGAAATCTTTTTCATGGCTTTTCGGGGACAAGCTTGCTTGCGGGGGATCCTTCCTCCGGCTTCGTGCAAGCGAGTGATTTTCGGAAAAACCTTGGCGAACTCGCCTCTTCCTTTTCGCGAACGGGAGCTTATGATACGGAAAAGTCGCTCGGTTCCCATTGAGAGTTTCCCATCGATTTGAGGCATAAGGAGGAATCTCTTTCATGCGAAAACTCGACCTGGTTTCTCTTGCCGCTATGGGTCTCCTGGCTTTCACGGTGGGCTGTTCGCAGTCCGTGCCGACCTCCCGGGTGAACGCCGACGAGCCCAGGCCGATCGATGACCCGATGATGCTGCCCCAGAAACTGAATCCCTCTCAGGTCATCCAGGTGTCCGCCGACCAGCTCGAGGGTCTCCAATCCAGCAGCGGTAAGTATCAGACCATGCGGGCCGGTGGACGTGGCTTCGGTGGGCGTGGCTTCGGTGGACGCGGCTTCGGTGNNCTACTACTATCCGTACTACTTCAACTCTGGCGTTTACTCCCCGTTCTGGTCGACCCCCTACACCTACGCCGCGGGAGCCTACTCGCCCTACTACTCCGGGATAAACCCCCTTGCCTACACCGCACCCGCGACCGCCTACCCCAACTACGC
>DOBT01000029.1 GCA_003503675.1 Cyanobacteria bacterium UBA8530 | reverse complement strand
TTCGCGGCTCCCGAGATCACCACCACCAAGACGATCTTGGGGACGGTCGAATCCTTTACCCTTCCCAACGGCCTCAAGGTGCTCCTGAAGGAAAACCATGCGGCCCCGGTGGTCACCTGGGCCGTCACCTACAAGGTCGGTTCGCGCAATGAAGCCGTGGGCTGCACGGGTGCCACCCACATGCTCGAGCACATGATGTTCAAGGGCACCAAAAACCTGGGGAAAGGGCAAATCGCCCAGCTTCTCGGCCGCAATGGCGCCTCTTTCAACGCTTCCACCGGCCCCGATTTGACCAACTACTACGAGACCTACTCCAGCGACAAGCTCGAAATGGGCATCAAGCTCGAGGCCGATCGGATGCGCAACTCCCTCATCCTCGACTCCGAGCGCCGGAGCGAGATGACCGTGGTACGCAACGAGATGGAGCAGCAGGAGAACAATCCCTCGCGAGCTCTTTCCCTGGAATTCTTGGCCAAGGCCTACAAGGCCCATCCCTATCACCACCCGACGATCGGCTGGCGAAGCGACGTTGAAGGGATGCCGACCAGTCGATTGAAACATTTCTACGACACCTTTTACCACCCCAACAACGCGGTGGCCGTCCTGGTCGGCGACTTCAAGGTTCCCGAGGCCCTGAGCCTCATCGAGAAGCACTTCGGAAAGATCCCCGCCGCGAAGAGCATTCCCCAGGTCTACACCAGGGAAGAACCCCAGGAAGGCCGGATTCGCTTCACCATTCACCGAAGGGGAGAAACCAACCTGGTCCGAACCGGTTGGCACATTCCCTCCTGCCAGAGCCCCGACCTCGCTCCCTTGCTGGTACTCGAGAACCTGCTCGGGCTCGGCAAGAACTCCCGATTAAACAAGGCGCTGGTCGAAAAGCAGCTCGCCACGGACGCCTGGTCCTATTGCGGCGTGCAGCGGGATCCCTCCTTGTTCCAACTCGGCTCGACGCTGCGACCGGGGATCGCCCCCGAGAAGGTCGAGCAAGCGATGTTGAGCGAGATCGAGCGTCTCAAACAGGAGAGCGTGACCGAGCTCGAGCTTCAGGAGGCCAAGAACCAGGCCGAAGCCGACTACATCTTCCAGAACGACGGCACGGCGGGGCTGGCCATGGTGCTGGGCCGGTACGAAGCGATCGCCGGTAATTGGCGGCGCGCCATCGATTTGCTCGAAGAAATCAAGCAGGTCCGACCGGCGGACCTGACCCGAGTGGCCAAGGCCTACTTCAACGACGATAACCTGACCGTCGGTTGGTATGTCTCGACCCCCGACGGTTANNTCCCCTGCGAGCCAAGCCCAAGAACTCCGGGAACGGAAAGGCCGTGGCCAGCAACAACCGGGTCAAGCCCTTGCCCCTCCTGGATTTCGAAAAAAGGGCGGTCGCCTCCCCCAAGCTTACTCTGCCCATTCGAAAGGTGCTTTCGAACGGCTTGACCGTCCTCGTCATCGAGAACAAAAACAACCCGACGATCTCGATGAGCGGTTTCGTCCGGGCCGGCGGGAGCTTGAACCCGCCGGGCAAAGAAGGTCTCGCCAGTTTGACCGCCGAAATGCTCGACAAGGGAACGACCAGGCGTGACAAGCTGACCCTGGCGAGGGACTTGGACTTCGTGAGCGCCCAAGTCGGGTTTTCCGGGCGCATCGAGTCCACAAGCATCAATGCCTCTTGCCTCTCCAAGGACCTGGATCGCACCCTCGGAGTCCTGGCCGAAGAGCTTACCCTCCCGGCCTTTCCGAAAAACGAACTACTCAAGGCCAAGGCGGATTGGATAACGAGCATCCGACAATCCGAGGAAAGGCCCGAAGTCCAGGCCCGAAGGGCCTTCAACCACCAGATTTTCCCGCTCGGTCACCCCTACCGCGAGCTCGCTCCCGCCGAAAAGATCGCCGCAATCGAAGAAATCAGCCAAGCGGATCTCAAAGCCTTCCACCTGGCCCATTACGGCCCCAATGCCGTTTCTTTGGCTGTGGTCGGCGACGTGAAGGCGGAGGAGGTCTGCGCCAAGCTCGAAAGGCTTTTCAAAAACTGGGGCAAGGTGGCGGTTTCGCCCCTCGTCATCCCCGACGTCAAGGTCGGCAAGCCCGAGAAAACCATCATCCCCATGATGGACAAGAGCAACGTCGTCCTCTTCACCGGCAACCCGACCGCCATCCACCGCCGGGACCCCGACTACTACGCCGCCACGACCGCCAACTACATCCTCGGCGGCGATCCCCTCTCGGCACGACTGGGAGTCAAATTGAGGGACGAGATGGGCCTCACCTACAGCGTGGGCTCTTCCATCAATCCGAGTTACGGGGCCACGGCCTGGAACGCCTCGATCACGGTCAACCCCGCCAACGTCGAAACGGCCATCGAGGCCCTGAGAAGCGAAATCAAGCGCTTCGTGAACCAGGGAGTCACCGCCGAAGAGCTGGCCAAGGCCAAGAGCGCCTTCATCGGCGGCCTGGCCGTCGGACTATCCACCAACGCCGGAATGGCCTCCAGCCTTTCCAGCATCGAGTTCTTCGACCTCGGCACCGACTACTGGAGCCGTTGTCCCAAGCTTTTCGGGGACCTGTCGCTCGAAGAGGTCAACCGCGCTGCCAGGAAGATGGTCCTGCCCGAAGGACTCGATCTGGCGATCGCCGGTCCCTACCAGGAGAAATAATCAAAAAATAACTCGCAAACAAAGCGGACCTGGCAACATGTTGTCAGGTCCGCTTTGTTTACAAACCTCTCTNNACGCCATCTACCTCGTCCTGAAGCCATAGTAGCCGCTTTGGACGGTCTGGCCGGCTGCGACGCACTTGAGCCTGAGGTAGTAGAGGGCGCCTTTATGGAGGTTGGTCAAGGTTATGGAGTGACGGGTTTTCATTTGGTCGTCCTTGGTTTCCGTCCAGCGACCGTAGCGGTAAAGGTCACTGGACAGGTATTGCATGGAACTCGAGGAGAGAACGTTGGTTTGCCAGGCGATGGTCGCGGCGGTGGAGGTGAGATAGGTCAAGGCGACGTTGCTGATGGCTATCGCCCCGGCCGACGAGGGAACGGGAATCTCTGCGGGAACCGTCGTTTCTGTGGGAAGCGGAGTCGGGGCGGGAGTATTGGTCGAACTGATGGAAGCCAGGGCTTTGGCAACGTTCAGGCGCTTGATGCCGGGGTTGGAAAAACCCGTTGTCGTATCTCCGGTAGCGATGAGGGCCTGGCGCAATTGCGCCACGGTCAGATTCGGGTTCTTGGCCAACAGTAAGGCAGCGGCTCCCGCGACATGCGGGCAGGCCATCGAGGTCCCCGACTCCATCCCGTAAAAACCATCGATGGTGGAGAGGATATTCAGACCGGGGGCGGCGATCGCCAAGGTGTTTCCGTCACTGGAAAAAGGGGCTTTGCGGTCGAAGGAGTCGGTGGCGCCGACCGAAAGCACGCCGGGTAAGGCTGCGGGATAGCAGGGAGTGGAGGTTCCGTCGTTGCCTGCTGCGGCGACGACGAGAACCCCTTTGGCGATGACCTGCTCGACGGCTCTCGCCAGCACCTCCGAATAATCCGAACCACCGAGCGAGAGGTTGATGATCCTGGCCCCGAGCTGCTGGGCCTTGATTATCGCGTCGGAGATGGAGGCAACGTCACCATCGCCCTGGATTCCCAGGGCCTTTACGGCGAGGATCTTGCTCTTTGGCGCGATCCCGACCACGCCGACGCCGTTGTTGGAAATGGCCCCGATGGTGCCTGCGACATGGCTCCCATGCCCCTGGTCGTCCAGGGGATCCTCGTCGTCGTTGACGAGATCCGGTCCCTTGATTACCTGACCGGCCAGATCGGGATGGTCGTAATCCACCCCCGTATCGACCACTGCCACAATGACCGAAGGGTTCCCGGTGGTGATGTCCCAGGCTTTGGGGGCCTGGACTTTCTGGATTCCCCACAGTTTGGAGAACATGGGGTCGTTGGGGATCGCGAGAGCGTGATAGGTGTAGTTCGGCTCTGCTATCAGAACATTGGGATCCATTTTTAGTTCGGCAACGGCCTCGGGCACGCTCTTCCCGTCCTTCACTTTCAAGACGGCCGTGTCGACGACTTCCAGGGTCCTGTAATGGACGGAANNGGGATCATGGAGCATCCGGCCAACAGGAGGCAGACAACCGTGGTCGTTCTCGCTCGGTCAGGAATCGACATTGGCTGCTCCTTTTCTCTCGGCGAATCGATCCGTAACGGCAAGGTTGAGAAGCAGCGCTCGGCGCTCCTTCGATTTGGCCGGGGCTTGGGCTGGATGAAGGCGCAAAAATTCGGAAATCGAACCCTGACTTCGGCGGGACGCGTTGACCGAGCGTGAATGTGATCGAATTGTAGAAGATCCATTCCATTCAGGGATCGGCAGGATTGCGTAAGCCGGGATCGGCGATATTGCCTATTCTTGAAAAGCCATCCCCAAAAAAAGGCCTCATTGAGCGGAGCTCCCAATGAGGCCAATCGAGACCGGTGCGGGCTGTTCGATAGCAATCGATTGCTCTAATAGGGCTGCCTAGGGAGGATAGACTGAACGGTTACATCCCCGAGTTGTCCGAGGCCTGCCGGAGCGCATGGATGGCTCAACACTTCTTTGAAGACTATGGGGGTGCGGCGAAACAACTCGATC
>DOBT01000251.1 GCA_003503675.1 Cyanobacteria bacterium UBA8530 | reverse complement strand
TACGGAAGTCATCTCAATGGTGCCAAAGGCTTCCTCGTCAACTGACCTTCTTTTGCAACACGCAATGACGATTGAATCCATGGACCCGGCTGAATGGGACCGACTGCTCGGTGGCAACGGGGCTTTCACCTGGGCGGGGATGAAGCTTTTGGAGAATGTCTTTCAAGGGAATGCGGAAGAAGAAAATGACTGGGAATTCCATTACTACTTGATAAGGGAGCTCACAGGAAAGCCTGTATTGGCTACTTTTTTCACGAAGTCCCTTTGGAAAGACGATATGTTATCGCCCGAAGCTACATCCTGTTTAGTTGAGCAACATAGGCGCAAGGATCCTCGATTCCTCACCTCCCTAACTTTTGGGATGGGTTCGCTTTTGACCGAGGGTAATCATCTATATCTGGATAGGAAGAAGGACTGGAAAGCGGCACTATCCCTTCTTTTGAGAGAATTAGAAGCACAGCGAGGGAACGCATCCAGGATGGTGCTTCGAGATCTTCCGGGAGACGATCCCNNCCCGAAATGGATGAGTTCATGCTGGAACAGGGTTTCAATAAATACCCTATGCCGGAAACCTTGGGCATCGAGGTTGAATGGAAAGACGAAGCAGAATATATTGCTCAAATAGGAACCAAAAAGCGCTGGCACTTAAAAAGAAAAGTCCTCGACTGGGAACACGCCTATGAACTTGAGATCCTCAAGAAAGGGCAGCGGGAGGTTTCCAAGGAAGAATTTGATCACCTCTATCAGCTTTACAAAAACGTTAAAGCGCGCGGTTATTTGATCAATACCTTCGATCTACCAAAAATCATATTCGAAAAGATGTTGGAACAATCGAATTGGGAGATCATCCTTCTCTACATCAAGCCGGAGTGCGGCGGGCCTTCAGAGCGGCGCCCGGTTGGGTTCCTGGCTTCCTTCATTGGCCCGGAACAGTACGTGCCGTTGCTGATAGGACTGAATTACGACTACGTGTTCTCCCACCATTCCTACCGGCAATTCCTTTACCGGGCGGTAATGAGGGCGACGGAGCACGGAGCCAAGCGAATTTACTTCGGCTTCGGGGCGACTTTGGAGAAGCAGCGGTTAGGGGCGAAGATAAATATTCCCTCCCTCTACGTCCAGATGTTCGATCACTACAACATGGAAGTGCTCGCCCAGTTGATGGCCGACGCCTCGAAGAGACAAATATAGCGAAAATCAATTCTTTTCGCCGGTTCCGAAGAGGTTTCCGACTCCACGGCGGATCGGACCGCGGCTGAGCCAGTAGGTGATCATCCCGACGAACGCCGCGGCGATGGTGAGGGGGGCGCCGGCGAGTCCCAGGAAGCCGAGGGCGGTCATCGCCAGGCCGCTACCGAGGGCGGACAGACCGCCGCCGATCGCGCCGCTGGTGGTGTCGGCGGCGACGTTGCGCAGCGCCTTGGCGGTATCTTGCTTTCCCTGGTAGACCTTGAAGATGTTTTCCATCAAGGAAGCCACCCCTTCGATGGCCCCGCCGATCAGGGACGCCTTTCCGATCGAAGAGACGAGCCCTTTCAGGCCGGTCATGAAGGTGCCCTTGCCGAGCAACTCCTTGAGGCGGGTGGCGAGCGAAAGGGGGGGCTTGACCGAGGAATAGACGCTGTTGACGGCCCCTCCCGCCAGCAGGAAGAGGGGTTTCGATTCTTCGGCGGGCGTAATCGGGACCACCCTCGGAATCTCGGGGAGCACGGGAGCGGTGGCGGTCTCGTCATAGAAAGCGCGGCCAGCACCCTGCAGCGAGAACTCGAACTTGTCGGAGGAATACTTGATCGTGGTGCTCGAACCGTCTTCCCGGCGGCTGAGCCGGATGCTGCTGCCGGCGTTTTCATCGATGGAAAGCTTCAGCTCGGGCAGGTTGAGGACCAGCTCGGTGATCACCCCCGCCTGGCGGTCGACCGAGAAATCCAGGCTGACGCCGCCGATCACCACGCTGTTGTCTTCGGCCGCGGGGTTCGGTTTGGTCAGGTCGAGCCTGACGTAGCCCTGGGGATCGGTGACCTTGAGCTTGAGGTGACTCTTGGAAGCGGGTTCGCCGTTGCGATCCACGCCCTGGTAATTGTCCGGTGAGACCTCGATAACCCAACCCTCGGGGGTGAAGACCGTGGTTTTCCTTTCCCCGGGATCCTGGCAAATCAATGCATCCTGCGGGGTCCGGACGGTGAGCAGGCCGTTCTGGGCGAACTGGGAGATTTTCGCGCCTTCCCCGGTCACGCTAACGACGGCCCCCTTGTTGAATTCGCGTTCATTTATCTCGGACAGGGCGGTGATATCCCCCTTCGCATCGGCCGCTCCGGGGGCTCTTCCGACGCTTGCGCTCGATTCCTGGATCTGGATCCGGTCTTTCCCGCTGCGCACGAAAACGAGGGGGAAGATTCGACTGCGCAGATCGGCCTCGCTGCTCCCGGCAGCCATCAGGGAAGAATACTTGTCCATCTCCTTGTCGGTCGGAAGACGGCCGAGGGCCTCGTTGAATATTTTTCGCACGGCTTCCCCGTAAGTGCCCACGCGATACTCGAGAGTGTCCTTGATGCTTCTCTCGACCCTGGGCAAATCCACCCCGGAATAGCGTGCGAGCTCGCGCTCGGTGGGGGCCCTTCCGAGCAGCCGCGAAAAGATTTCCTTCAACCCGCTCTCGTCCGCGGGCTCCCCGGTGACGGATGCCAGGGTAAGGGTGTCGAATTCTTCGGGTTTCACTTCGCTGAAGGTTTCGGGGTTCGATGCTCCGTCGGTCCTCTCGATCTCGGCCCTTTTTTTGGCCAAA
>DOBT01000174.1 GCA_003503675.1 Cyanobacteria bacterium UBA8530 | reverse complement strand
CGGGGGTCTTGATCCAGCCGGCGTCACCGGGTTGGTTGGCCTTGTGGGTCCAGTGGATGCCTTGCTTGCTGCCGCTGTAGGTGGTGCCCTTGATGACGAGGGCCAATCCGACAGTCAGGTCAGGCACTTCGGAGCCGTACTTGGTGTCGTTGTTGACTTCGTAGACCTGGCCGTCCGAGGCTACGACGATGAAGTTTTGGTGGGGCAAGCCCTTCTTGTCGAGGGGAAGGATGCTCGTTACCTTGACCGTGAAGGTCTTGAAGGCGGAGGCGGGGGGCACGGCCAGCGTGGAGATCGTCGAAACGGCTTTGGTGGTGAGGCTGAGGGTCGGCGCGGCCGGCGCGGCGCAACCTGCCAGGAGCAGGGTCAGGAGGGCGAGGGTGGCGAGGGGCTGTGGGTTTCGGCTCATCTTATCCTTCTTTCCTAAAGAGCGGCTTCGGTTGTCCCATCAGTTGAATCGACTGTTTCTTGTCTCTTTCGATTATAACGCCGCTTCCTTAAAATAAAAAGAATCTTCTCTTAATATGGATTTATTGTTTTGCAAAGAAGGCGGGCATTGCATGGGCGATATCCGAAGACTAGGATCGGCGCAAAGAGAAAGGGGGGATGTGGGATGGTCGTCGCCGAACTCAGTATCATTCCGCTGGAAGGGATCGAGATGCGGCCTTACATCGACGCCGCCGTCCAGGCCGTGCGCGAGAGCGGCTTGAAATTCGAGGTCGAGCCGCTGGGCACCAGCCTGGAAGGCGACTTCGACGAGGTCATGGAAACGATCAAGAAGGCTCATCGCGCGGCTTTGGCCAGCGGGGCCGACCGGGTTCTCACCGAAATCCGCATCGACGAAAAGAAGGAAGCAACGCTCACCCTGGACAAGGAGCTGTCGGGATACCGATAAAAAAAGGCCTCCGAAAGGAGGCCTTTTTGTTGGTTATTTTATCGAAGTTATCGAAATTACTTGCGCTTGGGGAAGGAGAGGGGGAACTTGTCGGCCTGGATGGCGGGGGCCCAACCGGTGGTGTTGATCTGGGCGAGGGCATCACCCCAGCGGGTGTCCTTGTTCCAGGAGCGGGACAGGTATTTCGCTTCGACCGGGCCGTCGACCTGGGCGTAGAGGGCGATGCCGGAGGCCTTGTCGAGGTTCGTTCCGCCGAAGAAGCCGCCGTTGCGATGGGATTCCCCGAGTACCGAGGCTTTGGTCGCTTCGGCGACGGAACGGGCGGCTTCCTGAATGGCGGGGTCGCTGATTTTCGCGAGGTTGGTCATCACGTCGACCATGTCGCGGTAGTTGTTGTACATGAGCAGGCCGGCCTCGGTTTCGTTGGCATAGCCCATGGAGTTGCGCAAGGCGTTCTGCAGGGACTTCCGCATCGCCTTGTCCTTGGCCTTCTCGATCAGGATGGTGGACAGTTTGTTCATCCGCTTGGCCACTTCCTCGGTCTTCGACGTTTCGACGGCACCGAAGGCGGATTCGTAGCGGGCGTTGTCGGCGATGACCGAAAGCAGCTTGGTGGCGATGACTTTGGTGTCGGCGGCGGCGTTCGAATTGAGGGTGTTGACCATGGTCTCGTAGGGGTAGTCGCCGCGGGTGGTGGTCTGGGCCGCGAGCAGGACCTTGGCGCCCTTGCGGACTTCATAGGCCACTTCCATCATCTGCATGAAGCAGGCGTCGAAGATCAGGAAATCGACGGGGTTCTTCTCGATGACCGCGGCGACTTCGGGCAGGTGGATGATTTTCTTGCCGCCGGGGCCGGTCCAGTCGGAGCAGATCCCGCGGATGATGCCGCCGCCGTGGTCGGCCATGGTGAGGGTGCGGCGCTGGGCGGGGGTGTTCTGGACGGCGAAGGAAACGAAGTCGCCGAGAGCGGCGGCGGTTCCGGAATCGACCTCGCCCTTTTGAACAGTCTTGGATTCCTGGCCGGGGGCGCTCTGGTAGATATAGAAGGAGTCGTTGTTCTTCGAGCCGTCGTACAGGCTATCGACCGCCACCGAGGCGGCGCGGGTGGCGGCCGAGTGGAGTCGGCTGACGAGCCCGGTCCCGTTGTCGAGGTCGTTGTCCAGGGCGAAGAAGTTCATCATGGCCCAGGGGGCGCCGGCGCTCTTCGCGCTGAAGCGATCGTTCTTACTGCCCAACTGAAGCCCGCCGGGGGTGGCGGCGCAGCCCGCCAGGGTGGCGGAAAGGACCAGCGTCGAGGCGATCGCCTTTATCGAGGACTTCATCATTTCTTTAACTCTCCTTTATCAAAAAAGCATCATCACGCTTGGCAAGGGGCTTATCGTATTCTTTCGGTTGTTTCTTTCTTATGTTCAGGTTAACGTTAGGAAGAAGAATGGTTAAACATTCTTCTTCCTGATCCCTGTTTTTAAAGAAAAAGGCACCCCCCAGGGGTGCCGATTGATTTTATTGCTACTTCATGAGGCGGAGGAAGTCGTCCCAGGCGGTGTCCTTGGCGAAGCGGGTCTTCTGGTAGGCGCCGTCGATGTACTTGCCGTTNNCGGGCGGGCATCAGGATGGAGAGGCCGTTGGAGGCGCTGCCGAAGGAGTCCCTCTCGTGGATCATGGCCGCTTCCTGGGCCGAGCGGACCCCGGTCACCGCCGACAGGACTCCCTTGTCGGTAACCTTTTGCATCAGCTGAGCGGTGAAGGCCCAGAGGTCCCGCATCTGCTGATAGTATTCCTTGGCTTCGGCATCCCCCTGGACGGTGGGGACGGCGTCGTAGGCCGCGACGATCTCGGCGCGGTGGGTGGGCATGGCGGCTTTCAAGGCGAGCGCCAGGCTGTTGATGGAGCTCTTCAGCCCGGTCATCTTGTCGATGTCGATCGCCGCGAAGGTGGTGTAGCCGTACATGGTGTCGCCCACCTGGGGATGCTTGGAATGGGCGTCGATCGCGAGCTGTCGGGCGATTTCCTTGGGGTCCAGGTTTTTTGAGGCCAGGTCGTCGAAAGTTTTGGTCATCCAGAGGTTCGAGTTGTCCACCGAGTAGGAGACGTCCTCCGAGGCCAGGGCGTAGCGGGTGGTGCCGCGCAGTTCGTAGAGGGACTCCACGTTACCCATCAGGCAGGCGCGGAAATAGACGAGGTCCAGCTGACGTCCCTTGAGGCCTTGGCGCAGGGCTTCGGCGAAATCGGGGAGCGGCATGGCCCAGATGTTCTGGTCTTCCGGCAAGAGCTTGCCCTTGAGATCCGTTTGCTTCTCGTCGCAACCGACCCCGAAGACGCCCGCTCCGTGGGTGTAGAGTTGGAGGTACTTGCGCTGTCCGGGATAGTGGTCGAACGCCCAGCCGAGAATCTGCGAGAACACCTTGGGGT
>DOBT01000128.1 GCA_003503675.1 Cyanobacteria bacterium UBA8530 | reverse complement strand
AATCCACCTACGGCGATCGCCTTCATTCCAGCCGAGAAGCCGAGGAGCGCCGACTGGTCAACCTCATCGCCGAGACCATCGGTAACGGGGGGAAGGCCCTCGTGCCCGCTTTCGCCCTCGGGCGTGCCCAGGAGGTGATCCTGATCCTCAAGCGAGCCATGAGCCGCAAGGAGATCCCCGCGTTCCCGGTTTACGTGGACGGCATGGTCCGCAGCATNNCAGTTCGAACGAGCGGCAGGCCATCCTGGAAGGCCCTCCCTGTGCGATCATCGCGAGTTCCGGGATGCTGACGGGTGGGGCCAGCGTGATCTACGCCAAAGCCCTGTCGGAAGACAAGAAGAACCTGATCGCGTTGACCGGCTACCAGGACGAGGAGTCGCCGGGCCGCGCCTTGCTGGATCTCGCCGACGGGGTTACCCAGGAAATCCGCTTCGGGAACCAAAGCCTGCGGGTGGCGGCACGCATCGCAAAAGTCGGGCTCTCCGCCCATGCCGACCGAGCCCAGATTGCCGGCTTGGTCTCGAAAATGAGGCCGGGCCATGTGGTCCTCGTCCATGGGGAAGGCGAATCCCGGCTCAGTCTGGCTCAAGCCTTCGGTCAACTCGACGAGGATCAAATCTGGCTTCCGGGCCTGGGGGAGGAACTCGAGCTTCTTCCGAGGAAGAGCCGGAAGCGCCACCCAACCCCCGGAATTTCGGGGGGGCAGCCGCTCGAAGAAAGGGCGATCGCGGAGCTCGCCGACCACCTCCTCAAGGCTCCTCGTCTGGTCACGCTCCGCGATCTGGTGCTGCTTTGGCATGGCGGCGACGAAGCGAGCGAAGCGATGATCGAGGAAACGAGACAACTGCTCGAGCGAACCCCGTATTTCGCCAAGGACAAGAAGCGTCCCTTCCTTTACCGTGTCGCCGATCCTGAGACGGCATCGAGGGTCGTTCCTCAAGGCCCGATGGATCAACAGCGGGCCTTCGGCATCGTCGATCGTCACCTTCCCAAAGAGAGCGGCCTGTATCGTCGAGGGCTGAACCAGGACTCCGGAACCATCAGCCTCTCTTTTCACTTCCCGGATGTCGCACGCACCGTCCAGGCCGAGGCGATCGCCAGAATTGCCGCCGAGACCGGCTACGAAGTGGTGGTGAAGTCGGAGCCTCATCAAGGTGAGCTTGCGGAAAGGGCCTTGTCCATGCTCCCATCAAGANNGCCCCCAAACTACCGGCCATCCGGCTCGACACCCGAGAAGTGTTGCTGAAGGTATTACCCCTCGCAACCGTTCCTCAAGAGTCCCTGAATGCTTTCAGCGACCAGACGGGATTCCGGTTGGTCATCGAGACCGTGATGAAGCCCGTTCACGCACCGAGGAAGTTCGATGCGGAAGGGCGGATGGAGATCAACGCCACCTATGCTCGGGTTGACCGTGCCTTCACCGAACAGCCGCATTCTCCCCGGAGAAAAAGCAAAAAAGCCGACGCGGAAGGGCCGTACCTCGAACTGGCCTTCGTTTCCCCCAAGGTCGGAGAGCGCTACCGCCCGATCTTCGAGGAACTGGAGTACGAAACCGGCTGGAAGGTCCGGCTTTCTCCCACCGCCGATCAAGCTGCGATCCTCGCCGCTCTCCGCGAAGTCATACCGGGGGATTGGGAGATGAGCAAGTCTCCGGGAATCCACCTATCGTCGGAGACGGTCCTCCTCCGTCTGTCGATCAATCCGGGTTCCGAGGCGATCTCCGAGGCATCCGTTCGCCTGGAAGAACGAACTGGTTTCCGCCTGGAAGTTGAAGTGGCCTCGAAGCGCTCGTAACTCTCTCGAAGTGGGAGAAGGGTGAAAGCCCTGCTCCGATTTTCCGATCGAAAAGGGGAAATGTTCCTGATGAACACGGCAAAAGAGGATGCGATCCGAACAGGTCTTCTTGGTCGTAAGGTCGATCTCATTACCAAGAAGTCAGTCGAGGCTAGTACAAACTGGATGAGAAAAAAAAGAAATCCTTGAAACATCCGAGCCACTTTATGCCGCGAGATGACGCGGCTCTCCTCGATTGGAAAATGGATTCCGCCACTACCGTATGAGGCGATAGCGCCCTCGATCTATGCGTTCGAAAAGAGTTTTCCGACGGCTCATCATTCCCGTCAAGTAATTGCGTTTGTTGTTTCCTGCGACCTCGAACCCCCGTTCATGCAAGGCAGCGTCGATCTCGTCCAAAGAAAGGGATTCTTTATCCTTGAGAATTCCTGTGATGACTGAGATTAGCTCCTTGTCCGTAATTGGGGTGAGTGGTTCCTTGATCATTAACACATACGCCGAGCCGCGCTTTGAACCGACAAGCGCAATCTTCCCATCGTTTGTCATCTTGCGGAGCAACACCCTCGCATTCTCGCTTGATATTTGACACAACTCCGCTGTTTGGGCTTTGGTGATCGGTCCATGCGCCTTGATAAATTCAACGACCATTGCCTCTTGTTGGATGGGGTCGATTCCCTTCAATCTGACATAGCCTGCCGGGGTACCAAGCTTGGCATACACCTTGGCACTGAGGAAGTAGCTCCGGTTTCTCTGCCCGCTACTTTCCACTAATCCACGCTCGACCAAATGTTCAAGCGTCTTGCGAGCGTCGGTTTCGCCTTTTTGAATGAGCTGACTTAGCGCTTGTACGTCAACCCTACGCTCAATTTGGAGTTGATTGAGGGCGATGAGTTCATCGAGAGAAAGTCCTTGCCCGCTTTGGTCCAGGTCATGCACGAGATGGACGAATTCTAGGTTTGCGGTTCCGCCTCGAAGGACGAGTCGAACGGCTTCTTCATCCGAGCGAGAGTAGTCGGGGCTTGGACGACCATACCGCAATTGCCCCAAGTAGATTCGGTCCACACCACGAGCGCTGCTTTCAGCCAAACCAATCCTTTGGCAGATTTCAGCCAAACGGGGATTTCTCGGTTTCGGTTCATGGGTGAGAAGGTTTTGCGGCGTGATCCCCGAAGGAAACGACCCCGGATTGGTGATGAGCAGATGGTCGGAATGCCATTGGACGAAGACGGTCCCGAGTTTCGAATAATCCCGGTGGATGAGAGCGTTGTTGATTGCCTCGCGGTAGGCTTCCTTAGCATATTCGGGGATGGGCAAGCGCAGCATCNNGCCCGACGAGAATTTCCTGCTCTTTCTTGCGAGCCTCGTAGGCGGCGTCTAGCTCTTCGATTTGCCGCAACAAGGGCACGGACGAGGGCTTGTTTACAAGGATTTTACTGCCTTCGAAGGCTTGGAACGCGACGCGATGGGTCGGCACATAGCGGAGAATCGCTTCCTCACGTCCAACCAACAGTAAACCGGCGATGACGGGAACGAGGTCACCGTTGGCTTGGGTTTCTACCAAGCGTAAAGCCTTGGCGAGTTCCATATCGGACAATTCTAACAGCCGTCGATCCCCGCCAGCCCGGTTGATGGTCTGGCGTAGGCGTTCGAATTCCAAAGGGTCTAGGTCCGACCACTTGCTTTCTTCAACTGACCTTGCTGTCAAATCTTCCAATCCGAGCATGATGCGCCGGGATTGATGCTCGTAGGGATAGAAGGGAATGCACTCCGGTCCATGGGTTGCTATGACACGCCGGAAGCATCCCCCGGCGCTTGTTGCGCAAATGACCGGGTATTTGTCAACTTCGATAACAAGCACCGATCCTTGCGGAAAGGAAGGGGCGCTGATGCGGGTATTGATGGGAGGCGCAGTATGGTTGAAGATGTAGGCTTGCAGCAAGGTTGGCACTACAGGGAGGTGCTTTGGGTGAAGCCCGGTGATGCGTCCATCGTTCTCCACCCCGATGAGTAGAAGCCCGCCCTCCGAGTTCGCAAAGCAAACCACGTTTTCGAAGATCTCGGGATCGCCTAGCGGCNNCATCGCTCTTGAATTCTACCGTGAGGGTTTCGCCACCGGCAATGATGGCAAGCAGTTCATCGTTCGTCATTTCAAACATTCCAAAAGTTTTAAAGTGTCGATTCTGCTTTATAATGTTACCATAGTTTTAAAATGTCAAACCAAAATTGGTTAAAGTTTGGCATCTTCCCTGGAACTGAGCTGCCGACAAATCCTGAAATGAATTCTTGCAGCCCTTTCCTAGACACCGAAGCCGACGAACCCATCCCATATAGTTTCATACTGGTTCGTTGATTTGGACCCCCCG
>DOBT01000113.1 GCA_003503675.1 Cyanobacteria bacterium UBA8530 | reverse complement strand
CCCTTTTCACAGGTGTACTTGAATTCCTTGTTCACCCTTCCTCCTTTGCCTCCCTACGAATCAATTCCAGGAAACGCGGTGCCAGGACGGGATCGAAGTGTTGACCCGTTCCTTCTTCCAGAATGGCCACAACCTGCCCGATAGGCATGGCGGCCCGGTAATCCCTCTTCGAGGTGAGGGCGTCGTAGACGTCGGCCAGGGCGATGATGCGGCTGCCGAGCGGAATGTCTTCCCCCGCCAGACCCTCGGGATAGCCCCTGCCGTTGTACTTTTCATGATGGCCACCCGCGATCTCCGGGACGCTCTGCAGGCTGGGCGAAAAGCGGATGGTCGAGAGGATCTCGCGGGTGATCACGGCGTGCCGCTTCATGATCGCGAATTCCTCGTCCGTGAAGGCGCCGGGCTTGGTGAGGATGGCGTCGGNNCGATCTTGCCGATGTCGTGCAGAAGGCTCGCGATGCGGATGATCTCGATCTCGGCCTCGTCGAGGCCGACCTCTTCCGCCAGCTGAACGGCATAGCGCGTGACGCGCTGGGTGTGGGAACCGGTGAGGGGATGGCGGGCGTCGATCGAGGTGGCCAGTGCGACGAGCAAACTTTCGAAGGTCTCCTTGAGTTCCGATGCCTGACGCAGGGTCTCTTCCCGGAAGGAAACGTTCTCGACCGAAGTGGCGGCCTGATGGGCGACTGCCGCGAGGATCTCGAGGTCGTCCTCCGAATAGGCTTCGCCGGAAAGCCGTTTGCCCAGGGAAAGCTGTCCCAGGGTTTTGCCGTGGATCTCGAGGGGAAGGATCAAGGTTTCCAGATCGCTCGTCTTGCCTCCCCTGGCGGCCATCAACTGACCGTCGATGGTGACCGAGCCCCGCGAAGAGGCCATCAGTCCGAAAACGCAATAAAGCAGGGTCTGGGCGATGCCCTTGTGGTCGGCGGCTTCGCTGAGCTCCTGGGCGGTGACGATGATGTTGCGGCGGTCGAGCTGCCCGCGGTCGACGCGGCGTTCGGTCTGGACCAGGCGCGTTTTCAGGGTCTCGNNTCTCGCAGAGGGTTCCCAGGTAGTCGGCCCAGAAATCGAGGGCGTCCCCCTTCCCGGCGATGTTTCCGACTTCCTTCTCGAAGGCACGGATGGGATAGTCTTTCGAATCTTTCGATTCTTCCGAACTGCCGAAGGTCCACCGATCGATCGAGATTCGAACGGAATCCCCCAGGGCGACGAGCGCCCTCTCGATCTCCTGTTTCAACCTGGTGCTGATTTTCGCTTCGAATTGCATCTTCGCCCCATTCCAAGTAAACCTGCCAACCTCATTGTGAGGGAATTGTAAGATCAAGGCAAGAGGGAAAACGCTTGATCCGAGAACCTTTCGGCGGCCATGAGGGCGAGGCCGTAGGCCGAGGACGCGCTGGCGAGGTGATCTCGCCCCAGAATCGAATCGAGGTCGAAAATGTCCTCCTCCATGAAACCGGCCTGCAGCAAGGCTTTACGGGCGATCGCCTCCCGCCCCAACCCCGAGACCACCGCGATCTTTTTCTTTAAATGAACATCTTTCGACACCTTCTCGATCGAGAGCGCAACTCTTTTTATCATCTCTTGATGGAGCGCTTTGGCGAGGGCTTCCAGTTTCTCGGGGTCGAGCAGGATGCGGTCCCCGCCCACCGCCTGGGCGAGCGGAAAGAAGGCCTCTTCTTTCGAAGGGTAGAGGCCGCCGTAGGCATGCAGTCTGGCCAGTTCGGGGGGAACGAATTCCAGGATGGCGGCGATCGCCTCGGAATAGCCCAGTCTCGGGAAAAGGGAATACTTGCCGAACTTTGTCTCGATTTCCCGGGCGATGTAGTCCAGGGGAGTAGCCGTGAGTCCGATCCAGCAGAGGCGACCTGAGGCCATGCGGCGCAAGTGGAAGGCGGTCGGATCGACGAGGGACTCGGGATCGATTTTTCCTCCGACCAGGGGAATGATGTCGGTCGAGGTGGTGCCGGTGTCGAGGGACAAGCCGTCGGGAAGGATCTTGGAGGCGAGAAAGGCGGAACCGAAGAACTTGGTGCCGGCGAAACGGGCGCAGTCCTTTCCAGAGATTTTCGCAGCCTCGGAGAGAGCGTATTCCTTCCCTTCCAACCCGAGCAGGCGGGACTGGGGCAACTCTTTCGAGAGGATGGCGACGGTGTGACGGTGGGCTTCCTCGAAGTCGGCGTAGCTGGGAAAGTGGCTGGTGGTGACCATGGCCAGCGAAATTTGCGAGCGCTCGAGATTCTGGGAAGCCAGGAAAAGATCGAGGTTCTTGGGGACCCCCTCCTCGAAAGCGGCACNNGTCCGATTTCCCCTCGAAGGAAAAAGGATAACTCTTCCAGGCGATGCGGGTGGGTCCGAGGGAAAGCAGGCAAAATTTGATCTTGCCGTTGCCCCAGTCTATTCCGAGAAAAAACATGGCTTTACCTCCGTTTTAAGGATAAACCATCACCCATCCAACGAGCAACCGTCACTGTAAACCGCTGTTCAATCAGGGCAAAAAAGGCTATATTACTGCATGTCAGCCATATGAAGGGGGAAAGAAAACAACCTTTGTTCGCTTCGAATAAAAGTTTGATCAAGCTTCTGATGATCGGCGCCGCCTTCGGGACCCTCGCCATCCTGATCATTTGCCTCCTGTTGAATATTTCCCTCGTGGGAAAACCCTTTCCCGGTTTCACCATGGAGTCCAATCTCACGATTTCCGTGGCTCAAAGCGATACCTGGCCCGGTGCGAAAGCAGGACTTCAGTCCGGCGACCGGATTATCGCCATTGGTAATCGAACGATCCACTCCGCAAAGGATGTCGAAAGCGCCATTCGCTCGATTCCCCAGGGAATGCGACTGCTCTATACGGTGCAAAGGGAGAATAAACGCCTTCAATTTAGAATTCCCACCGNNGAATTGCCTGGGTTCATTTCGGCTTCTGCCTCGCCATGGCGATCTTGGGCGCAACCAACTTCGAATCGATGAGCACGCATTGGTTCTCGATCGTGAACCAGGTCAGCCTGGTTCTCGTCGGCGTGACGGGGTTACATCTCAGCACCCTTTTCCCGAAGCCCCTCAGGGTTTTCGAAAAAAGCGATCTCCTACAAGGGATCCTGTATTTCCCCTTGCTCATATTCCTGCCCCTGATTATTCTCCTCTACCCACATCCGGACCTTTGGCGCTACTGCTTTTATGCGATCATCTCGATCTCGAGCCTTGGCGTAATATCGATCACTTTGTCCTCCTTGTTCACCACTGTGGCCCGAAACTCCTCACCCATCGCGAAAAGTCAGGCTTGGATCGTTCTGCTCGGAGGCTTGGTCGGGGCCTTTCCAACCGTCCTGGCTTACGCAGGTGGGGTGGTTGGAATCCCTTCCTTTCTGCTCGGTATTTCGAATCTCCTACTGCTAATCTTTCCATGTGCGATCGCCTATGCCATC
>DOBT01000131.1:1487-3106 GCA_003503675.1 Cyanobacteria bacterium UBA8530 | reverse complement strand
GATTACCTGACCAAGCCCTTCTCGACCGGCGAGATCCTCGCCCGCATCCGTGCCCTCCTGCGCCGGTCGGAGATGCTCGCGGTTCCCTTGCCGGTCATCCAGGCCGGCGCGCTGGAGATCGACCTGGGGCGCCGCCTGGTGAGCAGGGGGGGATTGAATATCTCCCTCACCCCGACCGAATACGGCATCCNNGTTTCCGCTTCGTGCTGCCCTCTTAGCAAAAACTTTACCTGGAATCCTCCGTGCACATCAGCATCGATCGGATCGCTTATTTCCGGGCGTTTTTTCGCGATCGCTCCAGCTGCCTCCGAGGCCGAAATTCTGTTTCAGGCGCCTAGTAGACGCTTACGGGTTTCGGAGCCTCCCTGAAGTAAGCGGAATCCTGAACCAAAACGTCGAACCCTTCCCTGGTCCTGGACTATCCGCCGTAATGGTTCCCCCATGGGCTTCGACAATCCCTTTGGATATGCTCAAACCCAACCCCGTTCCCCCGACTTTGTAAGCCAAGCCTGCCTCCAACTGCTGGAATGGGGAAAAGAGCCGTGATAGATCCTCGGACTTGATGCCGATCCCAGTGTCCTGAACCTCGGTCACCAAGTCTTCTCCTCTTACAAAAGCCCTGATGTGGATCTTGCCTTCAGGCGGGGTGAACTTGATCGAATTCGAGAGCAGGTTGACAAGCACTTGAGTGATGTACCGAGGATCGATAATAACCTTTTGAGGAACCCGAACCTCGGTGTCGATGGAGAGCTTTTTCGCTTTTGCCAAAGGTGCCATCGACTCCACCGCCTCAGCCACCAAAGAGTCATAGCTCGTTTCCTCGGGAGAAATCGTGAACCTACCTGCTCGGATCTTCGCGAAGTCGAGGAGGTCGTTAATGAGGAGGAGCAGGCGGTCGGCTCCTTTGATGAGCTTGGAAAGCGATGCATGCTGTTGGTCATTGAGCGGACCCAACACCTCGTCGTCCAAGACGGAGGCGAAGCCCAAAATGGCGTTGAGCGGGGACCGTAATTCATGGGTAATGATGGATAAGAACTCGTCTTTCAGGCGATCGGCTTGTTTCAAGGATTCGTTGGCCTTCTCCAACTGTACGGTCCGTTCGAGTACTCGTTGCTCCAGCGTTTCATTCAGACTTCTAAGCGCCTCTTCCGCTCGCTTGCGCACATCGATTTCTTTATTCAAAGAGAGATTCAGGTTGTTGAGGGTTTCGTAAAAAGTAGCGTTTTCCAGGGAGATTGCCGCTTGTGCCGCCAGTATCTCCAGGATTTGAACCCTGTCTCGGGTAAAGGCACCGATGGTCAGGTTGTTTTCCATGTAGATGATCCCGCGCAGCCGGTCCTGATAGAGTAGCGGCGCGCAGAGAACGGATTTCGTATTGTTTTTCTTGATGTAGGGGTCGTTGGCGAAAGCCCCTTGGTTGGCGGCGTCGTCCAGGATGACGATGTCATGCGTTCGGGCCACGTAATTGACGACGCCGGAGGAAAGCGCGTCTTTTTTCTCGATGATCATGGACTTCTGTGCCTTTGCCTCGGCCTTGTCGACGTAGCCTCGCGCCTCGATCACCCATTCGCCGTTTTTCTTCAAAACCAGAAAGCCCTTTTGCGCTCCCGCATTTTCGA
>DOBT01000131.1:0-1326 GCA_003503675.1 Cyanobacteria bacterium UBA8530 | reverse complement strand
GGCGGCCTGCCATTCCTCCCCCACCACCCTCGCGATTTCCGCATCGACCAGATCGACCTTGTGCTGTAAGTTCATGGGCGCCAGGCGGGCCAAGTCCCGGAGTGTCTCCTGGTTATCCCGGGCTCGCTTCAGAAAGGGTGAATGCGCTGTCCCTTCCTCTTTCGAGCAAAGTCTCAGGTAGGCCAGGGAATCATAGAAAAGGAACACGCGCGGCGGAAACGTATCCTGAAATTGTTCCATGAACTCCGAGGCCCCGGCAGAGGCCAACAAAAGCTGTTCGTCCTCCTCAAACAAATAGGCATTCATCAATTTGCAGAGGAAGAACTCGACAATCCCAGGAATAAAATTTGCTTGTATGGCCTTTGCTATAAACTGTTCCTCGTCGAATGAAGCAAGCTTATCACAGCTGTCTGTTTCTCCTTTCAGCCGCAGCACCGCTAGAAGAACAATTGCCACGAGGTTCCACAGAAAGGGTTGCCTGAAATGGGAGATGAGGTTCAGGTTGTTTAAGATGCGATGCTTAAGAGTCTCCAGCGGTTCGCCCGCGAAATAGCTCAGAATGCTTGCATTAAGGGCATTAAGGGCTCCTCCTAAATAATCACCGGTTTCTAAAGCGCTGGCAAGTCCCTCTTCCAATACCAGGATGCCATTCCGGAGAGGCTCCTTCAAAGGCAAAATCATACAACCGAGGATATCTAACACAGTGGCCTTTTTCGCCTGGGCTTGGGGTGGATCCAGCAACTGGGCGGCGGTTTTCCCAAGCCGATAGCTGGTCTCGTCGTCCCATCCGATCAATACGAGGGCGTAGGCGGAGTAAGCCAAGGAAGACCAGGGTGAATTCCCATGGAGGAGCGAGAATTCCGCGAGCACCGAGGTAATCAAAACAAACAAACGGGGTGCGATTAAATTGGCGGGGTGGCCTATTCCGATTAAAATGCGCATGCAGGCCAGATTTTCGGGCGAGGTCATCCAGGGAAGATCCGGGAGGCCTTCGATCGTGATCTTTTCCAGCAAGGCGAAGGTTTTCTCCAATTGCCGCCTGGCCTCTTCCTCGGTCGGATCCTCAGGCAACCGGATGCCTAATCGAGCCAGGGTTTTCAGGCCCTGTCGGATCGAGTCCGTCATCCGGTTCTGGACGAACAGAGCCTTGATCTCCGCCTCGTAGAGGGGGATCTCATCCAAGAGGGCCAGGGCCTGCCCATGGGCTATGCTCGCCAGTTCTTCCATACGGGCGTATTGACCGCACAGGTAACAGGCCTCCGCCGCCTCCTGATGGAGAGCGAGCGTCAACGGGTATCGGATCTCCCAGCTTTTGGCTCCGAGAAG
>DOBT01000232.1 GCA_003503675.1 Cyanobacteria bacterium UBA8530 | reverse complement strand
AAGCTCTTGTTGGGAACGACGATCGCAGCCACCGTGCTTGCTGCCCAGGCGGCTCTCGCCATACCCGTCGTCAACTATTCCGCCGAGACCTACAAGCCCGGTCATGGCCTGGCCAGCCTGGGCATCGGCTACGGAATGGCGACCGGCAGCCGCGACGATTCCGGCAACTTCAAAGCCTTGCCCAACAAGACCGGCTACAGCAAGCTGGCGCTTCCCCTCACCCTCCGCCTCGGCCTCCTGGACAACCTCGAAGGAATGATCGGTATCCCCCTCGCCATGAAGACCGCCACCCCCGCCACCGGCAGCGCCCAGAGCAGCACCGGCATCGGCAACGTCGCGGTCTCCCTCAAGTACCAATTCCTGCACCAAGCCGGCATTCCCGCCACGATCCTGTCCAGCGGTTCCACCGATGCCGCCTACGGCGATTCGATGGACCTTTCCTTGGCCCTCTACGTCGACGCCCCCACCGGCAAAACCAGTTACGACAAGCCGGATCCCGCCAAGCTCGGCACCGACGTCACCGCCTATAACAGGATGGACGTCGGTGCCGAACTCTTGACCGCCAAGCGCTGGGGCGCCTTCAAGCTGACTTCCAACCTCGGCTACTATTACACCCCTGAAACCGACTACCCCACCACCAAAAAAGTGGCCGTTCCCGGATATCTCTCTTACGCGCTGTCCGGCGAATACGCCGTGATGGACAACGCCGGCTTCATGCTCGAGCTCCTGGGCGGCAACGACCTCGGTTCCACCAAAGTGGCCGGAGTGGCGGTCCCCCAAAGCCAGTACTACGGCATCATGCTGAGTCCCGGCGTCCAATACCAGCCGACGGAAAACCTGAACCTCGCCCTCTCCTGCCTGGTTTCGGTCGTCGGCCGCAATAACCAGGACTCCGTTATCCCCACCCTGACCGCCAACTACCTCTTCTAAAAAGAGCATCGATCGAATAGCCCGCGGGGAGCCTCGGAGCGAGGCTCCCGCGGGCTATTCGATTGCGGTCTCTTTTGGCCGAAACCGTTGCACAAGGCCTTCATCGTCGCTCGTGGATGGTGGAATGCCGCCCTCACAGAGTTCCTGAGGTACAATAGTTTCACTGCCCCCCGGACTGTCGTCCCCTGTCACTGAAAGCGATCGATGACCGCCTCACCAAAAGCAGAAAAACTGTTTTCCTTCGAGTTCCTGGCCCTGGCCTTCATCTCCTTTTTCGCCTTCAGCAACATGGCGATTTTCTATAGCTTTTTCGCCTACCTGGGCAAAATAGGCATTCCCCCGGAATGGCGGGGGCTGCTCTTGAGCCTCGAACCCCTGAGCGCCTTCACCTTGCGAATCGCCGTCCTTCCCCTGCTTCATCTCGGCAACGCCGTGAAGGCCATGTTCCTGGCCCTGCTGCTCCTCATCTTCGTCCTCTGCTCCTATTCCTTCGCGACGAGCATCCTGGCGATCGCCCTCCTCAGGATCCTGCACGGCGCGGCCTTCGTCCTGCTCATCTCGGGGAGCCTGGAGCTGGTCGCCCAATTCATCCCCAAGAGCCGAAGCGCCCAGGGGTTCGGGCTCTTGAGCATCGCCACGCTGCTCCCTTATGCCCTCATGCCCTTGCTCTTCGAGGCCTTGCAGCGCTCGAACATGGGAGATACCCAAATCTACGCCGGGGTTTCCCTCATGATCCTGCCCGGTCTCTTCATGCTCCTCGTGCTCAATCGACGGCTAAAGACTTCTCTTCGGGGAGTGGAGGCCGCCTTGATGAAACGCCCGAATCTGAGCGAGGTGTGGCAGGATGTTCGGCAACCCGGAATCGTCCTGCTCCTTTTCTTGAACCTCTTCGTTTATATCGCCTATTCCTCGAGTTTTTACTTCATGAAGAACCTGGCCCTGTCGCTCGGAATGAACGACGTCAGCCCCTTCTTCTTGATCTCCTCCCTGACCATGATCGCGGTGCGCCTCTTCGCGGGCTCGCGCCTGGATCGCATCGACAAAGTCACGGGGCTGATGCTGGCCGTTTCGCTGCTGGCCCTTTCGCTTTTCACCCTCCCTCGGGTTTCTTCCCCCCTGATGTTCCATGTCCTTGCCGGATTCTACGGGGTATTCCTCGGGTTCCTGTTCCCCTTGCTGAAATCCGCCATGTTTTCGATCTCGAGCCCGAATTTCCGGGGCCTCAACTCCAATCTCACGATGTTCATGACGGACGGGGGCTATTTCCTGTGCCCGCTGTTCGGCGGCATGCTCCTGGCGGCGGGGCAGCCCTTGTCCCTGCTTTTCGGCATTTGCGCCGGCTTGCTGTTACTGTGCTTGCCCTTGCTGCTCTTCCTGGGCAAGATGAAGCATCCCGGTCTCGAAGTACCCCGGTCGCCCTGAAGGGCGCTCATTGATCGTCGGACCGAAAAAGCACTCCGAGGGAGGCTCCGCTCGCGAGATCGGGCTTTCGAATTCGGTCTTTCTTCGAAGAGGTTGCCAACGAGATGCCGTCTTGCATTGCACCTTGGCGACAGCATGGGGTGCGCTTGACAACCATTATTTGGCAGCATATCGTGTCCCTTTGAACCGCCCCATCGGGACGAACGTGCCAGCGGACATCTTTTTTAAGGAGAACCGAACATGAACAAGCTCTTGTTGGGAACGACGATCGCAGCCACCGTGCTTGCTGCCCAGGCGGCTCTCGCCATACCCGTCATCAACAATTCCGCCGAGACCTACAAGCCCGGTCATGGCCTGGCCAGCCTGGGCATCAGCTACGGCATGCAGACCGGCAACCGCGATGATGCCGGCAACTTCAAAGCCTTGCCCGCCAAGACCGGCTTCACCCAGCTATTGGCTCCCCTCACCCTCCGCCTCGGCCTCCTGGACAACCTCGAAGGAATGATCGCTCTCCCCCTCACCATGAACACCGCCACTCCCGCCGCCGGCAGTGCCCAGAGCAGCACCGGCATCGGCAACGTCGCCGTCTCCCTCAAGTACCAGTTCCTGCACCAAGCCGGCATTCCCGCCGCGATCCTGGCCAACGGTTCCACCGATGTCGCCTACGGCGATTCGATGGACCTTTCCGTGGCCCTCAGCGCCGAAACCCCCACCGGAAAAACCAGCTACGACAAGCTGGACGCCGCCAAGCTCGGCACCGACATCACCTCCTGGAACAAGATGGACGTCGGCGCTTCCCTCTTGACCGCCAAGCGCTGGGGCGCCTTCAAGCTGACCTCCAACCTAGGCTACTATTACTCCCCCGAAGTCGACATCGAAGCCACCAAAAAAGTGGCCTATCCCGGATACATCGCTTACGGGCTGACCGGCGAATACGCCCTGATGGACAACGGCGGCTTCATGCTCGAGGTCCTGGGCGCCAACGACCTCGATTCCCGCAAAGTGGCCGGCGTGGCCGTCCCCCAAACCCAGTTCTATATCCTCACCCTGAACCCCGGCATCCAATGCAAGCCGACGGAAAACCTGCACCTCTCCCTCTCCTGCGCGGTTCCGGTGCTCGGCCGCAATAGCCAGGATTTCGTTCGCCCCACCCTGACCGCCAGCTACATCTTCTAAAAAAACGCATCACGTCGAATAGCAATGGGGAGCCTCGACCCGGGGCTCCCCATTGCTATTCGATGCGTGTCTCTTTTGGGCTGCAGCTTTGATTGCCTCTTCTCTTTAGCCTGAGAAGAGAACCGCGCTAAAATCCCACATCTACGGCTCGGATGCAGTTCTGGTCAGGATCGGCGATATAGAGCCTTCCCTCTGAATCGATCGTCAGACCGAAAGGGCGCCCCAAGGGGGGATCCCCACCCGAGTATTCGAAGATCTGGCTGGATAAGACTCCGCTCGCCATCTCGAATCGAAGGATGCGGCTGTTGAAGGTGTCGGCGATAAAAAGGTCGCCCTTCCGGTCGAATGCGATCCCCGCAGGTCGGTTCAAGGGAAACCGATCCTGCGAACGTCCGTCGATCGGCGTGGTTACCTCGCCCATGACGAGATCGAGCTTTCGAACACAGTCGTTCATCGAGTCAGCTACGAAGAGGTTGCCGCGAGAATCGAAGGCGAGCCCCGAAGGACGATTGAAGCGTGCTTCGACGAGATTCCCGTCCTTCATCCCGGGTTGCCCGTCGCCCGCAATGGTGGAAACTTCCCTGGTGACGGCGTCGATCCGGCGGATGCGGTTGTTATCCGTATCCGCAACGAAGAGATTGCCGTCCTGATCGAGCGCGAGCCCCATCGGCCTGCGAAAACGAGCCAGGTTTGCCGCGCCGTCCTTGAAATCGGGGTACTCGCTGCCGGCCGTAAGGCGGAGCGAGCCATCGGCACCTATCTCCTCGATACAGTTGCGATCGGTGTTGGCTACGAAGACCTTCCCCTCGGAGGTGACCGCGATCCCGTAAGGACGATCGAGCGGAAAGGATGGCGTGCCTGCAGAGGTTCCCAAATTTTCCATCGCACCGGCAGGAGCACGTCGCCTGATTTGGTTGTTTCCGGTATCGGCGACATAGAGGCTGCCGCGAGCATCGAGCGCCAAAGCCCTCGGACCGGCCAACCCGCTGATGAGGACGATCAATTTATTATCCTGCACAGCGGGAGATTGCAGGGGGACCGGAGACGGGGATGCCCCCGGAGACGGAGAGGCCACCGGCGCAGTTCGAGGAAAGCCCCGATTGCTGGCAGGGTAAAAAGGCGGCTTGCAGGCCTGCAGCAAGGCCAAGGCCCCGACGAACAGGATGAGCTTCTTCATCAGCGATCGGCGGTCCAAAAATCCGATCCCCAGATGCTGAAATAATCGTAGGGCATATAGAAGTAGCCGTGATCGCCCCATTCCGTGCCCCAACTGTTCCTCACGATGAACACCCGGCGGCTATCGTCGTAGCCGACCGCCACGACGGCATGCCCGCCCACAATATAGTTTTTCGGGCCTGGCAGGGGCAACACCGCATCGGCCCCCACGTCATAGATGTTGTCGAAGACCTGGAAGCCAAAGATGATGGGGTTTCCCCTCGTCAGCTCGTATTTCATGGTCTTCACGATGTTCCTCCCCGCCAATGACCGGGGAGCCTGGATCTTGAAGCGACCTGCATTGGCATCGGCGATGGGGGGCGGGGCAATTTCGAAGCGGGAGACGTCGTAGGGCCAGTATTCCTCCGGGGAGATACCGACGTTCTCAAACAAGGGCATGACATCCGAAATTTTAGATCCGACGTCCAGATAGATCTGGTTCTCCACCTCGCGCAATTTGAAGTACATGTACATGGGCGAAAGCTTTTCGAACTTCTCCCGGTTCTTGATCTCGAGGATCTCCCTGAAGCCGGCGCTCGCCCAGCCAACGCAGGCGCCCATATTCCCCTGGTCCCCGATCTGGCTGCACTTGTTGCGGAGATCGACCTTCGGCAACAAGGGTAAGGGAGGGTGATCTTCCACGGCGGAAAACCGGAGGATATCCCTCGCCGCTTGAGCGGCGGCCCCCCCCTGGTAATCATAATCCAGCGTCCGGCTCACCCCGGTGCCATCGACGATCTGCCCGAAAAAGGAAGCGCGCCCGGAACCGGATTGGTTCGGCAAGCCCTGGACCTCGATTTCGGAGGGGCTGCGCACGAAGGCTCCCCCGACGCCGTCATTACCCACCTTTGCCCCGCAGCCTGTCATCAACGACAGCAGCAGGATAAAGCCAAGGGCGCCTTTTTTCATGTCATCCTCCACTGGCAGCCTCACTTGATCCCCAGGATGCCGTTGAAACCGGGGGAAACGGCGAGTAGGTTGCCGCTGTTTTCATCGATCGCGATGGAACGCAATTCATTAGCGAGTTTTCCATCCGAATAACCCGCGCCCTCGTCGCCGAACCTGTGGATATGGCGGTCATCCTGGCAATAGGCGTACAAGTTGTCGCGTTCATCCAGACAAAGCGCCCGGAAGTCGCCCTCGGCGAGGACAGCCCCCTGTAACNNCGATCTTCAATAACTCCCGCACATTTCTCCGCATATCCAGGCGGGTCAGATAGATGAATCCCTTTCCATCGGCAGCCATCCGATAGCCCAGGGAATTGTCCAGGACGATCAGCGATGTGGCCGGCCCCTCGGCATTGACCCGGATTATCTCGGCGCTTTCCACTCCGTTTTCCCTGCGGTACTTGAGGAAATAGAGGTTTCCCGCGGGATCGAGGGCGATGTCGCGCAGATCCGCCAGGAAATCCGCTGCTTCCTGCCCGGTGGGAGAAGGAAGCAGGAACACCGTGGTGACCGAACCGTCGGCCTTGGAGATCTTCCTGATCCGGTGGCCGAAGTCATCTCCGGCTGAAAAAGCCCTGCCCCGGTTGTCGTCCAAAACATAGATGTTGCCCTTTCGATCGATCTTCAGGGCAGAAGGAAAGACGAACCGCTTGTTGGCATCGTCGTCGGAATTACCGGTCCCCTTGCCGTTATGCGACCACTGGGAAAGTTGCTCGTCAACGCCATTGTCGACTTTCAAGATGCCGTGGTCGAGGGTGTTGGTCATATATGCGATATGGTCGTCGGTCGGATCGAAGGCGATGCCATGAGGACTGAAAAACAAGGAATCGTCGGTTTCCCATCTCGGAAAATCGCAGCCCAAGTTGAAGGCGTAATCCGGCATCAGGTGCAGGGTGAGCTCGACTTCCCGGTTCTCGCCTGCCTCGATTTCGGCCTCGACCTGATCCGAGCCGATGATCATCCCCAAGCTGTTGAAGGCGGTAGCGGACACCGTGGCGGTTCCCACCGGCATCTCGGGAAAAGCCAGCGAGTTTGCCTGGTTCAAATCCGCCTGGCTCAAATCCTTCTTGAGGTAATCGAACATGCCGGGAACGCTAACGGAGACCATCAAGCGATCGATGTCCCCGACCTTGGCCTGTACCGATCGCTCGCCCGTTCCGGGGTTGATCCGGATGGTGAGACGACCACCAAGGTTTTCGGCTTGCCTGATGGCTGGGGGGACGTTGGGCCGAGAGACCGCCTGGCAACCGACCAAAAACAAAGGAGCGGCCAGCAGGACGGAAAACGACGCGATAACGGGGTGTTTCAAGATAAAACCTCCTCGCATCAGTTCAGTGCGATCTTACGGATGGCGCCCTGCCCATTGACGGGAACGCTGGCGATGTCGGATACGAAAAGGGTCTTGCCATCGGGAGCGAGGGCGATTCCGTTGGGATGGGCGAAAAGATCATTTTTTTTCACCAAATCTTGGGTGAGGCCGGCAGCCGAGACGTGAGTCACCGCTCCGTCCTCGTAAGAAACCACGAACACCCCGCTTTTTTCCGCAACCAGGGAAAATGGCGAATGCGCATAGTCCTTGAGGCGTACCGTGAAATCCCCCCGGAAAAACTTGAGAGCGTCCCCGTCGGCGATGAACAAGTTGCCGAAGTCATCCACCGCCACGTCCCAAGGACAGCTGACATTATCCTCTTTCGATTTTGATTCGGTGCGGTCCGGGCAGATGACCGTGGTCACTTCGCCTTCCGCCGAGATTTCCCTGATGCTGGCGTTGGCGTTATCGGCCACGAATACGTTGCCTGCCTTATCGACGGCGATGCCGCAGGGGTAGTCGAAACGGGCAGACGATCCTATCCCATCCTGGCGACCCGGTTTGCCATCCGCACTCCCCGCGAAGAGCGCAGGGGCATTCAGGCCATCCCATTTGAGGATCCGGTGTTTCCCGCTCTCGCAGATGAAGACGTTGCCCTGGCTATCCACCGCGACGTCGGTCGGTGCGAAGAAACCGGTGAAAGTCTCCACGAGGTGCTCCCCGGTGATCTTGTAGACGCAGTTGCCGTACTTGCTGGCNNCTAAAGCGAAGGGTGGGTTTATCCGGAAAGAAAGTGATGTTCGGGCTGATGCCGGTATTCTCGGGCCGATTCTCGAGGTGGCCCACCGTGGGAAGAAGTTCGACGGTGACCTCGACGGCCTGGTTTTGAGCGGCGGTGACCGTTTCGGCGGAGCCTTCCCCGATTTTCAAGCCGCTCGCATTGAAGGCGGAAACCGAAATCTTGGCATCGCCCGCCAGCAAACCTTCGAACGTTGCGGGGGATGCTCCCACGGCG
>DOBT01000061.1 GCA_003503675.1 Cyanobacteria bacterium UBA8530 | reverse complement strand
GGCCAGAAGGAATATTTCACGTCCGGGAGGCTGGCGCTCGGCGAGGGAGGTCTGGCAGGCATAGAGGTTGTTCTCGCAAACGAAGACCACGGGGAGCTTCTTCAGCGCGGCGAATTGCAGGCTTTCATGGAAGACCCCTTCCTCGGTGGCCCCGTCCCCGAGAAAGACGACCGAGACGGCATCCTTGCCCTGCATCTGAAAAGCGAACGCCGCTCCCACCGCCACGGGGATGGTCCCTCCCACGATGGGGGTCGAGCCCCAGAAACCGGCCGGGAGATCGACCAGGTGCATGGACCCGCCCTTCCCACGGCAACAGCCTCCCACCTTCCCGCACATCTCCGCCCAGAGAGCCTTCAGATTTCCACCGGCTGCGAGGTAGTGGCCGTGGGCGCGGTGACCGCTGAACACGGCATCCCCCTCGGCGAGGGCCGAGCCGAAAGCGGCAGACACGGCTTCTTGCCCGATGCACAGGTGCACGGGGCAGCGCATGTTCCACTCGGAATAAACCGCGACGATCCGCTCCTCTACCCTGCGAATCCGCAGGGCGTCGAAAAATAGCTTTCTCGAAATTTCGGGCTCCATCTTCCTCCGCCTAAATGAAATTCACATGCCCACCGGGGTGCCTGAGCTCGTGGAGATAGTCGTTGATCTCGTCCAATCGGCAGAGTTCCCTGCAGCCTGCGATGCCGCGAGCTTCGAGGCTTGCCGTCGCCCTCTTCCTTTGTTCTCCCTCCCAAACCGAAGCAAAGCCACCTCGGGCGAGGTTGCCGAAGCAAAATTCTTTTTCACCCAGCAAGGCCACACAGGGCCAAACGTCGCCCGAGGCGTCGATGTGGGTGAAGAAGGGCAGACCATGGCAGGCCTCGTACTTCTTTTCTTTCAAGAGCTTCTTCATCGAGTTCGAGCGGAAAAGCACCTGGAAGGATGGATCCTCCAGTTCCTTCAACTCGTCCTCCAGGCCCAGGCAATCCCGGTAATCGAAATCGAGATCGACACGGATCTCGCTCTTGGGATGTCGGGAGAAGGGCTTCACGGTGAAGTAGTCGAGCCCGATCTCCTTCAAACGCCGAGCTAGAAGCAGGGCCTCTTGGAGATTGTCACGGATGAGCAGGAGCTGTACACCCAAAGTGGTGGGCAGTCCCCTTTTCCTCTTGATCTCGACGGCGGCGGCGAGGTTCGCCATCACTCTCTCGAAATCGCCCGGACGGCCATTATGGATGGAATGATAGGTTTCCGCCCGACCTGCCGAGACGCTGAAGCGAATCCAGGTAAAGGCGGAGAGACATCGCTCGGCGACATCCCTCGTCAAGAGGACCCCGTTGGTGGACATGGCCAGGTCGAGACCCAGCTCCTTCGTACGAATGAAGACTTCCGGGNNGGCCCAGCGCTTTCGCGCGAGTGAAGACTTCAGGGGCATCCTTGTGCAGAAGAGGCTCCCCTTCCCCGGAAAAGATCACGCTCTTGAGGCCCCGTTGGGCCATCTGCTCGAAGCTGTCCAGGATCAAGGCCTTGTCGAGAAAAACGGGCTTGTACTCGGTGTATTCCAGGGCACAAAACTTGCAGCGGTGATTGCAGGCACCCGATAGCGAGACTTCGGCCTCGATGGGATAGATGTTCCCACCCCCGAGCCAGCAAGCCACCCGCTCGGGATGGTAGATCAGCTTATGGGAATCGATCCGGAGATCTTCACTCAAAACCAGTGCCTCTTTTCGATGATCAATGCTTCAGGACAGTCTCGGCAAATTTCAGCAACTGAGGTTTGCCGACGGGCTCTGCATTCCCCAGGACGTTGGCCGTGAGCGCCGCAGCCAGGTTTCCCAGAACAGAGCTGAGGGGCAGAGGCAACCTCAAGCGTGCGCCCAAGCTCGCCAGGGCCAAGAAGGCGTCTCCTGCCCCCGTCGTGTCCTTGACGTGCAGGGTGAGCGCGGGTGTCGAATGTTCCTCATCGGCATCGAGCCCGAGGGAACCAGCGGAACCGAGGGTCAACCAGCCCGCTTTTGCTCCCAACCGAGCAGAAAGCTTCCTCAGCAAGGGTGCGGGATCCCCCTTGCGATCGGAAAATGCCAGGCGCAGTTCTTGCTCGTCCAGGCAAAAGACGTCTGCGCGCCGGTATTTAGAGATCAGATTGAAGCCGAAATTGGCGCTATTCGTTTGCACGTTGATGGCAAGGAAAGGGGCCTTATCCTGCAACAGATCCATCGTCCGGGCGTCGAGCAGGCCGTGGCCGAAGTCGGTGGCGATCACCAGATCGAATTCCGGCAGGATTGCCTCCAACTTCGACAAGAAGTCTTCGCGCTGAACGGCGGAAAGGCAATCTTCATCGATGTAATTGCAGGCAAATACCTTGGAGTACTCCTCGCGGCGCCCCATCTTCTCGATGTAACGGCGCTTGATGATGGTCGCCCCATCCCCTTGAACGAGCAAGTCGAGGTCGACCGGCGGCATCTTTTCCGTCAGGAGCTTGCGGATATCCTCTTCGCCACCGAAGGCGGTGGCGATGGAGACTTTTCCGGCGAAATTTGCGACATGTCGGGCGATCGCCAGGGAACCACCGAGATGCTGCTCCTTCTCGATGAAACGGGCCGAGATTACGCGCCCCTTGGAGGTCAGCCCCTGGATCTGGCTATGGATGAACTCGTCAACGATGGCATCGCCGATCACCAATACTTTCAGGTTCTTCATGGCATCCACGCTTTCCCTCAGGGTTTCAAAGGAAAAGCGTTGCACGAAATCTACGGCGTAATCCTTCACTTCGGCGGGCATGACGTTCAGGTGTTGGTTGATCAGCTTGGAAGAGCTGAAGACGATTTTTCCAGAATAGCGGATGTCCCCGCCATTTTTTCTGACTTCCTCCGCCTCGCGATCGATGTTGTTCGTCACGTCGCTGGCGGCATCGGCGTACTCCTGGCCCTTCATGTAGAAGGTGGGCTTCACCCGAGCGATGACTTCCAGGGCGGTCTCGGCCGGCGCGATCAAAACGTAGTCGACGCAGGCCAAGGCCGAGAGGGCGTAGACCCTCATCTCGTCGGAAAAGGCCGGGCGCCCGGGTCCCCGGTTCACGAAGGGAGCAGAAGTGATGGAAACGACCAAAATATCGCCAAAAGCCTTGGCCTCCTGGAGATGGGCGAGGTGTCCGGGGTGAAGCAGATCGAAGACCCCGTGGCAAAGGACGATCTTTTGGCCACCTTCGCGCAGGGGCCCAAAAGTCCGGTCGCAGGTTTCGAAATCCAGGGACTTCGGGTTCTTGCCGCTCATTCCGGGACCTTCGCGGAGGTTTTCTTTGAGCGTCCCGCCGCGTCGAAACAAGCGTCCGTTACCAGACCGACATCCCTGCAACCGATGACCGCCAGTTTCATTGGCCCCCCTCTTGCTCTGGAAAAGCGCTTCGTAACGAACCTTTACCATATTAGCAGCGGAGTATGAGAGCGGCAAGGAATCGAAAAACGAGGCGCCGATTTGCGAACAGGAATCGTGCATGATAATGCATTCGGTACCGTGCGCCGGCGTAGTTCAGTAGCAGAGCTCTCGATTCGCCATCGCGGTCAAGAGTTCAGAAAGATCCGGATCTACACCACGTTCCGGGACTTGACCGCGACGAGTTCGTTGACGAATCCCAAGAAGGCGCCGTTGCTGCGGATGGAATCCGCGACCTGCCAATCGATCATAGAAGGCGGAGTGAAGAATCGCCTCCTTATCGTCTGCATCACCGCGGCCACGTTGGACAAGGTGATCTCGGCTCCATAAGGCATTTCTTCCTCGCCATGGGCATCCGGCAATTTATCCGGCTTGGGGTCGAGGTTGAGCGCCAGCATTCCCATCTCGGGATAAAGCTTGATCATCTCGATCATCCTCGTCAGCCAGCAAGGCTTCCTTTCGGGAACGAGGACGCCGGGCTCCGATACGATGAAGGGATCCGAGCGCGTGAGGGCAATCCCCTGGGTAAAAGCTGACGTCGAGAAGTTCTCGGGGTTGAGGACGACCCGATGGAAGCGGGCACGGTTGGCTTCGAGATAGGTTAGGACGTCCTGCTCGCTCGCGTTATCGATCACAATCAGCCTGAAGGGATAATTGGTACGTTCATAGAGGGCATTCACCGTCTGCTCGAGGTATTCGAGGCGGTTGTGGGAAAGCAGCACGATATCGATCGCCTCGGGATTCCAGCCGTCGAGAACCCTCCTCAAGGACTCCTCGTTTGGGCGATCGATGAGGGGAATATCCAGAAAACGAGCCGCATCGAGCAAACCTTTCGACATGCTTGGCAGAACGAAAAGGGCGTCGGTGGAATCGAGATGGCCAAGGAGGACGCTTTCGTCCTCTTCATCCAGGACGACCTCGATGTCCGTGAAGGATCCATCCTGATCGATTCCGGCCTCCCCGCAGGCACGCAGTACAGCCTCCTTGATCTCCTCGAAAGCCACCCCTCTCCTCGCCAGTATGACCAAGGAAACGGGCGCAGCGGCCGAAACGACTTTCAAGTAGGCAACGGATGCGCGCTCGAGGAAGGGCAGATCGCTGTTTGAGGAACAGAGCAACAGGAAGCGAAAACGGGCAGGAACCAACGAAGAATCGTCGGGCACTCTCTTCAAGCTTTCGGCATACATCGATTGGATTCGCTTGGACTCGGCGTAACAGAGCG
>DOBT01000234.1 GCA_003503675.1 Cyanobacteria bacterium UBA8530 | reverse complement strand
CTACGCCTTTTCGAAACTCAAGTCGGCCCATTACCGAATCCAGTACCTCTCCGAAGCCGTCAAGGATCCCGTCGGCAAGATCATCGGCCCCAATGAAGTCGCCTCCTGGCAAACCAACGACCTTGACCTGGGCGGAAGCGGCGCGGTGCTCCCGCCCTTCGACGTCTCCTACAACGGCCTCACCTATCCGGATACCGACAAGAAGCAGACCCCCAGCTCCGATGCCCCCTTGCCCTTCTTCTGGTCCACCCATCTCCAGGCCAAGAAATACCGGGTCAAGCTCTGGGACACCAGCAACGGCAACGTCATCAATCCGAGCGGCAAGGCCAAATGGACCAGCGACTGGACCGAGAACCCCACCGTCGCCTATTCGGGAAACCCGGGAATCGGCAACTACGGCTGGGAAGTCGAGATCGACGCCGGTGACGCCGGCCTGGGCAAAAGTAGGGTCCGTTCCGTCCAGTTCTAAAAACAATAGTAGCTAAAGAAAAGCCCCTTCCTTTTTCGGAAGGGGCTCTCCGGTTCAAATCAATAGAAGCCGCGGATTACGTCGGTGCTGATCGAGGCGACCAGCAGGCCGATACGGTAGGGCAAGAGCAGGCCGGTCGCCAGATAGTGGGCGCTGGCGAAGTAGGCGAAGCCCGTGGCTTGCGGTGTGAAGCCGACGTAGTTAGCGTCTACAGCGGGGTTCTTGCGGCGCTGGATAAAGAAGCGTCCGGACGGGCCATAGTAACCGGAGGCATGGCTCAGCACCCACTTGCCCGAGCTGCTATCGAGATTCTCGATATCTTCCGCTTTGAGACCACCCTTCAGGATGCTCTTCGGTTCGGGGATGCTCGCTACGTCAACCGCGTTGTCGAAATCCTTCTTCAAGTCGGTATTGTCGTTGATTACTCCAGCGATGTCGTTCAGGGTATCCGAAGCCTTGTTGTATCCCATAAAAGCGGGGAAGGAGGCATCCGCCCCCGCCTTGGGTGGCGTCCCGTAGAGATACCAGAACATGTACTTGTCGGAATTCGGGCTGAAGCCGACGAAGAAGACCGTGTCCTTTTTCCAGCGTCCGCCGGGGTCATCGACGAGAGGCTGTGCGTAAAGGAAAACCCTCCCCCTTTCCCACCAATGGACAGGGTTGGTAGCCATGAGGTCGGTCGTCGCACCGGCAGGGAAGACCATTCCGCTGACCGTGGCCCCCTTGCAACCCACCATGCCTCCGGGGTCGGCCGCGACCAGGGGGCTCAGAACGGGGGCAAAGCAGCCCGGATCGTAGAGGTATCCGAGATCGNNGATCCGGACCGCGCCCCCCAGTTCGACCGTCATGTTGCACTGCGAGAACTGACTGTCCGCATCGAGGGTGGATTCACTGACGGCGGCGATCAGGAATTTGACGCTGTTGCGGGGACAGTGGCTGATGTAATTATCGAGACTGGTGTTGGCGGTTTCGGTATGATAGCGCGTCCCACCGGCCCCGCAATCGCAGAGGGGATTCCCCTTGTTTCCATCGGTCGTCTTGGTGCTGACGTAGTCCTCGAGGTTCATCCGGATGTATACGGCCACCCGGATGGGGGGAGAGCCCCCGTCGTTTCGGAAAGTATAGAGTTTCTTGTAGACGAGCGACTGATAGGCGCCCGCCGCCGTCCCATCGCCGGCGGTTCCATAATCGAGCGGCAGGAGGTCGTTGTACCAGCCGTAGCAGGAGGGGGTGGCCACCCCGTTTGGACGCTTGACGTAGTAGCGATATCGCTGCGTCCTGTTGGCCGCGCTGTCGGCCGAGGCGTAATCGACCCCCTTCTTCCAGCTACGGGTGATGAAGTGCTGCTTCTTCGAGAGGGAGTCGTCCGCGGCGTTCTCGCCGATGATCTGGTCGGCGTAAGCATCGGTCCTTGGGAAGTGGTAGGAGTTGTCGGCGGTTTCCGAGCCCGGGTTCAGTTTCACCCAACCGTCCTGCACCGTGAAGCCGGGCCAATTCCGCAGGTCCTTGAAATACTCGAAGAACTTGTAGGGAGTCCCGTTTTTGGCCGGCGAGAAGAACTGGTTGAGCGTCCCTTCAGGATTATCCGAGCTGAAAAAGCGGGACCAGGCCAGGCCGAGCATGAAATAGGCGGATCGATTGATGTCCCGCTGGGCCATCCCCAGGCCGACTTCGGCGGCGCTGTAGAGGGTGGCCTGGTTCTTGCTCTCGGCGGCGTCCCGCATGTTCTGGATGACCGAAGTGACGACGGTGGCGGAAAGCAGCAGCATGAGGAGGGTCACCATCATGGTGATGGCGATGGTCTGCCCCTTTTGCTCTTCGATTCTCCTCATCTCACTTCCCTCTTCAGCTCGATCATTTCGGCATCAACACGTTCTTGGCGAAAGCGACGGTGCGGAGCGTGACGGTCCCGAAAAGGACCTTCGGCCAGCTGTTCGTGATAACCGTGCGATCCAGCGCCTTCGCGGCGCGTTTGGGATAAACCACCGAAAGGGCGACTTCTACGTAGAAAGGACTCAACCAGTTGTCGTTGCTGTAGGGATGGAGGTTGTTGATCCGGAAAACGTAGCTCGGATCCAACCCGGCAAGCCTGTTGCTCGCGTAATCCGGTCGATGGCTGATGTGGAGGTCCTTGACGAGTAGCCTCAAGGCAGGCGGTGGTGCCGTGGGCGCGACTCCCATTCCGGTTCCCCCGAGGATCACGGTGCCGGTGGCGGTGAGATCCTTCAACAACTTGGTGGTCATGTCGAACTCGTAATCCGAGCTGTTGTCGAGCCACTGATAGCGGAAGAGCCCTACTCGCTTGATCCCCTGGCGCGTGTATTCCCCGGTGTAATAGACGACGTAGCCCTTCACCGCCCTTCCCAGGAAAGAATCGGTGTAGATCAGCACGATGCTGTTCGTCAGGAGAGGGCTTGCGACCGTGTTGTTGGCCGCAACAGGCAAAGGTGTGGCCGCGAGGGTGTCGCTCGCGACCACCACCGGGATGGGAGTGCTGGACCACTCTGAGAATAAGGGATAGGGAGAGGGAGGACGGTCGAGCCGAGCGTAGCTCAAGGCCACCTTGTTGTTGGTCACGACGATCTCGGCCTTGCGGATGTCGTTGGCCATCATGACCATGGCGGCGCGCGCATCTCCGATCGCCTTGGACTGCGAATCGGAGATCCTGGAAAGATTCATCCAGCGGGTGATCAGGCCGAGCGACACCCCCAGGATGATCGTGAACACCGCCATCCCGACCAAAAGCTCGACGATGGTCATTCCCTTGGGACGCCCGGAGAAAAAACGGGCGGCTTTTTCCTTCATAGCATCAATCACTAGGCATCTCCGTACAAGATCAGCTTCATCTTGATCAGCTCTCGGCCAACCGGAACCTTGGCAAGGTCTTTGGTCTTTTCGACGTACTCCTTGTAATCGTAGACCTTGACGATCAGTAGCTTCCGCATCGGAAAAACCGCCTTCCCGTTGAGATCGGTATAACTGTTTTTGCTTAACGCGTTGTTGGTATCGCCCAACATATAGGTGGCTTCGTTCTTCTCGACGCTGGAGATCAATCGATCCGAGGAGGACTCTTGCGGCAGGGCGAAGATCTGAATTCGAGTGACGTACTTGGCCCCGACGACCGCATTGGTCTTGGTGGCCGAGCCGAGGTAAACCCCGTTCAGATCATAGAAGCGGTTTCCGCTCTCCAACCGGAAGAAGTTCGCTCCCTTGGTGTAGGGGGGGTCCTCGGGGGCCTCGTGGTTCGTTTCTTCGAAGTTGTCGTAGAAGTAGTTGAGGACGTAGCCGATCACGCTGGAGTCGGTGGGGTTGTTGAGGTTGGAAGAAGGGCCATAAATGAAGCTCTTGGTGGAGCGCCCCATGGTGTCCTTGGATGCCAGGCTCTGCTGCACCTTGAGATCGGCCAGGATGATGTCGATCTCCTGCTGGGCGAGATTGGCGGCGAAGGTCGAGTCCCTGGACTTGCCCGCCGAATTGGAATGGGTCGCCAGGAGGCCGATCATCCCGAGCATCATGACCGCGATGATGGTCGAGGCGATGACGGTCTCGAGGAGCGTGAAGCCCCGGTTCTTGTCCATACACCCCTCCCATTAGGATAGCAAACGACCATTCCTATCTATTAATACCCATTTCCCGTAGGATTTCCACCCTCTCATGAAGAAAGGGATGCCGATCGGCATCCCTTTCTTCGAATCGGAGGCAGGTCCTAGAGGTGGAGTGCGCCGAATTGTTCGAACTGCCCACAAGTCGGTGGGAAGCGGAACGCTAGAACCCGAACCAGTCCAGAATCCGGTCGACGACACTTTTCCTGCGCTTTTTCGCGGCGGCAGCCTGCTCG
>DOBT01000040.1 GCA_003503675.1 Cyanobacteria bacterium UBA8530 | reverse complement strand
GGAAGTTGTCCGCGGATCCCGCCGTTTGATCGAGCGGCCCCGTGCCGTAGGCGAGGGAATCCACGGCATTGCAGATGGCCAGGACCTGGGACGCGATGGGAATCTGTTCCCCTTTCAGGTGGTTGGGGAATCCGGTGCCGTTGAAACGCTCGTGTTGGTAGAGGATGATCTGCGCCGCCTCGCTCAAGGAAGGAATCATGGCGACGATCCGAGCCCCCACCTTGGGGTGCTTGCTCAGGGCGGCCATCCCGTCTTTCTCCTCCTGCAGCTGGGTCAGTTCTCCGATTTCATCGATGTCGTCCATCAGGCCGATTTCGCCGATTTCGTGGAGTAAGCCGGCATAGAAGAGGTCTCGCAGGACCCCGGCTGGGAGCCCCGCCGCCGCCCCCACTTGAACGCAAGCCACGGCGACTCGCAGGGAATGCTGCTGCTTTTGATCGAGCGCCAGGTCCAGGACCAGGGACAATGCCGTCAGGAGGTCTTTGAAGAGACGCTGTTCCTTGTTCGAGAGGATATGAGAAAGCGGGTTCATGGCTGCCTCCTTCGTTTGCGCTCGGAGCGATTTTTCATTGTTCCATGTCGCGGACGCTAAAGCTAGAGAGATGGGGTGATCTGCTTCGCCCCGAAATCGACGGCGGAAAAAGTGCTGCCAGTTGAGCCTAAGCGGTTATTGCCTTACACTCGGATCAGGGGTGACATCGTCGTTTAGAAAAGAAGGTGAGATACCCCCATCCAGAAAGAGGTTTATCACCTGCTGCTCGATCAACCCTTCAGCGCCTATCTCGCCAATTGGCCCGAGATTGCCAAATCCTGGATAGGCTTGGGCTACTTCCCCCTGTTCCCCTGGCTGGGTTTCATGATCCTGGGATCAGCCGTTGGCTCCTGGCGCTGGCAGGAAAACCGGATCAGGCTCTTCAATCAGCCCAAGATCGTGTGGGGTAGCCTTCTTCTGCTCGTTATCGGCGCCCTGGTCTGGCATCAGTATCCCGGCCCGCTTTATACCCGTTGCGACTACAGCGAGCTGTTCTATCCCCCCATGCTGGGCTACATGGCAACGGCCATGGGCTTGATCTTCAGCCTATTCTGCCTGGTGGACTGGAAGCCGGAACTGGCAATCTACAAGCCCTTGCAGGTTTTCGGTGAGTCGGCGCTCTTCATGTATATCACGCACAGTTTCATCATCAAGTTCGGGCTTTCCCCTTGGGTCGGTCTCCAGCCCTTCAGCACCTATTTCTTCGTCTACCTGGGCTTCGCCACCTGCTTGCTGGGTACCGGCTACGCCCTAAAAGCGATCAAGCCTTACTTGAAAAAAGCCCCCATGCCGGTGCGTTTCATCTTCGGAGCCTGATTCAGGGCGAAAAAGGCGCACCAGAGCAGTCAGCCTTTCGAAGGCCCACTTTCTCGAAGAGGTCGGGGGAAACAAAAAGTTCCATCGGAGTCGCATCGATAAGTCGGCCAAGACTTGATCTCAGCGTTTAACCGTGCGAGCATGGGCTTATTCGTAGACCAGAGGTTTGCCTGAGCCACGTCCAGTCAGCCCTGCGAGCTGAACGGCCTCAAGTCTTACGAGTTATCCGGGTCAAGATTCCGTCGTCCGAAGCCTTTCGGCGGGAGCTACGAGGAGCAGCGATGAGGAATCGACAGTCAAGAAATTGCCTATACCTGATGGCTGCGGCGCTCGTCTTGGGGGCATGTCACCCGCCTGTGGTGCCGGTCGGCCGTCCCGTGGCGCAGCAATCCGCCTTCGAAGCGAATAAGATCATCAGGGGACAGGCACTGCTCCCGAGGAGTTTGACAACGCCGGCCCATTATCGGGTCCTGGGCGAACTCGATTTGGTTCCTGCCCCCAAGGCTTTCAAGGTGACCCTCGATGACATGTACGGCCACACCTTCGGCGTGACCGAAATCATCGACGATCAGGGGCATTACCAGTTCACCGTCAAGGTGGCGGAGGTCGTCCCGGAGCAAAAAATATCTTTCGTCGGGATGGTGACGATCCGGAGCGGCGAGAACCAGATCCTCGTCGCGGCTCCCCTGTCGATCGAGCGCCCGGCCTCGCAGGCGCCTCCCGATGAGGATAAATTCGTTCAACTCGATCCCCTCTCCACCTTCCTGGCCATCACCATGAAATCGGCGGTGCATCAAGGGAAAGACGGAGCGCAGTTGGCGGCGACGCTCGAGAAAAAAAGGAACGATTACGAGCAGAACCCGGATGTTCAGGGTGCAGTCAGTTCGATGATGCAGGCGATCGAAAAGGATCCCGACCAGTTCACCGCATTGATCGCGGCGTCGGTTGCTCCCCTTGCTCCATCGTCGCCGGAGAAAGCTGACATCCTGCAGGGTTTCAGCGACTTCCTCAAGGGCTCGACCGACGTGGATTCGAATGCGCTCGATCTGGTCATCGCGAAAGCCGAGGAAGATATCGAGGCTACGCCGGTCGATCCGGAGCCAAAGCCTACACCGACCACTGCCCCGGCGACCCCTACTCCGGCGTTCACCCCCCTTCCCAGTCAATCACCGAGTTCCCCGCCCACTCCTGCACCCAGTGCGACGCCGATTCCTGGCGGAAGCAGCAGCAGCAGCGGCGGTGGTGACGTCCCCATCGTTCGCCACGTCACCGGCGTGATCATCGACGTCGTCGAATTCACCCTCAACGCCATGCCGGAAGAAGGCCTTCCCGCACCCAATTTGACGACTCAGCAGCAATTGAATGCCACCGTCTTCGCGAACACTTCAACCCATGGCGTCAGTTGGAGTTCTTCCGATGTTTCCCGGGTGATTGTCAGCTCCTCCGGCTTGGTGTCCACCGTTCGGGGGGCTTTGGCCGGCAGAGCGACCATCACCGCCACCTCCATCGACGATCCGGCCAAGAAGGCGATCGCCAACGTGATCGTGACGGCCAAGGGCGAAGTTCCCATCGAGATCCTGAGCGAGAAGCGCGCTGAACGATGACACGGAGAAGACTTGAGATGGATAAAAGAAAAAGACTGTGGCAATTCGGATCCTTCCTTCTTTTGGCCCTGATCTTGATGGGCTGCAAACTCGCGCCGTCCTCCAACCTGCTGACGAAAGCAGCCGTCCGGGAGATCCCGGAAGGGCTGCAGGCCCTGTTGAATCGGGATCAGAAGACGCAGGAAAAAGGGAGCCTCTCCCTGAAAATTCGCTGGCCGCAGAAGGTGAGAGGTTTCCGAACGGCAGGGATTCCCTACAGTACCGATAAGATCGTTTTGACCATCAAGCAAAGGGACGTCGTCATCAAAACCGAGGAAATATCCGCTCCGCCTGTCGAAGGCGGCGCGCCCACTTACAGCGTGTTTAGTTACGAATTGGACGGGGGCGCTTATGCAATCACGATCGATGGCCGTCGTGGCGAAACCGTCATCGCGCAGGGCAATGCGGCAATCAACGTCGTGGTCGGAAAATCTTGCCCCGTCTCGATCACCCTGAACGTCTTGAACGCCCCTGCCATCGAATCCTTTTCGGAATTAGCCGATCAGAACGTGGAATACGGCTCCATCGGAGGCCTCAATGGGGATACCTTCAAGATCAGGGGCCGGAACTTCATCAATCAGGCCGAGCCGAACGAAAAGCCCGAGGTCCGCTTCAACGAGACGATCGTTCCCGATGAAGACCTGGTCGTGGAAAGCGATAGTTCTTTGACGGTCGTTGTTCCTGCCGGGGCCACCACCGGTCGGGTTGTGGTGAGGGTGGACGGCATCGACTCCACCTCCAACCTGGTTTTTTGGATGGTTCGCGAACTCTCCATCAAGGTCGACGCTGAAATCGGCGATACCCATTTCCTTGCCAGTCCGGTTTTTCTCTTCAGAAATGGTGAAACAGCCAAAAACTACGCCTCTGCCGATCCGCTCAACCTGAAATGGACCATCCCCAGTTCTTCCATCTCGAACGGTAACTGCGTGATCGGAAAGAACGCCGACGAGCCATTTGCGGCCAAACTCACGGTCGCCGGTTTCGATTTCACCAAGCATATACCGCTGGTGCCCCGCAACCCGGCGGACGACATTTGGCATAAAACTTCTTTCATCAATGCCGTCTTGCCGGGCGATCTTGCGCCGGATCCAAATTTCTCCCAGCGGACTGGCCTGAAGACGGGGCTTTCCGTGGCGCTCGATTGTCCCGCCGGCGCCGGGATCGTGTGGTTTTCAGAGCTCACTACCGGCACCCATGCTTCGAGAAGGGATAAGCCGGTGGTGACGCCCGTTGCCGGCGAACAAGGGCTTTTCACGGTGACCGGAAACGAGAAAGGTGTTTTTTCACTGATTGCTGTACCCAAGCTGGGAACAGCGGATGTCCAGGCGAGCCTAGGGGGGAGCCGCAGCAACGAGCTCCTGGATTGCCCGGTCACTTACCTCAATACGAATTACCTAGGGGGGACGACGGATCAGCGCCTTGCCTTGACGTCTTCGATCAACTACCTCGATCTCATCGTGACCCGTAGCGCCAATCTCGGCCTGACGATCGGGGAATAGGAGGAAAACGAGTGAATCTTTCAAAACGCGTTTTGATTCTCTTATTATCGATCGGATTGGTGGGCTGTGCCGCAAAATCCCTGCCTTCCCCTTTAAAACTGCCCGCATCCGCGACGACCAGCGACTCCACTCTGGGAACCCTGCAGCTCTGCGTGCAATGGCCCAAATACGAGGTCGCCTCCATCCTGGGAAACACCAACGCCCTTTACGTCAGCGTGAAGAAGGACGGAAAGACCTTCGCTGGAAAGAAACTGCTCCGGACCGACGTGGATGCCACGGTCAACTTCCAACTCGAAGCCGCCGATAATCTGGCGGTAGAGGTGACCGCCTACCACGTCCTTGAGCCGCAAAACCTCAACCCCGTCATCGAAAAGCCGATCGCCAGGGGATCCGCCAACGTCAATCTGGTTTCGAGCGAGACGACGTATTGTGCCATCACGCTCGCCGCTGTTTCTTCGCCGATCATCACGAGCTTGAACGGAAACGCCGGTGGCCCGGGAGCGAAGCTCCTTATTTTTGGTGAGAACTTACCCCATAAAAACGTCGAAGTTTACTTCAACCACCACTCAGGGGCCGTCACGGGCGAATATCGGGCCGCTGGTGAGATCCTTGGAGACCATGCGCAGTATTATGGCGAGCATTGGTTTGTCACCGTCCCAGCGGATGCCGCGACGGGATTGATCTGGATTAAGGCGGGAGAGAACGACTCTTCCCTCTCTTCGAATTTCGTCTTCTGGGTGCCGAGTTCTTTGAATATTTCCACCCCGAACCTGAGCGTGGTGCAGGGAAGCGAAATTCCTCTGCAGATCGATGCCCAATGGAATCTCTGGTCCGGCGAGGATTACGGGGTAGCCCCCCGGCCCAATTCCTTTGCTGTCGATGGCGCCGTCACTTGCATCGGCAATAGCTTCTGCGCGAAGGCCGATGGGAACGGGGAAGGGAAAATTCGCGTCTCTTTCAGCAACGCCTTCTATTATGGGGGAGTCGATAGTTATCTTTCCGATGGCCAGGTCGAAAGCAATTGGTTGACTCTTCAAGTGGTTGCCGCCCCGTCGAAGGCCGACCTTCCCCTCACAATCACTCCGAACGCCTCCATTTTGCCGAAGAGCGGTCTGGTAACGACTCTAGCGGGCAACGGCCATCCCGGGAACTCGACTGCTCTCTTNNAACCTCTATGTCGCGGATACCTTCAACCACCGCATCGAAAAGATCGACGAAAATGGCAATCTGACCGTTTTTGCCGGGAGCGGGAAGGCGGGTTTCTCGAATGGCATCGGAAACCTCGCCGAATTCAATCTGCCCAGCGATTTGGCCTGTGACGCCCATGGCAACCTCTATGTCGCGGATAGTTTCAACCACTGCATTCGAAAGATCGACGAAAGTGGAAATGTGACGACCCTCGCCGGGAGCGGGACGGCCGGTTTTTCGGACGGCCCCGGGGGGAGCGCGCGCTTCAACCAACCGGCAGGCCTGGCGGTAGACGAGGCGGGTTGCGTTTTCGTGGCGGATACTTTCAACCGAAGGATCCGCAGGATAGACCCCTGCGGCTCGGTCACGACCTGCCAATTCCCCAACGGTTCCCTTTCCGCCGATGTGAACGATCTGGCCGTGGACGCGGCCGGGAACCTCTATATCACGGGCAAGGACCGGGTCTGGTTGGCCGTTCTACACTCCGGAAAGACCATCGATTCCGGGGACTACCTCCTCTGTCATGGCCAATACCTTCTTTCCGTCCTGGCTTCGAACCTGGCGAATCCCACCGGGATCGCGGTCGATGCGAGCGGTTATGCCTATGTCACCGAAACCGACAAACACCGTATCCGGAAGATCCTGCCCGACGGAAACGTCAAGACCTTGGCAGGAAGCCAAGAGGGCTACACTTCGGCAGAAACTACCAGCGCCGGGGCGATGTTCAGCAACCCTCGGGGGATAACGCTCTCCGCCGACGGTGACATCTACCTGGCAGATACCGGCAACCACTGCATTCGCAGGGTTCGATGAAAAGGGGGCTGGCTTTGAAATATTTGCCTTTCCTGATGTCTTCCATGCTGGTTTTCGGCTCGGCGGTACTGCTTGGCGGCTGTTCTCAAATCGGGACTACCGGCGGCGTCGTCACCCCCCAGGCGAGCCAGGCCTCCGGGGTAAAATTGACCGTCAGGATGTCGTTCGTTGCGCGAATCGTTCAGGCAGAAATCGCCGACCTCGACCACTATTTGGTCGAATTGCGCGTCACGAAAGACAATCTGGCTGATAATCGGAGCCTGCTGGTCGCCGTGGGAGCATCCCCCGCAACGTTC
>DOBT01000213.1 GCA_003503675.1 Cyanobacteria bacterium UBA8530 | reverse complement strand
TATAAGACATTCAAAAGACTGGCAGACAGTTAATAATATGTATTAGTTCTTTCTGCTGATGATATACATGTCTTTAATGGCGATGGCCATAAATTCCACTATTACTTATGTGTTTGCGGTTTTTTGGCGTAAGTAATTCCAGATATTCCCGACGATCGGCAGGCATGCTCCGATATCTCCATTCATCTTCTTTGATTCGTCACAAATCAAGAAGATGAAGATCTTCTGTCCCTGCTCTTCATAGAATGCGACCCCATCCCTTTTTCGGATCTTCTTAGTATCCTTCTCGGGGCATAGCGCAGTTTGGTAGCGCACCACTTTGGGGATCAACATAGGAATAACACTGAATCTTGTTCCAGTTAGTGNNGTGGGGGTCTTCTGATGCCTCAAGAGGTACAAACCCTGGTAGTAACTCGATCCTGAACCAATACTTGCGGTAATCCTCCGGCTTCAAGTTAGTAGGGGGAACGTTCAGGGTTCGGAGCCTGTCGCTCCGACTGACATTCCCATTAACGGGAACAAGATTAGTGGCGCTAGAAAATTTGAAAAAGTGTGGCCATCTTAATATGGCAGCTTCTGGCTGCATTAGCATCCCAACGCTCAGCGGCCACACCCTATTCACCCTCTCAGAGAGTCTATGAACAACGGAATCTCCGAGAAGCCTGTCACCCATATGATGTTGATCCCGAACCTTCTGAACGAGCTTTCCTGCATTCCGTGGTAAGCGGTGAGAAAGCTTTGGACCACGCTGCTCCGGATGCTGTCCGACGACGGCTTGGAGATGAGTTCCTCGATCAGGCGACCGGCTTTCTTGTCGTTGGGATAGCTGTTCTTGTAGTGTTTGACGTACTTCAGTAATTTCTCGTTGTTCTCGGTGTCTTTGATCAATTCGTCGATCGAAAGCCTTTTTAGAATGGCATAGTGGCGGATCGAGTTGTTCTTTCGCGAGGCGATGAAGAGCAGCCTTCTCAAGTTGGGGTCGTTCATCGAGAGGCCGATGAAGAGGCAGGTCCTTTCCCGCAGGAAGTTCAACTGGATGATGTTGGACCAGCAGTAGGGGTCGATGTATTGATCGTGATAACCCTCTTCGTCCAGCACCAGAAGGTTGCCCGATTCTCGGCTGTAGAGCGAGGGTTGTTCGGCCATGTTTCTGGGCAGGAAGCCGTGGACATGGAAGATGCCGACGTTCTCGTCCTGAACGGTGTCCTTTTCCCGGAAGACGGGCAAGTAACCCAGGCCGGCCTCGTCGAATTGCCTTTCGACCAGGTCGTCGAAGTTGTAGGTGACGATATCGAGCTTCTTGCCGGAAGTCTTCTTGCCCACGCAATACCTGGCGAGCGATTTGAGGAGGTGGGAAGTGCTCGATTCCAGAAGGTTCTCGTACAGAATCCGGGTGACCTCGGATTCGAAGGACTCACCCAAGCCGTCCTTCAGGTAGTTGGCCGCCAAAAGGGGCGATGACTTGTAGAGGGACAACAACGAGTTGTTCAAGAACAGCTCTTCGTTGTCTTGGAATTGAAGGTTGTCCGAGAACAACTTGCTGATCATGGCGATCTGAAGCTTGCTTATCAGGGTATCCCAGGAGGGCGCCCCGGCGGAGGAGGAGATGCCCGCGCCCAGGAAGAGGGCGATGTTGTTCTCGCTCTTTTTTATCTCGTTCTTGTAGGTGTCGCGCGCCCTTTGCCAGTTCGGGTTGGGGTCCTTGATCGCCTCGTCGATGACGCTGTTCGCCGCGAGGATCGTGGAGATGTGCCCGTTCATGATCAGGTATTTGGCGTATTTGTGGATGAGTTCGATGACCTTGTTGACGTCCCAAAGGATCAAATTGAAGTTCGGGATCTCGGTCTGTATTTCCTTCATCAGTCCGGAGTGCTCGCCGTTCACGAGGGAGAAGTTGCCGACGATGAGGGCGTTGTCGTATTTGGGGTAAACGGAGTCGACGAACTGCCTTATCCTTTGGCAGGCGTTCTTGTCTTTCGAGGAAAGATAGATGATTTCGATGGGAACAGGGGCCGTCACTTCGTCTATCCCGGCAACGGCCAGGCCGTCGAGGTAGCGTCCGTCGTCGCTGTCACGGTAGTTCTCGTGGAACTCCTTGTCCTGTTGCCAGAAATATTGGTAAAGGATCCCCGTCATCAGCTGCTTGAATTCCTCGGGGGAGAACGCGGATCCTTCTTTGATCTGGGATATTACATAGTTAATATCCATCGAAAATCTCCATCTTTTTCCTTTTTTTCAGCCCAGCTCGAAGGTGGTGATCCCGAAGATTTTGCCGATCGGCAGGTCCGGCGCTTCTTTGCTGTACATCCGCGCCGTCTCGAATACTCTCTTCATACCATATTTCTCGGTCAATGCCACGGCGGCGGGGTTATTCTCCGGCACGTCCAAGAAAAGCGGGGCATCCTTGGCGTGATTCGACAAGACCTCGAAGATCTCTTCCGCAATCTCGGGGCTATCGGCGAAGAGGGGGCCGATCTTGTAGCCGTTGCGGCAGGCGCGCAGCACTCCCATCCCGGNNTGGCGTCTTCCGACCGCCAGTCCTTCTTCCTGGTCGAGCCAGAATTGGAGGAAGGCGGGGCGAGGCGCGAAGAAGAAGGATGCGTCGAAGGCGACGATTTCCTCGAAGGGGACTTCGTTCAGGGGGAAGACCTCACGGGAAGTCGAAAAAACCTTTCCGACCCCCTCGAAGCGGATGTTGCGGGTGGCGATTTTGTAGCCGGCGTTCTGATAGTTCTTTTGCTTGGCGAGCACTCCGTCCAGCCCGATGTTGCGATCGCCCAAGTATTCCAGCGCGGCGTCCCTCAGGCGCAGCCCGATGACTCCCCCGCGCAGCTCGGGTTTCACCAGGAAGAGCCCGATGAAGCCGTAATCTTCCCCGTAGGCCACCGCCGAGATGCAGCCAAGTATCTGTTCCTTCGATTCGGCCAGAAAGAAACCGTTCGGATCGCAGGCATGGAAGGCGTCGGCATCGNNGGTTCCAGCCTTCCGCGGCCGCGAGGTCGAGAGCGACGGCCAATTCAATTTTTTCCATTCTCCGGACCTTCATTTTTTCGGTCGAAGGCATCGATTATTCCAACCTTTCTTCGATCTCTTCCCAGATCTGCTCGGCGACGAGTTCTTCCGGCTGGGATGCGTCGATGCGGAGAATGTTCGAGTCTCCCATGGAAAGGTAGTTTCTCCGGACCTTCTTGAGAAAATCCAGCTGCTCGTAGCCCTGGTTGTTTTCTTCCCCGCGGCCTCGAAGGATGCGTTCGATCCCTTGTTCCGGAGCGAGGTCGAGCAGGAAGACGAGGTCTGGCTCGGGAAAGCCGATGTTCTTGGCGCGAATCCACTCGGGGCCCAGGCCGAGGGCTCCCTGGTAGGCGATGTTCGAGTAGAAGTATCGATCGAGGATGACGATCCCGCCCCGCTCGAGCACCGGCAGGATGTTCTCTTTCACGTCGATCTCGCGGTCGCAAACGAACAATTCCACTTCCTCTTCGGCGGAAACCCCGGTTCGGCCGGATTGGGCGATCTCCCGGATGCGCCGGCCGTAGGGGCTATCGGTGGGCTCGCGCGAGGTGGCCACGTCGAAGCCCCTCTTTTCGAGCTTTTCTTTCAACTTCCCGATCTGGCTGCTTTTCCCCGACCCGTCGATCCCCTCGAAAACGACGAACAAACTCTTTCGCTTCAAATGACTGCCTCTTTTTCTTCTTCTGGGTGGAAGTGGGAGTGGAGGAGGATGAGGCCGACCCCGGCGAGAACGGCCATGTCGGCGACGTTGAAGATGGGCCAGATGTTATTCCCCGCCCAGCGCAGGTCGAACATGTCGCGCACGAAGCCGAAGAAAAAACGGTCGATCAGGTTGCCCGAGGCGCCGCCCATCAGAAAGCCCATGCTGAGGACGATCAGGATGTCGTCGGGTTGCTTGAGCCATTGATAAACGATGACTCCGAGGACCACCGCCAGCGAAAATATGCTCAGGATGCCGCTGTTGCCCCAGAAGAGGCTGAAGGCGGCTCCCAGGTTGCGCACGTGGGTCAAGTAGAAGAGTTGATCGATCACGACCGTCGATTGTCCCAGTTCGAGGGTCGAAGCCACGGCGAACTTGGTGAACTGATCGAGCAAGAGAATGGCGAGCGCCAGCAAATAACAAGTCAAGGCGATGTAGCAGCTCTTTTTTTCCGGCATGGCCCCTCGCTATCCGAAGCAATCATCAATCGAGCCTCCAGTATAGCCAAAAAGGCGCCCCGGATCGAGAATCGAGCCGGGGCGCCTCTATTTTAGAAGTACTTCTGGATGGCGGGGGGGAGCACCGGGGTGAAGGCGGCATAGGCGCTTACGTTGGAGTTGTCGATCACTCCGCAGCGGAACTTGGTTCCGACCGGCATCACCGCGCTTCCCTTCTTCGATACTCCCGTGATGGTGCCCGTCACCATGCCCGAGGTGTAGGTGGTGGAGTCCCCAATCGACCCGTCGTCGAAGTAGAGGCGGTAGAGCCGGACGGGATAGCTCGCCTTCATGACGGCCTTGATCATCTTGATGCCGCAGATGAGCTCGCCCGAGGGGTAGGAGTTGCTCCAGACGCGGGCGCGGGAGGTCGGNNTTCGAAAGGGGAATCCCGTTGGCATCCAATAAGACGGCCGAGTTTCCGGGATAACCGACCCGATAGAAGTTCGGAAGCACGTGCGTCGTACCGTCCTGGATGTCGCCGGCGTAGACGCGGGTCTGGGATTTCACCAACCCGTACTGGCCCCAGGTCAGGTAGTTCCAGGAGAAGCCGATCTTCTTCCCGGTGTTGTCGGTCTCGTTGACGTAGTCATAGGTCAGGTTGGGCTCGAAGAAGCCGAGTTTCAGGCTGGTGCCGACCCGGGGCAAGCCCGAGAGATCGAACTCTTCGAAGACGACGGTCTGGCTGGTGGTCGCGTAGAGGCCGACCCGGATCTTGGTGCCGCTCGAATAGGTGGGCGAAGGGGTCGGAGTCGGGGGCGGGGTCGGTGTCGGGGCGATCACCTGGAAGGTCCGGGAAACCGGAACTTCGCAAATCCCGTCGCTCTCATAAGCGGTGACGGTATAGCTGCCGGGGGTGGAAGGGGGCGTCCAGCGAACGTCGGCTCCGGTCCCCGAGAGGCTTCCGCCCGTCACGGCCCAGCGCCAGGAAATGTTATCGCCGTTGGGATCGGTGGCGAGACCCTCGAGGTCGAGGGCTTTGCCCACTTCGAGCTCGGCGGGAAGGGTTGAGCCGTCCTTGCCTACGATGGAGGGGACGGGAGGAAGGTTGGGTACCGAGATGGGCAGGGAGGAGCAGAAGGTGGTGGTGAAGTAGGCATCCTCCACGCTGAGGTGGACCTGGTAGGTCCCGGCCGCCAGAGGCGCTTTCCAGATGGCGCTGGCGCCTCCGTTCGGATTCTCGAGGGTTTCGCCGTTCGGAAGGACGGTATACCAATGATAGCTCAGCTCATCACCGTTCGGATCGCTGACGATCG
>DOBT01000031.1:251-4079 GCA_003503675.1 Cyanobacteria bacterium UBA8530 | reverse complement strand
GAAGGTCTACGCCTTCATGGGCACGAAGCGCGCCGCCTTCGAGAAGTTCGCACCCGAAGCCAAAAAACGAGGCTACGGCTGCAGCAAGACCCTCTTCCTGTCGGATGGGGATCTTGATCTGGCCGACCTGCAAGTCGAGTTCTTCCCCCGAGGCTGAGCCTTGCGTTGACTGGATCCACGTCGTGGAATATCTCTGGAAGGCCGCGCACGTCTTCCATCCAGAAGGGAGCCCTGAGGCGAGAACATGGGTCAAGGAGCGAGAGGATCGCCTGATGGCAAACGACGTTTCGACCGTGATCCGGGGCCTCAAGCAGAGTTTTACCAAGGGAGTGAGATTAAAACCAATCAAGAAAGAAACGCTGAAGAAGGTGATCGGCTACCTGGAGGGGGTTCGTAATCGCATTCCTTACGAAGAATGGTACGCGGTGGGGTATCCGATCGGAACAGGCTCGGTTGAAGGTGCTTGCCGTCATCTGGTCGAGGACCGGATGGGGCGCGCGGGAATGAAATGGAAGCCTACGGGGGCCCAAGCTGTGCTGAACCTTCGGAGCGTCACGGAAAACGGTGAGGTGGATGAATTTACGAAGTTCCGAATCAAGCGAGAGCACGAGCGTCTTTACGGCAGGTCGCTAATCGAGGGCTTGGCCGTATGAAAAATTCCACGAGGAGTAGCCACACCCATTACTTTAGGGCCGCAGCGGCATCCACCAAGCCATAACCGTAATAGGGATCCTTTCCGGTCGCTCCAATGTCTAGCGCCGTTTTCTCAATGCGCTCCCTTACCTGTTCACGGTTGAGTTTCGGGTATTTGGAACGAATAAGAGCCGCAACCCCCGCGACACAAGATGAGGCCATCCCTGTCCCATCCTCTCTTTCCCACCCAATAATTCCCCCATACTTGCCCATTTTAGTGGTTGTAAGAATCCCAACCCCAGGCGCCGAAACCGAAATAGGGGAGCCGTAGTTCGAGAAATACGCACGATGGTTATTTTTATCCGTCGCAGCCACGGCAATCACCCCGGGATAGTTTGCCGGAAAACAAACAGCCGATTTCTCATCGATCATCTGCTCGTTGTTTCCTGCACTAGCCACTAAAACCACATCTTTATCCAGGGCATACTGCAATGCGTCGCGAATCAATTGAGAATTCGCTCTTTTAGGCAAACAAATACCTATCGAGAGGACCTTTGCTCCATTATCAGTTGCCCAAACGATTCCACCGGCTAAGGCTTCCTGGGTCGTCCTACGACTGTCGTCATAGATGCGTGCATCCAACAACGCACACCCCGGAGCAACCCCCGAAATTCCAAAACCATTGTTCGCGGTAGCGGCGATGATCCCCGCACAAAGCATCCCATGCTCATAGAGAGACCTTTCATCGTTTACAGGATAGAGATCGTAGCGGGCCACAACCTGTCCTTCCAAGTCAGGATGATCCATACAAACTCCGCCGTCGAAGACTCCTACTCTTACGCTTTTTTCTCCTCGGGTGATATCCCATGCCTGCTTGGCATGAATGGAATCTAGATAGTATTGGAGATGAAGCATCTGATCGTCGGGAACCCCTTGGGTCTCGCGTGTGTTCTTCAAGGTAGGCGCCTGAAGGGTAAACTGTTGAAGCGTTTCAGCGTACGCGACCCGGGGGTCTTTTTTCAGAGCTTGGATATACTGCTCCGAAGCGTTGCCATCTGGAACATCGGCCACCATGACGTGGAGCGATGGAATCGAACGTTTTACCTGGATTTTCATCCCCTGGATACTGCTTCCATCCTTCAACTTTACCAGGACCTCGTTTTGAGCAATACCATCGGCTCGAAAGAGCGTCCCATTCGAGGTTTTCACTGCTAAGGGAGAAATCTGCACAGCACCACACCCTACCAACAGCGTGCAAAACAAGATCGCACATCTCTTCATTTCGGTTCCTTTCACATCGGTATGATTTTTCAAATAGAAACGAACAACAGTGTTATCGATTGTTAAAACAGAAGCTGTCTTATGATTAGGTAAAGAACAGAAGGTATTTATATTATGGTATTGGACGAAAAGCCTGAATATCTAAAACCGATTTGACCTCCCCGTTGACCACCCGCTGTTGCTTGCGCGTGAAGGCGACCAGGTATTCCGATTCGTTCCAGACGCTGCTGATGGTGTAGTTCAGGGAATCGACGGCTATCGTCCCGAGTTCGCAGACCTTGGTCCCGCCTACGACTTGAGCGAGCGCCGCATCGTAGAGATAGGTCTTGAGGAAACTGCTCTCGGCGCCCACTTCAATTCCCACCGCCAGGTATTTGGTTCCGTCGCTGGCGAGCGAAGAGATCCTTTCGCGGTCATGAATGTAAGCCACCGCCGCGGGAGCGGCAGGCGGGGCAAACCCGTTCGAAGCGTCCAGGGGGTTGAGAGAAATCTGGATCTGGCTGTTGTAGAGGAAGTGCTGGGCGACTTGACACTTGTCCCCGTCTACCAGCAAGGAGAAGGTGTCCTCGTCGAGCTTCAAGGAGGAGAAGGCGTCGTTGCCCAGTCCGGGATAATAGTAGTTGTTGTGGGCCATCCCCAGGTCGTCCGCTATGCTCAACTTGTAGACGTAGTGGAGGTACTTCACTCCCGAGTTGTAGAAGTAGGTGAGGGAAAAGTCCTGGATATCGACGACGTTATCCGCCGGATAGCTGGTGACCCCGGCCGGAGGAGCGACGGAAACCGTTCGGCTCCCCTTGGCCGCGCCCGATCGGACCGTAATTTCGTTCGAACCGAGTGCCAGAGCGACGAAACTCCCTGCGATTGCTGGAAAGTAACAGCGCTCTTGGCCTATAACCATTCTATGCTATAGTTGCAAACAGCGTCGAGACCACGGGAGGACAGCCATGAACCAGCGAAACCTTGCATCGATCGCTTTCCTTGCGGTCCCTTTGGCGATCGCCCTCTTCTCGGGTTGTACCGTCAACGCCAACAAAGCGGGCGTCGATTTCGCCCAAAACTTTCCCATCTACAGCGGCGTCCCGGCCACCAAACAAAAGACGCCCACCCCTTCAACTACTCCCACACCCACATCGACACCAACGCCGACAACTACTCCCACACCGACGCCGACAACTACTCCCACGCCGACGCCGATAACTACACCTACGCCCACTGCGACACCTTTGTTCGTCTATCAAGGTAGCGGGCCGTCGGAGCCGATCAACAATGGCCCCTTCACTGTTTCTGCTGGAGCGCACGAATTTCGTGCCACCTCGTCCGGGAGCCAGGGGCTCATCGCCCAGCTCTATGCTTTGAGGCCCAACCTAGATGGCTCATCGATCGACAGGGAAACCGAGCTATTCGATGAGTTGGGAACGGGGCCGTGGACGAAAACGGTTGATTTGATGGAAATCGGAGTGCCATACTATATCAGAGTGGATACTTCGAACGGGCCCTGGACGATTTCGGTTTATTGAGGGGAGGCAGCATGAGCCGCAAGGGAAAAGAGCCGGACCGAATGAAAACGCTACTCAAGAGAATTCTGCTTGCGGTCAGCGTGGGATCGCTCGCCGGCTGCACGATCAACGTTCAGAGTCTATTGCCGGGTCTCAAAGCGACCCCCTCCCCCACGGCGACCCCGAACGTCGACCCGACTACGCCGCCCCAGGTAAAATACGGTGTGCCCTGGATCCAGCCCGAGTACGGGGTGCCCCAGCCCTTGTACGGCGTCATCGACCCCGATCCGACTGCTTCATCCCAGCCGACGCCCACCCCGTCCAGCGAACCGACGCCTTCCCCCGAGCCGACCGCGACTCCGAACCAGGAAATTCAATAAAGAAAGAATCGCCCACCTTCCGGAAAAGGTGGGCGATT
>DOBT01000031.1:0-204 GCA_003503675.1 Cyanobacteria bacterium UBA8530 | reverse complement strand
CGTGGATGGGGTCGATGCCGTACTGATGCGCCAGGGGCAGAATGAGCGGCAGCACCACCAGGATGGCGGAATAGATATCCAGGAGTGCCGCCACGACCAGCAGGAAGATGTTAAGGGCGATCAGGAAGGAGAGCGGGCTGCGGATGAAGGGTTTGATGGCTTCGAACATCATATCCGGCACGCTCTGGTCGACCAGGAAGTTGG
>DOBT01000233.1 GCA_003503675.1 Cyanobacteria bacterium UBA8530 | reverse complement strand
CGGATGGACACATCGCGTTGCCGCTGGTCCAGGACATCTTCGTCCAGGGCAAGACCGTTCCCGAGGCGACTCGGATCTTGAGCAAGGCTTATTCGAGTTATCTGGCCAAGCCCCGGATCTCCATCGGCGTCGCCAAGTTCCGTCCCTTGCGGGTGACGGTCATGGGGCAGGTCGATCACCCGGGTACCTTCGCTTTCGAGGAGTCCCCCACCATCTCCGAAGCCATCGCCAATGCGGGGGGCCTGACGAAAAGGGCCAGGCGGAACGAGATCAAGATCGTGGAGCCGGATGGTTCGTCCCGTAATTGCGATCTCGATCAGCTGCTTTCCGGAAAGGAGGAGCGCCTGCAAGAGGGGACGGTGATCGAGGTGAAGGAGATCTGGGGGCCGGATCTCGACCAGACGATCCTTTTGATTTCCACCATGATCGGTGCGGCGGTGGTCCTGATCAGGCGCTGACGAAGTGACCGAGGCCTCCCCCCGTCCGGGGGAGGCCTTCCCCTTTTTTTTCGGCCAAATTTCTTCGCCTTTTCCCGCCTTTTCCTTCCCCGACTTTTTTGAAAAGATGGTATTTTCCAGCCTTATTATAGAACGACGAGGCAGCCTATGTTGAACCGCATCTCTCTCAACACCGCCTTTCAGTTTTTCTCGCGGGGCCTCGAGCTGACCAGCGGCCTGCTCGTCAGCACCTGGCTGGCACGGCAATGGGGAAGCCAGGCCTTCGGTCAGATCGGTTTCATCTCGAGCCTGGCGGGCCTTTGCTCCTTCCTCTTCGGCTGCGGCCTGGACGGCCTCCTCGTGCGCAGCATCGCCCGCGATCGCGNNGAGGCCCGCCACTACCTCCTCAATGGACTTTGCGCCATCCTACCGCTTTCCCTGCTGGGAGGCGTCGCGGTGGTGGGAGTGGGGACTCGCCTCGGTTCTTCCGATCAAGGGCTCACCCTGATGCTCGCCAGCTTGCAGATGTTCCTCGCGGCCGTGGCCCTTTTGTTCCAGGCGGTTTTCTATGCTTACGAGCGGATGGAGTTCGAAAGTACCTCGATCCTGTGCGAGCGGTTTTGCTGGCTTTCGGCAGGGGNNGGCTGGCTTTGCTTTTGCAAGGCCCTCAACGTCCTCGTTGCCGCGGTCTTCTTCGTGCGCTTCATCCTGCCGGGCCTCGCGCCGGCGAATCTCGGGCTTTCCGAGCAGCTCGGCCTCCTGCGCCAGGCCGTCCCCTTCGCCTTGAACCTGGTTTTCTCCACCGTCTACGTCAACGTCGACATCCTGCTCCTTTCGCGCTGGTGCGGGGCGTACGAGACCGGCTACTATCGCGCCGCCGGAATGCTGATCGTTCCCATGACGATTTTGGCGATTTCCTTCAACAACGCCCTGTTCCCCCGGCTGAGCGCGCTCGCCAAGTCCGATCCGAGGGCGATCAAAGGTCAGGGAGAGGCGGCCATCCGCCTCCTCATGATCGCCGCCATCCCGATCAGCCTTTTCGTGATCCTCTTCGCCCGCCCGATCGTGGAGCTCCTCTTCGGGGGTTCCTACGGGCCCGCGGTGCCGCTGTTGCAGCTCCTCGCCCTGGTCGTTCCCTTGCGCTTCTTGAACCACTCCCTCTCCACGCTCTTGACGGCCTGCGATCGGCAAAACGAGCGGACGACCTGCGCCGGGCTCGCCGCCGCCTTCAACCTCCTCGGCAATGGACTGGTCCTTATGCGCTGGGGGGCCGTGGGGGCCTGCCTGACCACCATCGCCACCGATCTCCTGCGCGTCGGCCTGCTTTACTTCTACCTGCGCGGCATCCTGGGGAACGGGGAGCGCGATTTCTCCTTCCTCTTCAAGAGCCTCCTGATTTCCTCCTTCATCCTCCTCCCCCTCGCCTTTTTCCGCCTTCCGCTCCTGCCGGCCTTTCTCCTCGCTACCCTGGCCTATCCCGTCCTTCTGCTCGGAACGCGCTTGCTGTCCCTCAGGGAATTACGCTTGCTTTGGAGGCCGACATGATCTGCGAAAACAGTTTCTTCGACGAAGTGCTCTTCCTGGAGGACCTGGATTCGCTCGAAAGGAAGCTAAAGGAGAAAACGAAAAAGACGGAAATGCCGCTCTTGATCCGCTGCCACAACGATCACTTCCTTCCCTTTCTCGCTTCCTGGCTGGGGAAGATCGATGTCCGGGAGGGAGCCTCCCTCGATACGGTGCACTCCCTTCTGGGGGAGGCGGGCTTCCGGGTCAAGGAGACCTACGCCCTGATCCTCACCGACGACGTGCCCTTTGCCCTCTTTCCCCTGAAGGAGAAGCGCATGTTCCGCTTTTTCATGCGGGCGATGCTCCGGGGGCAATGCCGAAGAATGGAAATCCTCCGCTGGATGGCCCCCCTGCTCTCACCGGTTTTCCTGGCCGCCAACCTTTTCGTCCTGGCAGAAAGGGCTTGATATGAAGCTACAGGAGAGACTCTCGAAGCGGTTCGGCCCCCTGACTCTCCTCAAGGTCGGGCGCAACGGCAAAGACCTCTACTTCGTCTTCAAGCCGAAGGCGAAGCGGCCGTTTTTGGTCTGCCACACCTATCGGAACGAGCTGGACTTGGTCAAACGGCAGGCCTTCGTTCGCCAGGAGATTTATTCCGCACTGCCGCCCCTTCTTCGCGAGTCGATTCCCCACTGCATGACCGAGGATTTTTCCGACTCCATCGCGATCATCGAGCCCTTCACCGAAGGGGTGGGGACGCAGCCGACCAGAAGGACGATGGCGGCCTTCGGCCAGAGCGCCCTGGCCTGGCTTTCTTCCTTTCAGCAAGCGACTTCGCGGGATTCTTCCCGCCTCTTGTCCGAAGAAGCGAAAGAAATTCTCGCCTGGGGAGGCGAGAAACTGGCGATGGAAGGTTGGCTGAAGAAACTTCATCCGAAACTTCCTTTGCTGGATTCTTTCGTCCCCTGCGCCGTGCACGGGGATTTCTGGTACGGCAACCTCCTGCTGGACAAGGGAGAGCTGAGAATCGTGGATTGGGGGGACGTGGAGATCGAGGGGAACCCGCTTTTCGATCCCATGCTCTACCTCTTGACCCTGTCCAACCGATTCATGGAAAGNNTCCCTTCGACAACATCCACTACCCCGTCCTGGAGCGGATCTCACGCGAAGAGGACCCGATCGGAACGATCACCCGGGCCCTCTGGCCGAACGAAATTTAAAGGGGGCAACCGCCCCCTTTAAAAGTGCTCCTCTATTTTAGAAAAAGGCCGGCTTTCCCCTCTCACCAGGATGTTGTCCATTTCCTCCCTCTCGATGTAGACCTCGTTGAAGTAGCGCATGGCCACGCCCTTGCGAAGAGACAAAGCCTTTATCTCCTCCCCGAAGAGGAAGGAGCGAAGGGTGGCTTCGACTTCGTTGAAGCCGAAATGGGCCCGGATGGCCACCGAACTCGAAAAGCGGGCGTTGATCTCGAAGGCGGTCGGCTTTCCCTTTTTATTGATCCTCAACTGGACGTTGCAGGAGCCGACGGGCTTCAGGGCGGAAACGATTTTTTCGACTTCGGCCTCGACCTCGGGGAAGGCATCGGCGATCGCGGTCATGGTGACTCNNGGCCGATGCCCCTTTGCAATACGGCGATCCCCTTCAGTTTTCCCTGAGCGTCCATGAAGGCGCCGCAGGTGTATTCCTCGGAGTCGAGGTGTTCTTGTATGACGGCGTCCGGCACCAGGCGGAGGCGATCGCGCAGTTCCTCGAGGGAAGACACCAGGTAGACGTGACGGGAGGCCGAGCCCCGTCTCGGCTTGACGATGAGGGGGAATCCCACCTTCTCGACCAGGCGCTCGATTCCCGCGGGACTGAGATCGACGGTGCTTTCGGGGAAGGAACATTCATTTTTTTCGAGGAAAAGGGCGGTCCGGTACTTGTCCTGGGTGATGTCGAGCAGGCTTTTCGGACTGATGGGGATGAGAGTGCCCGTTCGTTTTTCCCAAAAGTCCTTGCGCTCGGCCAGGCTCTGCATCTCGGCTTCCACGGCGGGAAGCAGCACGTCGATGCGTTGGCTTTGCAGGAGGGCGAGCATTTGCTCCTCGTAGTCCGGATCGGAAAAAGGCTTCACCAGGAAGGCGTGGTGAACGCGGTAGAGGCCCGGACTGTAGGGGTTGATGTCGCAGCCGAAGATCTCCAGGTCCAGCCCGGAAGANNATGGGCGACCGTCGAGTTGACCCCGGTGACGAGAATTCTTTTAGACATCGAGCATTTCCTCCTTGATTCGAGCGTTGATCCTTCCCACTTCGCTTTCATGGTGGGCGTTGGAGCCGAGGGAGAGCCAGGCATCCTCCTCGGCGCACCACTGGATCAGCCGGGCCAACTGCTCTGAGGTGTGGTATTCGCCGTTGAGCTCGATGGCGCGTCCTTCCCGCGCGGCCTTCGACACGAGGGCGTGCAGGTAGTCTTCCGGGAAGAAACCGAAATGCTTCAGGGTGAGTGCGCCCGGATGGGCGAGGACGTCGAGGGGGGATTTTTCGAGAAGGGCCCAGGCGGCGTTGAACTCGATTCTTGCCGCTTCATCGGGGTCGAGGGAGGCGAGAGGATGGAATCCCCCTTTCCCGTCGGGGTAGCCATGGACGGCCCCCAGAACCAGATCGGCCTTTTCGAGCAGTTCTTCGTCGGCATCGAGTCTTCCCTCGCAATCCAGGGCCTTGGCTTCGATCCCCACGAGGATCCCCAGGTTCGGGAAGCGGCTTCTCTCGAAGGCGATCGCTTCCAGGAAAGAGTCGAACCAGGTGTTGCCCCGACGCACGTGCTCGGTGAAGGCGATGGTTTCCAGCTCTCTTTTTTCGGCGCTCTCGAGCATCTCGAAAATGGAGGAACGGCCGTCCGTGAAGTCGGTGTGCAGGTGAAGGTCCACCCTGGGCGGAAAGAAGGAGCGGGCCGGGAAGAGGAAGGGCGCGGCGATTCCCTTTAATTTCGGTGGTGCGAACATGCTTACCTCCTGCTGCTTCAAGGCTTCGTCGTGGGCAACCTCATGTTTTTAACAGCCAAAACGCTCGCTGGCTTATTCGATCTGCATCGATTTTCTCGTGCCTTTCGCAATTTCTGCCGCAAGGCTTGATCGCTAAGCTGTTTTTCGCGAAAGAAAAGACGCAGCCGCTACTCACCAGGGAAGGAGAAAGAGGCCCATGAAAATCGCAGCAATCGGCGCTCACCTCGACGACATCGAACTCGCCTGCGGCGGCACCCTGGCAAAGGCCGTCCTGGAAGGGCATACGATTCGAATGATCGTGCTGAGCGAATCGGACTACACCGACACCGTCGGAAAGGTCTTGAGGACCAAGGAAGAAGCGAAGCGGGAAGGCCAGAAGGCCGCCGGGATCCTCGGGGTGGAGGACCTGGTGGTCCTGAAGAATTCGACCAAGGACATCCCCTACCATTCCGAGGTGGTGGAACAGATCGAGCGGGAGCTCTGTGCCTTCAAGCCCGACCTCATCTTGTCCCACTGGGTCTTCGACACCCATCAGGCGCATCAGGGGGCTTCGCTGTCGACCATCTCCGCCGCCCGCCGCTTCGCCTCCATCCTGATGTACGAGCCGNNCCCGTCGCTTCTCCTCCATCCTGATGTACGAGCCGATGTGTCCCTCCGGTCGCTCCTATGTCGGCTACCGCGCCCAGGTATACCAGGACATCTCAGCGACCATCGAAAGGAAGCTCGACGCCCTGAGGGCGCACGAGGGGCAGTTCAAGAAATACGGTCAAAACTGGCTCGATGCAGTCGAGGCGAGAGCCCGCCATCGGGGGTTCGAGGCGGATTACCGATACGCCGAAACCTTCGAGATCCTTCGCATGGACTTGGGGCTCTGAGAAACGGGGGAAGAGAAAATGTCGATCGATTCGCTGCGACTTCCGAAATCCAGGAACCGAGCTTTTCTGGAGGGGTTGGGTTCAGGCTTGGTACTCGGGGAGGCCGAGCGGCGCCTGATCCTCGTTCTTAGCGACAGCGTCGTCGTTTGCCTTTCCTGCCTCGCTTCTTTCGCCCTCTTCGAGGTCGACGCGAGATCCCTGGTCCTGGTATGGCTGCTCACCAGCCTGGCCGCCTTGTATTCCGCCGATCAGTACTCCCTCGAACCGCATCGCGGGCGGGCCATCCTGGGGGCGGTGTTCGCCGGAAGCCTCATGTCCCTCGTCGTGGCCAGAGCCTTCCTTTTCCCGCTCCTGGTTTATCCCGCCTTGCTGGTGGCCGTGATCCCGGCTGGCCTCGGCCTCCTGGGCAGCCGAAACTTGTGGCTTGATTTGCTGAGCATGGCCAGCCAGCGCATGCTTTTGCTTTGCGAAGGAGCCGAGGCACAGGAAGCCTGTGAGGAAATATGTCGTCATCCCTTGTCCGGTTTTCAGGCTTTCGGATCCATGAAGGACGCCCGTGAGCTGCCGGAAACCTTGCGAAGCTGGAGGATCGATTGCGTG